>DASZCH010000231.1:0-59682 GCA_035943235.1 Candidatus Acidiferrales bacterium
GTGTTTCAAGGAGTCCTGGACCAGGGTCTAGCTGAAAGCGACTTTATGACTGTGGAGTTACGTGTACGGTGACAGCTACATTGTTGCCATTGGCATCGGTCCGATAGCTAACGTCTGCATTCGCACCAACTGCCAGTTTTCCGTCCACCGTCGTATTCTGGTCGATGGTAAACGTCATTTCTTTGCCTTGATCCTTGCTCTGGTTCGGGTCTTGGCTTTGCGCAGAGGCTTCACGCTGTGGCGGATTGCTCGCCATGGTCTTGAGCGTGAAAGAACCGCTCGAAACGGCCGTGATCTTTCCGGAAGCCGACTGCAGTTGCGCCGCGCTCTGGCTCGGCGTTCCGGACTGATGTGCTGCCGGAGACGCAGGCAAAGCCCACGCCGCACCAGCGAGCAGCGCGCTGGATATGATCGAAAGGGCGATATTGCGAACGTTCTTCATGCGATAAACCTCCTCGAAGTTTCAACTACGCGTGTACTACTTGCAATACTGGTACCACTTCTGTTCCGTGTCTCCAGACGAATGTCGAAGCTCTGTAAGTACAGCCTTTATCAACGACGCCCATTTTGTTTTTATGGTACTGAACCTTAGCAATATCTTCTCTGGACGGTTCCAATCTACATTGTCGCACCCGCGTTGTGCCCGGTTTGGTTGGCCTGCACCCCGCGAGACCGAGAATCACTTTTATATAATTTTGACCACTTTCGTGCGAGGTGCTAAGCTTGCCTCGGCTAGGAGTAACGGTATGGCTTTCCCGCATATTTAATGCTATCTGCTACTAATCGTGCTGGCTTGACATGAAAACTCTTCGTATCTTAATTGCCGATGATCATGACCTGATGCGCCGTGGAGTTAAGGCGCTCCTTCAATCTCATGCAGGGTGGGAAGTTTGCGGCGAAGCTCACACCGGCCGTGAGGCCGTGGCGAAGTCCGAGGAACTCAAACCTGATGTCGTAATCCTCGATATCAGTATGCCCGAGTTGAACGGTGTGGAAGCTGCCCGAAGGATTCGGAAAGCGTCGCCGAACACGGAGGTCTTGATTCTTTCGGTGCACTATTCCGACCAATTGATCCGCGAGATTTTGGATGCCGGCGTGCGCGGATACATGGTCAAATCGGATTCCGATCGCGATCTTGTCATCGCCGTCGAAACGCTCGCCAGTCATAAGCCGTTCTTCACTCCTCGTGCTACCGAGGTGATTCTTAGCAATTTCAGCGGGGGCTCTCGAGCGGAACCGCCCGAGTTAGTTGGGGATCGTCTGACGTCCCGCGAGCGTGAGATAGTGCAGTTGCTTGCCGAGGGAAAAAGTAGCAAGGAAGTGGCCTCCTCGCTCTGTATCAGTGTTAAAACTGCGGAGACCCATCGCGCCAACATTATGCGCAAGCTGCAATTGCACACGGTAAGCGAGCTAGTTCGCTATGCGGTGCGAAATCAAATTATTGAACCTTGAAATTCCCTCCCCTTAAGGCGGTACCATCGCGTTCTGCCCGCGACCACCATTGCAGTTCTCTTCGTTGTTGCTTCGTCAGCGAAATACTTGAGCGCAGCCTACAGCGAGTTCCTGCACGTCCCTAACCAATCAACGGTATTGTCCGGGAGCTTCATCCCGAGGATTATGCGTCTGCGGAATGTTAATTCCGTTTCATAGGATGAAGAAGACAGGAAGTCGAGGCGCCTTGAGAGATCAAGGCCAGAAGGGCTGGGCCGGCTTCCTTCTTCTTCTCCCCCAACCTCAGTGAGAAAGGCGCAGGCTATGAACACCGTGCTGGTCTCCGCCGAAGAGTTCCAAGGCTCGAACCCGACTGCCGATTTCACTTTGGCAACTGGGAGCCCCACGATTTTGGTCGCGACGGCGGACCGGCAAATGTCGGACACCTTAGCGCAACTACTCGAGCCATACCCCGTCAACACAGTTTGGGTGAAGGGCTTGTCGGACGCCCATACTTGGCTCAACACCCAGAACATTGACGCATGCCTTTGTGGCTTCCGGCTTGAAGATGGAAATTGCCGGGATTTGGTGAAGCAGGCAAAACGCGAAGTTGCAGAACCGCCGGTTATCGTTGTGTCGACGCCGGATTGCGCGGACGAGTACCGCGAATATCTCGCGGCAATCAATGCAGGAGCTTTTGATTTCCTGTCCTTTCCGTACCGGCGCCTCGAACTCGAGAGAATTCTTCGCTCGGCCATCGCTACTCGCCTTCGGGCCGCTCGATAGTCTCGTCGCTGGGCACTGTGTTCGAGACGCTTTATCACCGGAGGGCTTCCGGGAACAGCCCGGGCTGTTTAGAATCCCCAAAATCCCCACTCAGTCCGGGCTGTTCTGGATCCTATACAAGTCGCCAAAGGCCCGCAGCTTAGTGTAAAATTTGTGTCGCTGCTTCAATTATTCCCTTACTTCCTCGTATATGTTGGCACAGCCCAATACCACGCTCGGAGCCACTCTTCTCGAAGACGGCTCTTGTTCTTTCCTGGTGTGGGCCCCCTTCGCGCACAAAGTGGAATTGCAGATCCATGGAACTCGCTCTGCGCTTGTGCCGATGGAAAAACTCGACCGCGGATATTTTCACTGTTCCAGTAACAATGTCCCTTCGGGTACGACGTACATGTACCGCCTGGACGGTAAAAGTGAGCGTCCCGATCCGGCATCGCGCTTTCAGCCTTATGGAGTTCATCGCGAGTCCCAGTTCCAGTGCTCGAAATTTTCCTGGTCTGATTCGCGCTGGAGGGGGCTCGCGCTCACGGCTGCTATTTTCTATGAGATCCATGTTGGAACGTTTACTCAAGAAGGCACCTTTGACGCCATCATCCCGCGACTATCGGAATTGAGGTCGCTCGGCATCACCATGCTTGAATTGATGCCCGTCGCGCAGTTTCCCGGTGAACGCAATTGGGGTTATGACGGCGTCTATCCCTACGCAGTCCAAAATTCCTACGGTGGGCCTGACGGGCTGAAAAGACTGGTAGATGCCTGTCATCATGTTGGCTTGGGGCTCACTCTCGACGTCGTGTATAACCACCTGGGGCCTGAAGGGAATTACCTCGCCGAGTTCGGCCCGTATTTCACGGATCGTTACTGCACTCCCTGGGGCAATGCGATCAATTTCGATGGTCCCGATAGTGACGAAGTTCGCCGTTTCTTTATCGAGAACGCTTTATATTGGGTCTCCGAATTTCACGTCGACGCTTTGCGGCTGGATGCAATACACGCCATTATCGACGCTTCCGCGAAACCTTTCCTCGAGGAATTAACGTCGCGAGTTCGCGAATTTGCGGCTCGTACCGGCCGAACCATCCACCTGATCGCGGAAAATGACAGAAACGATTCGCGCACAGTCGAATCCCGCGACGAGGGAGGCTGTGGTTTCGACGCACAATGGAATGATGATTTCCATCACGCCCTTCATTGCCTCGTCACGGGTGAACGCAGTGGCTATTACGAAGACTTCGGCTCCATCCGGGATCTCGCGAAGGCCTATTCCGAGGGATTCGCCTATTCCGGACAATATTCTCATTTCCGGCGTCGCCGGCATGGGAATTCATCGGCGAAAATTCCCCCTCATCGTTTCGTTGCCTTCAGCCAGAATCACGACCAAATTGGAAATCGCGCTGGGGGCGAACGCCTATCGCAAATCGTCTCGTTCGAATCTCTCAAATTAATCGCCGGAGCCGTTCTTCTCTCACCTTTCGTCCCACTTTTATTTATGGGCGAGGAGTATGCCGAGTCGGCTCCCTTCCCGTACTTTGTCAGCCATGACGACGAAAATTTGATTCATAACGTGCGTGAGGGGCGGCGCAAGGAATTCGAGCGCTTCAATTGGCAGGATTCCGTCCCCGACCCCCAATCGCTCGAGACCTTTATGCGCGGCAAGCTTCATTGGGATCAACGGACGCAGGGTCAACACGCAACGCTTCTCTCGTTTTACACAAACCTTTTGACGCTCCGACGCACCCTTCCCGCGCTTTCCCACCTGGAGAAACACGGACTCCAAGTAACTGCAGTCGATCCTGCTGTCCTGATTATCGAGCGATCACATGGCGCGGACCGCGTCCTCGTTTTCTTCAATTTTGGCCGTTCGGCAGCTCAGCTTGACGATCCCACAGTTCCGGGAATTTGGGTCAAACAACTGGATTCCGCCGATTCCTTATGGGGAGGTCCAGGAGTTCAGACGCCGGAGGTGCTCAATTTCAGAAATCCGGTGACTTTGCCTTTGCCGCCAACATCATTCAGTTTGTTCCGCTTCGACGATGGAGGTCGTCATTGAACAGCCGTTTTCTCTGTGTCCACGCTCATTTCTATCAGCCGCCACGCGAGAATCCGTGGCTTGAGGCAGTCGAAGTTCAGGACTCTGCGTACCCTTATCACGACTGGAATGAACGCATCACCTCCGAATGCTATGCGCCCAATGCCGCTTGCCGCATCCTGGACGGCGAAGGCCGCATCACCGATATCACGAACAACTACGCCAAGATTAGTTTCAATTTCGGGCCCACTTTGCTGGCCTGGCTGGAAGAAAAGGCTCCGAGCGTTTATTCCTCGATCCGCGACGCCGATAAACTGAGTCGCGATCAGCATCACGGTCACGGCTCCGCCATATCCCAAGCCTATAACCACATGATTCTGCCGCTGGCCAATCCGCGCGACAGACATACGCAAGTTGTTTGGGGCATCCGCGATTTTGAACATCGCTTTGGCCGTACTCCAGACGGGATGTGGCTTCCGGAGACTGCCGTAAATCTGGATTCGCTCGAAACCCTGGCGTCCAATGGCATTAGATTCACAATTCTCTCCCCTCACTCAGCGCATATGGAACGGCGCATCGGCGAAAAAGAGTGGCGCGACGTCAGCGGCGGCCAAGTCGATCCCTCGATGGCCTACAAAGTTCAACTGAAATCCGGAAAGGACATTGCTGTTTTCTTTTATGACGGCCCCGTCTCCCGGGGAATCGCATTCGAAAATCTCCTCGAAAACGGCGAGGCTTTTGCCAACCGTTTGATGACCATTTTTTCGGATTCGCGGGATCGACCGCAATTGGCGCACATCGCTACGGATGGCGAGACATATGGGCATCACAAGCCGCATGGCGATATGGCCCTCGCCTATGCTCTGCGCTTTATCGAAGAAAATAAGCTGGCTAGTCTAACGAATTATTCCGAATTCCTCGAGCAGCATCCCCCCACTCATGAGGCGCAAATTTTTGAGAACAGCTCCTGGAGCTGCTCGCATGGCGTGGAACGCTGGCGCAGCAATTGCGGCTGCAATTCAGGAATGCATGCGGGTTGGAACCAGAATTGGCGTGCGCCACTTCGTGAAGCAATGGATTGGCTCCGCGATACTCTGGTCCCTATATATGAGGAGATGGGCCGCGGCGTATTTCAGGATCCATGGCGCGCGCGTGACGAGTATATTCGCGTCATCCTCGACCGTTCCTCAAAGAATGTCTGCGATTTCCTGCATCAGGTTTCCGGACGCGGCCTCTCACCTGAAGAAAGGCTGCACGCCCTCAAGCTGCTCGAGCTCCAGCGCCACGCGATGTTGATGTACACAAGTTGCGGCTGGTTTTTCGACGAGCTTTCCGGGCTCGAAACCGTGCAGACGATTCAATATGCCGCCCGCTCCGTCCAACTCGCTTCTCAGCTCACCGGCAATGCCAGCCTTGAACCGGAATTCGTCGAGCGCCTTGGGCGCGCGAAAAGCAATATCCCGGAGAACCAGGACGGGAAACGAGTGTATGAGCAGTTTGTGAAGCCAGTAATGTTGGACCTCAAGGGCGTCGGCGCTCACTTCGCTGTCAGCTCACTCTTCAGCGACGCCGGTCCCGAACAGCATACGTATTGCTACACGATTTCGCGGCGGGATTTTCAAACCTTGTCCTCGGGAAAAACGCGATTGGTTGTGGGTCATGCTCACATCTCTTCTGATATCACCACCGAATCGGAGGACGTCTCATTTGGTGTGGTGCATCTCGGTGACCACAATATCACCGGAGGCGTCCGCGAATTCGCTGGAGAAGAGGCATATCAAGCCACCACCCTGCAAATCACTCAAGCCTTTGAGCGGGGCGATTTTGCGCAATTGGTTCGCGTCGTTGATAAAGAGTACGGCAGCGGTTCGTATACCCTGAAATTCCTTTTCCGCGATGAACAGCGCAAGATTGTCGGCCAGATTCTCGATTCCGCCCTGGAAGAAGCCGAACACGTCTACCGCCAACTCTACGAGAATCGCGCCCCGCTAATGCGTTTCATAAATGCGCTTGGCATGCCGCCGGTTCGCCGGTTTCAAGTCGCGGCGGAATTTACTTTGAATTCTGACCTTCTGAAAACCATTGAATCCGGCAACCTGAAGATTCAGGAAATGAAAACGCTGCTAGAGGAGGCACAACGCACCGGAGTTCCGCTCGATGCAACCACTCTGGAATTCGCGCTTCGCAAGAAACTCGAGGCGCTGGCTGCGGAGCTTCGCGCCAATCCCCAGGACGTCGAGCTTCTGGAAACTCTCGACGCGGCCGTGGGTGTCGCCAAGGCTTCCCCTTTTCCCGTCCGATTCTGGACTGTTCAAAATATTTACTTCGATATATTGAAGGATGTGTATCCCCAAATTCGGGATAAGAAAATACAACCGCCGATTGATCATGAAAAGTGGCTCGGACTCTTCCGATCCCTCGGCGATAAGCTTTCCATTCGCGTTGTATAACTCGGCATGCGAATCCCTTCCTCCACCTATCGCATTCAGTTCAACGCCGATTTTCGGTTTACCGATGCCGAAGCGCTCGTCCCCTACCTCCACGATCTTGGAATCACGGATCTTTACGCTTCCCCCCGGTTCAAGGCGCGCGCGGGCAGCTCGCACGGATACGACGTGGCCGATCCTCTTCGTATTAACCCGGAACTCGGAACCGAGGAAGAATTTGACCACCTCATCGCCGCTCTTCGACGGTACGATATGGGCCTGCTCCTCGATATCGTTCCCAATCACATGGCTGTGAGTACGGAAAACCCATGGTGGGTAGACGTGCTCGAGAACGGGCGGGAATCCCGCTACGCTCGTTTCTTCGACGTTGACTGGGAACCTCAAGCCCCCAAGGTTGTTGACCTGCTGAACAACCGCGTCTTGCTTCCGATCCTTCCGGACAGCTATAACAATTTGCTCCTCAGCCAGGCGTTCCAGTTGCGCTTGGACGCCCGTGGCTTTTTCATTCAATATGCGGACAAACTTCGGCCTGTCAACCCTCGCACATACTCAGGAATTTTTGCGTTCGCCATCGAATTATTGGACGGGAAGGATAAGGCGCAAGCCCTTGAGCTCGAAAAACTAAGGCTCGCTGCAATTAGTCTGCCTCACGGTGATCATGAATCCCAAAACGCCATCGCGGAGAGCGAGAAAACTCGCGCGGAGCTCAAGGCCATGCTCTGGCAGTTGTATCAACGCGACCATGTGATTCGCAAAACCCTGGACGACACGGTCCGCGCATTTAATGGCGCCCCGGGCGATGAATCTTCTTTCAATCGGCTCGATGCTCTCTTGAGTGCCCAAGCTTACCGTTTTGCAGACTGGCACCTTGCTCCGCACGAGATTAACTACAGACGTTTTTTTGACATCAATGGCTTGATTGGGCTTCGCACTGAAGACCCTGTCGTTTTTGCCGCGCGGCACGGGTCTATCATGCGGCTGATTCAGGAAGGCAAGGTCTCTGGGTTACGCATCGATCACATTGATGGCCTGTTTGATCCTCTCGAATACCTCGAGCGCCTCAAGTCCATCCCTGTTTCAGGCGTCGCGGAGAACGGCGACCCATCCTCCATCTATACAATCGTCGAGAAAATCACCTGTGGCAGTGAAACTCTTCCCCCCGAATGGCCCATTTCCGGCAGTACCGGCTACGATTTTCTGAATGCCGCCAATGCTGTCTTTATTGACCAGGGTGGTTATCGCGCTCTCGAGAAGTCGTATCGAAAATTCACCGGGCGAAATTCCTCGTTTGCGGATACGTGGTACCTTCGGAACAAAGAAGTCATGGAGCAATCATTCCCGGCGGACGTGGGTCGATTAACTTACCGCCTCGCCAAGCTTGCCGCGCTCTGGCCTCGCGGACGCGATCTCCGGCTCGCCGAATTGGTACGAGGACTGAAGGAAATCACTGCCTGCCTTCCCGTGTACAGAACCTATTACCGGGATATGACTTTGCGCTCGCAAGACCGGGTTTTCCTGCAGCAGGCACTAGTCGGCGCGCGTCGCCGGACGCCCGTAGCGGCTGTCACCAAGACTACCTGGGACTTCTTGAGTCAAGTTTTCCTGGCCGAACTGCCGGTCACCTCGGAACCGGAACGCAACGCCTGGCTCGACTTCATCATGTGCTGGCAACAGTTCACCGGTGCGGCTATGGCCAAGGGCCTGGAAGACAGCGCGATTTTTGCTCATTCCAGCCTGCTTTCAGTGAACGAAGTTGGCAACAATCCATTCCACTCGCAGATTCGCTTTGGCTCGCTCGCCTTTCACGAATTCAATTCGCGTGCTTTGCGGAACCATCCGCATAGTCTCAACGCTACTTCCACCCACGATACGAAGTGGAGCGAAGACGTGCGCGCCAGGCTTAATGTCCTGTCTGAGATTCCTGACGAATGGCGGAAGTGCCTGGCGCGCTGGTCCGACTGGAACAGCGCCAAGAAGACCCGCTTGGGCGAACTTCGCGCGCCAACTCCCCGCGAGGAAGGCATGCTTTACCAGGCTATGCTTGGTGTTTGGCCCATGGGATGCTCGAAAAATATCAATCGCGAGGAACTCACACAGCGCATCGAACAGTTTTTTATTAAATCCGTGAGGGAGGCTAGGATCCACACGAATTGGATCTCTCCCAATGAGCCGCACGAAGCGGCCCTTCGGAAATTCGTCCGTTCGATCCTGGAAGATTCCGCCGGCAATCGGTTTTTCAGGGATTTTCTCGTCTTGCACCGCAAACTCTCATTCTATGGAGCCTTTAACTCGCTCTCTCAACTTATCCTGAAAATGACTTCACCCGGCGTCCCCGATTTTTACCAAGGGACTGAAATTTGGAATTTCCGATTGACGGATCCGGATAACAGGCAGCCCGTGGATTTCAAGAAACGAATGCGAATTCTCGATGAGTTGAAGTCCTGCAACGCCGACGCCCTGCCTGAACTCTGTCAGGACCTGCTGGACCATTGGTGCGATGGCCGTCTCAAGCTATACGTAACCGCTCGCATCCTGCAATTTCGACGAACGCACCAGCAGTTATTCTCGAAGGGCGACTACGTTCCGCTCAAGGTTGACGGAAAAAGCGAATTCGTGCATGCCTTCGCTCGCTGTTCTGGCCAGGATTGGATCGTTGTCGCTGTTCCGCGATTGCTCACAAACATTGCCGCACCGGGAACGTTCCCAGTCGGGCAAAAGACGTGGGGTAGGACTGCACTGATCGTTCCTGCTTCTGTGCCCGAGCGATGTGTCAACGTTCTCACCGGGGAATCATTGATACCGCATAGGCGAGGAAAGAAACTCTTGATACGCCTCAGCGACATGTTTGATCATTTGCCGTTTGGCGTGATCGTCCCGTTTTCTGCCAATGAACCCAGCAACTGAATCTCGATCCATCAACGCGAGTCAGCCCTACAATATAGGTGTCCTCGATACCAATAAGGGCCGCCAAGGGGCGATATGCGAAGCGTGAGAAAGTCCAGGCGGGTTCCACAAACTCTTTCGAGTGCCGATTCAAACGTGTCAGGGAGATTATTCTCGTTGCGTTTGACGCTCAAATCCGCAGCGGTTCTTCTGTTCCTCCTCATATTCACAGTTAGGGGCTCGCAGGGCTACTCGGTCCTCACTCACGAAGCGATTATCGACAGTGAATGGAATCCCGTCATCAAGCCACTGCTCGTTAAGCGATTCCCCAATGCCACTCGCGCTGATCTGAAAAACGCGCGCGCATACGCCTACGGCGGCGCCATCATTCAGGACATGGGTTATTATCCCTTCGGCAATAAATTCTTCAGCGATCTCACTCACTATGTCCGCAGCGCCGATTTCGTCAGGGCGCTCGTTCGCGATTCAACCGATTTGAACGAGTACGCTTTCTCTCTTGGCGCGTTAGCCCATTACGTCGCAGACAATGATGGCCATCGCCTGGCGGTTAACCGCGTCGTTCCGATGCTGTATCCGAAGCTTCGGCGTAAATACGGACCGACCGTTGTCTACGATCAGGATCCGGCGGCGCACTTGAAGACGGAATTCGGATTCGATGTCCTGGAGGTCGCCAAGGGGCACTACGCTTCTGAGGATTATCACGATCGCATTGGATTCCAAGTTTCGCAGGACCTGCTCCAACGGGCGTTCCGGGACACCTATTCCCTTGATCTCAATTCCATCATCACCAATTACGGCCTTGCCGTCGGGACGTTCCGTTACAGCGTCGGCACCGTCATTCCACAAATGACCAAAGTGGCGTGGCAAACCAAGAAAGACGAGATTCAAAAGGAAATCCCGGGCATCACTCGCCGTAAGTTTATCTACAATATTTCGCGCGCTACTTACAGGAAGAGCTGGAAAAATCAATACAAGACGCCGGGTTTCGGCGCCAGGTTTCTCTCTTTCCTGCTGCGAATAATCCCGAAGATAGGGCCACTTAGAACGTTGTCATTTCACGCGCCGACCCCCGAAGCTGGCCAGCTCTTCATGACTAGCTTCAATGCCACCATCAAGGACTACGCCGCCGCCATTCATCAAAAAGAGGAAACCGGCCAGCTGCAAATTCAAAACGATAATTTCGACACTGGTACTGTCACAAAACCCGGCGACTATCCTTTGGCCGACTCTACCTATGCCGAGCTTCTCGACCACCTGGCGAAGAACCACTTCCAGCAAATCTCGCCGGAGCTTCGCCGTGATATCCTCGCCTACTACAGCAACCTCAATGCGCCGTTTGCGACTCGAAAACACAAAAAAGAATGGGCTCGCCTAGTCAAGCAAATTGGCGAGTTAAAGATGGTATCTGCCGCGCCTGGACCTGCCGCGGCACCCGCAAAGCCCTAAGACTCGGAGCAATTTATGGTTTTCGGTAATCAAAGAAGGAGGGTGAACGCGCAATCGCACGCGAACCTGGGACGTTTGAGTACTTGAATTCTTGGGGCTTAAGTTTTTCCCTTGTTGCCTGCCACTACGAGGATAATCCCCCCCGCCAGCAGAATTCCGCCGAATATCGGCGAGAGTGGAATTGTCTTGTGTTCTGTCTTGGAAGCTTGGATTGGTCCCAGATCCACCACTTTTTTGTGCGTGGTGTAAGTAATCCCTTGGTAGGTGAACGAAATCACAGCCAGCACAATCAGTATGATCCCAATGATCGTGGCGGTCTTCATTGACGCCTTTCGTACATACAAAGGGCTGGCAAGAGGCTAGGTGTAGCGGGGAACTCGTCCCCGCCATTTCTTGCACCTAGGCTCGCGCCCCTTAAGTCCGGCGCATTAACCCGCCGACCAAAGACACCAGGAACAGAATGATGAACACGAAGAAAAGGATCTTGGCGATTCCCGCAGCAGCTGCCGCGATCCCGAAGAACCCAAACACCGCCGCGATAATCGCTACGATGAGGAATACCACTGCCCAACTTAGCATTGTGCCTCCTCTTAGGGGCAAACTGCGATTTCACTTCGGGCCCAGGCCACACACGCCCCTGTGACCTAACACTTTTAGGCTCTTTCCGCGGGCTGGACAATACACCTATTCACGTATCGACAGCGAGGGTTTGCTGTATTAGCCCTAAGTGTCCTAGACACGGCAATTTGGCTACCCGATTGTCCCCGTTCCTATCAGGGTTACGCCGTATTCCTTCACCGTCCGCAATGGTGTTTTCTAAATACTGTGCCCATCGCCGTGCGATGACCGGCGAGATGGGAACCACACATGAATGATTCTTAACGGAGGGGAACAAATGAACTGGGACCAACTTCAGGGCAAATGGAAACAATATAAGGGCAAAGCCAAGGTTAGATGGGGCAAGCTCACCGACGATGACCTTGACGTCATCGATGGCAATCGCCAGCAGCTCGTGGGAAAACTGCAAGAGTATTACGGTATTACCCGCGAGGCAGCGGAGAAGCAAACTGAAGAGTTCGCGGATACTCTGAAGGCTGAACAAGGACAAGCTCACCGAGCAGGCCGACTGTAGCGAATCACGTCTCGATTGCCTGATTCTATTCATTCTCAGGCGAAGCGCCTTACTCGCCCAAGGCGTTTCGCTTCTTAATTCATTCAGAAAGGAGCCGCATGGCCAAAGCATCTCCCAGTTCAACTTCGAGTGAGACCGGTTCACGTGAGTCCAGGATATCCCGCAGCGAGCTGATTGATTTACTGAATAAAGATCTGGCTCGCGAATATCAGGCCATCATCGCCTACGTCGTTTATTCACAGGTGCTCAAGGGCGCCGCTTACATGAATATTGCCGCTGAGCTCGAGAAACATGCCCAGGAAGAGCTCAATCACGCTCTTATCATCGCCAAGCAGATTGATTACCTGGGCGGTATGCCCGCAGTGAAGCCCCTGGAAGTTCGCACGTCCGAAAAAGCAACGGATATGCTTCGTTACGATCTGGAGCAAGAGACCGAAACCATTCGCGCCTACCGTGAGCGCGTCCGTCAATGCGAAGTCCTTGGAGAATTCGCCATGGCGGAGCATATTCGCGGCATTCTGGTGAACGAGCAGGAGCATCAAATTGATTTGGCGACCGCATTAGGCCAGGACCCACCCAACACCGCAAGTGGCAGATAACTGTAGCGGGTGTAGCCTCTTGTCCAACAGTTCCTACGGACAATCCTTCCCGGAACTAAAGTTTTCCGCCGATAGCCTTGTTGCACGCGTTTCCGTATTCTCGTCGTGTAATGTTCACCCGACCGCAGTACTCACTCGCCTCTAGCTTCAACCCTCCAAAAGGGGCCGTTGCAATTCCACCCGATAATAACGGCCCCTCCTACCTCTTCTAGCTACATTCAATTTTGTCGCCGGTTACAGCGTATGCCGGATGGCATCGCTGGCTTCGATGGATAAACTCATCGCAGCCTAGGAGAATCCATAAATCGAGAGGAAAAGGAGGAGCAAAAATGCCAACTCAACAGCATGGCATGCGCGAACCGCCCCAGCCGGATCCGAGTCAGCCTGAACCAGGCCGTACACGCAAGCGGCGCTCCAATGATCCAACCAAGCCCGCGCCACGGCGTGACAAGCCAAGTCCGGAAACTCCTCACGATCCCCAAGACCTTCCGAGCCAGGAAGTTTCCGATTCAGCGACAGCCCCGACTGCGCCGCGTTAAGTCTTTCAGAGTTGCTTTTATGAAGTAATCAACGATGAGGAGAAACCGAATGACAGCAGCAACAAGGTTTAGCTCGGGACTTTCGTGGCTCGCATCAGTTGTACTGTTCGCGATCCTGCTCGTGTGTTCGTTGCCGTCCCCTGCTGCGGCGCAACAGACGCCGCCGGACAACACCAAGAAAAATCAAAACGCGGGCATAACTGCCGATCAACAGAAGAACAATTCGTCCGATCTGCAAATCACTCGGCGCATCCGGCGCTTGGTCATGAACGACAAGGCCCTCTCGACTTATGCCCACAACATCAAGGTCATAACGCGTGACGGCCATGTCACCTTAAAAGGACCGGTCAATTCGCAGAAAGAAAAGGAAGCGATCGCCGCGAAAGCCTCTGAAGTTGCGGGGCAGGGAAATGTCACGGATGAAATCCGCATTGTTCCGAAGCATTCAACACAATAAGCAAAATCCGAGGAATTGGAGGAAAAACTATGGCTGGCAAAAACACCGCGGTATTCGGCATTTACGCGAATCGTCCCGGCGTCGAATATGCCCTGGGAACCCTGAAGGACGCGGGATTCCGCAACGCGGATATCTCCGTTCTTCTCCCGGAAAATCTGGGCTCTAAGGATCTTCTCACTGAGAAAAATACCAAAGCTCCGGAAGGAGCAACCACGGGCGCAGGTTCCGGCGCCGTCATCGGTGGAGCACTCGGTTGGCTCGTTGGAATTGGTGCGCTTGCAATCCCGGGACTTGGGCCCTTCATTGCCGCTGGACCTATTCTGGCAACTCTCGCCGGGCTCGGCGCGGGTGGCGCCGTCGGCGGCTTCGTCGGCGCTCTCGTGGGCATGGGCATACCCGAATACGAGGCCAAGCGTTACCAGGGTCGCATGGAAAAAGGCGGGATTCTCTTGTCCATCCATTGCGACAACTCGGACTGGACGAGAAAAGCCAAGGACATCCTGAAGAATACCGGTGCGGAAGATATCTCCTCCACGGGTGAATCTTCCGCGGATTACGCCGAGAGTGATCGCCCGCATACTCGCGGTGCAGCAAATTAGTCGGTCTCAAACGTCGATTACACGATCTGCGCGAAGGCACCATTTTGGGGGCCTTCGCGCAGCCTTTTTCAAGCGCCTCTCTTAAACTGCACAACGTCTCTCTCAGTTACCGCTTTCTATCCGCGAATCAGTTTTTCCACACGAGACGCCAATCCTCGCGCATCGAATGGCGCACGCACCTTAGCGTCATTGTCAAAATAAACGAACACATCTCGCCTTGCCAGTCTCGTTCCCTTTGACGTGCAAGCGCGTTCTGCATCCGCCGGCTCGCTTCCTCGCGCCCATGCGTTAACGCGAATCGCCCATTTGTCGAGCGCACTGTTATCGTAACCGCTCGCGTACAATTCCTCGGAGCCGTGCAACCGGCAATACACATAATCCGAGGTCAAATCCATCAGCCTCGGCCATTCCACCGTGTCCGCGCAAACCAACGCGACGTCAAAGGCGCGAAGCATCTCGACAAATTCTGGAGCCACAAAGCTGCCGTGCCGAATCTCCATCGCATGACGGATTTTGCGTTTCGCGTCGGTCTTCAGCCACGTCCGGCCCTTCACGCGTTTATCGTGTCGCCGCGCGAGAGCGGCCACCGTTTCCGTGTCATGCGGCAGCATTTTCAGAAACGTCTCGATGCGTTTCGGGTCGAACCGGAAATTCGGCGGCAATTGCCACAGAATCGGTCCCAGCTTCGACCCCAACCGCAATATCCCGGACGCTAGAAAATTTGCGAGTGGCGCTCGTACATTCTTTAGCCGCTTGATGTGCGTTATGAAGCGCGGTCCCTTTACGGAAAACACAAAACCCTCGGGCGTCGCCGAGTCCCACGCCGCAAAATTGTCCGGGCGCTGCAGGGAATAAAACGTGCCGTTAATTTCAATTGTCCGGAATATGCTCGCGGCGTAGCTCAATTCTTTCTTTTGAGGCAGCTTCTTTGGATAAAATACGCCTCGCCACGGTGCATATCGCCAGCCAGAAATTCCAATGCGCACAATCCCCGGTTTCGCCATGCCAATCCTCCGCCGGCAACATCGAATTTCAATATACCGCTCGTCTCACATCTGTTTCGGCTGTTGTTCCCTGATTTCGCTCGAAAATTCACCGTAGTGAAATATAAGCGTCGCCTTTAGCCGCAGCAGGCACATTGGCAGCGCGCATCGCGTTAACAATAAAGAAACTTCCAGCCTATCGCGCGCGTAGTAACATCGAGGCATCGTAAATGCCGCAAGACGACAACGGGATTGCCATTCGCGCGGGCAACGTTTCGCGCCATTACCAAATGGGCGCCGCGATCATTCGCGCTGTTGACGATGTAAGTCTCAGCGTCGGCACTGGCGAATTTTTGGCGCTCCTCGGCAGTTCCGGTTCCGGCAAATCCACACTTCTCAATCTGCTCGCGGGCCTCGACCGCCCCACGGCTGGCGCAATCGTCGTGCGCGGCCGCAATCTGGCGGAAATGGATACGCACGAGCTCGCGCGCTATCGCAGTCTCACCGTGGGCATGGTTTTTCAAGCCTTTAACTTGTTGCCGCGCATGACGCTCGAGGAAAACGTTGAGCTCCCTTTGCGCTTGGCGGAAGTCGACCGCGCGGACCGCGCCGCGCGCGTTCGCCAGGCGCTTGAGCTTGTGCGCTTGGAAAAGCGTCTCTCGCATCGCCCCAGTGAGCTTTCCGGAGGCGAGCAGCAACGCGCCGCGCTTGCTCGCGCTCTTGTCAACCGCCCGACGATTTTGCTCGCCGATGAGCCCACAGGAAACCTGGACAGCGCTACCGGCGAGGAAATCATGCTCCTGCTCAAAAATTTCAATCAATCCCTGAGCATGACTATCGTCATGGTCACGCACGAGCGTCCTTTGGCCGAGCGTTTTGCGCATCGAATCGCCACGGTCGCTGACGGGAAATTAATCAGTGTCACGCCGAAACCCCGCGAGGAAGTGCAATCATGAAGATCGGTGATCTAGCCGAGCTCGCTGTCCGCAATTTGCGCGAAGCCATCCTCCGGAATTCGCTCACTACGCTGGGCGTCGCGGTCGGCGTCGCTTCCTTGGTCGCCATGCTTTCCTTCGGCGTCGGCTTGCAGCAGTTCGCTTCCCGGCGCCTTGCGAGCAGTGGCCTGTTCAACGCCATCTTTGTCACGTCGCGTTACAACGCCGACTTCGGCCGTCCCGCGCGGCAAGATCAAGCCGCCAATGCTTCGACTCCAACACGCTCTCTTGACGAATCCGCTCGCCAGGAGATCACACGACTCCCGAACGTCAATGAGGTTTATCCCCAGATTCGTTTTATGACGGAAGTGCGTTACGACGATAAACCGTATCCCACAATGGTCGCCGGCATGCCCGATTCTGCGCGCACCGATGGCGCATTTGACGGCATGCAAGGCAAATTCTTTTCCAGCCCAAACGCTGATGAAGCCATCCTTCAAATGGAATTCGCCAAGGATCTCTCCCCTCAGCCTTCCTCGCTGCTTGGCAAAGATCTTATTTTGCGCTACGCGGAACGAAAAGCCCTCTCCGCGCAAGCCGGAGACTCCAGGAAAGCTTCCAAGGGCAATGGCAGCGAGAGCTCCGGAAACGGCGGCTTCTCTGTCGTTCCCCACGAACAGAAATTACGTATCGTCGGCATTGTGGAAACCGAACCCGAAGGAGGCTTTGGCGGCTTTGGCCGCAGTCGCGTTTACATTCCACTCTCTGTCGCTCAAACGCTCAGCGCCACGCAAGTCAACGATCTTCGCGATGTCTTGAACGGCTCCAGCAAGACGAGCAGTTACGCCAGCCTTACTGTCCGCGTCAAAAGCCCCACGCAAGTTCCCCAAGTCGAGGCTGCGATTAAGAACATGGGCTTCACCACTTTTTCCCTGCTCGATACCACAAGAAATCTCCGTTTATTTTTCACTGTCATCGACATGCTCCTCACCATTTTCGGCAGCCTCGCTTTGGCGGTCGCCACGCTCGGCATTGTCAATACTCTTGTCATGGCCATTCTTGAACGTCGCCGCGAAATCGGCGTTTTCAAAGCCCTGGGCGCGGATGATCGCGACATCAAGCAGCTCTTCTTCGCGGAGGCCGGCGTGATGGGTCTCGTGGGAGGCATCGGTGGAGTGACGCTCGGGTGGCTGATAGGCAGAGGCATCAACCTCGGCACCAACATTTACCTCAGTCGCCAAAATCTGCCACCCGTGAGTATTTCGGCTGTGCCTTTGTGGCTCGCGCTTGCCGCGATTATTTTCGCCATCCTTGTCAGTCTCGCCGCGGGGCTTTACCCCGCCTCTCGCGCCGCGCGTCTAAATCCTGTCGAGGCCCTGCGGTATGAATAGGCTGCGGAACGTTGCGGCGTTAGCAGCGCTCGTCTTCGTATCGCTCGCGTGCCCTTCGCATGCTCAGGCCTCATTGGGCCGCATCGAATGCCGCTCAATGCACAGCGAAATTCTTGGGCGCGCCGTGCGCTACTGCGCCATTTTGCCGCCCAGTTACGACGAAAATAAAACGCAGCGCTACCCGGTTCTCTACTTTCTTCACGGTCTCGGTGAAAACGAGCAGATGCTCGTTAGTTCCGGAGGTTGGAATCTGATCGAGGACCTTTGGGAGCAAAAACAGCTCGGCGAATTTCTGACCGTCACGCCCGATGCGGATACCAGCTTCTACATCAATTCTCGCGACGGCCGTCAGCGTTACGAGGATTTTTTTCTTCGCGAGTTCCTGCCCTTCATCGAACACGCGTATCGCACAAGGGCCGGGCGTCATTACCGCGGCATCGGCGGAATTTCCATGGGCGGTTATGGCGCTCTGCATCTGGCTTTTCGACATCCGGAGTTATTCGGATCCACGAGCGCGAGCAGCGCCGCTCTGATTGGCGCTCTTCCGAATGTGAGATTCGCAAATCCCCGGCAGTCGCGTTTGCTGGCAGTTCTCGGCGTTTTTGGCACGCCGCCCGATCCCGCGTTTTGGCTGCGCAATGATCCCTTGACCCTCGCGCGCACTGCCCATCTGGCCGGACTCAAAATTTATTTTGACTGCGGCGCCCAGGACGATTACGGTTTCGAGAAAGGCGCGAAGACGCTTCACGACATTCTCGCGTCTCGCGGCATCCCGCACGAATTTCATCTCTATCCCGGAGGCCACGACTGGCGCTATTTCGCCGCGCAGCTGCCCGCGGCGCTTGAGTTTCACTCGCACGCGTTCGGCCTGGGCCCGTCGAAATAGGCGCTGTCGGTCGAGCAAGGATCCGCAACCGGTGATGCAATTTCACATCGAATGCAGTCGCTCCAGCATCTGAAAAACGTGGGATGAAGCGATAACCAAGATAGAGTCTCCGCGTCTAACTGACGTGCAGATTCCATTTTTTATTTCGAGGTGATGCATGAAAGAGCAAACTTTCGCGAACCATACGCGCATCGTCCCCGCCTTCCATATGGTGGCGTTGCCGATTCTGCTTCTCAATCTCGTGTACGGGATTTACAGGCTCGTTCACACTTGGTTCTCGTTCGAGGCACTCGTGTCATTACTTGTTGCGATCGCGCTCTTGCTGGTCGCGCTTTATGCCCGCATGTTCGCGCTAGCCGTACAGGATCGTGTCATCCGCCTCGAGATGCGTTTACGCCTCGAAAAACTCCTCCCCGCTGATTTGAAGCTGCGCATTTTGGAATTCTCGGTCGGGCAACTCATTGCACTGCGTTTCGCCAGCGACGCCGAACTCCCCGATCTCGCTCGTCACGTCCTGGACGAAAAAGTGAAGAACAAAAAAACTATCAAGCAAATGATTAAAACCTGGAAGGCGGACAATCTTCGCGCTTAGCCCGCGATCTCCCGGTGCGTGACGGCTGTAGTTTACGTCTCGTTCGCCTGGCCGCCAGTTGGCCGGGGGGAACTGACGTGAGGTTTTTGTGCCACGCACGAACCGCCATGATTGTTTTCTACTGCTTCTCGCCGTTCCCGCGAACGAAGAATTGTTTCTTATCAACGTTTGCCGGAACGGCCACATCGAAAAATCCCACCATCATTTCGTCGTACGTCTGATCGCCCCACCGCACCGCGGCTGTCGGGTCGGGATTGTGCGGATTATCGCGCGAATTGTCATACCACGCCACGGCTTGCAGGTTCGTTCCAGCCTTCAGAAATCGTGGCTGCGCGAGGCGGTAGCTCAACTGCCAGTAAAAATTATAATTCACGCGCAGCAGCGTCTCGATCGTGCCGTCATTATGAATGATGTTGTATTCGAATTTCTTGCCGCGCAGATGCATGTGGGGCAAGAAACTCAGCAGCGTGCAATCATTCGGCAGAGTTCCATGAACCTCGACGCGAAAATCCGGCACGCCCGGCGGAATGATGAAGTGGTCATTCGTCAGTTGCAGCGTCAGCACGCGTTGTGCCGGAGGGTGTTTTGCAAAAACAAGCCCGATGCTCGACTGATCCGTTTCCGCGAGTCCCTTGGTGACGTAATGCATCTGAAAAACAAGATCCGAACCTGCCGGAACGAATTTCGCCATGCCTGCGGGCCACTCGTCCGGCGAACTCCCCGGCGCATATACAAGCAGCACATCGCTGTCCGTCCATCTCGCATCGCGCTGGTCCTGTGCGTCCTTCAGACTCGATGCCGTGAACGGCACGCCCATCGGTGCATCCCGCAGCCATTTTGACCCGGGCGGCCGCACATAAACCACGCCGTGATGGACATTCTGTCGTCTCGAAGGCCGAATCTCCGACATTTGCACCCATTCATCCGTCTTGAATCCGGTCGGCACAATTTCATATGTATATTCCACGTCGCCGTTCGCAGGAATTGCCACAGGCTCCGGCATCCGCACCACATCATCTGGCTGCGGGATAATCCATCCGGATGCCCAATGCCGCGGCGGCGGCGCGTCGTGAGGATTGCCCTCGGCCGCTCCACCATCGGCCCACGCGGCGAGCGTCGCGATTTCCGCCGGCGTCAATGACGGATCATTTGCGAAATGTCCGCGGCACGAATCGGCGAACCAGGGTGGCATGATTCGCCGGGTCGTTTTTTCTTTGATCCCATTCGCATAGAGCTTCGCTTCGCCGTAAGTTTCCAGCGACATAGGCGCGACCTCGCCCCCACGATGGCATGTCTGGCAGTGCTGCTGCAAAATGGGTTCGACGTCTTTGTAGAATGTAGGTGGGACAGGGACGCCGTTGCCCTTTCCTTGGTGAGTCGCGCCCAGGCCCATGGTTATGCATCCGCATAGCAGGGCCAAAACCGCCGGCAGCACGTGTCGAATTTTCCATCGCCGCCTATTCATTCCGTTTCGCACCCAACCGTTCAGGCGAACGTGCATCACCTTAATTGCATCAAGATGGATGACGTACCGTCTCAGCTTGCTGCCCGGCCTTTGTTCCGTGGCTGCCGACAAACCGCAGAAAAATACTGGAACTTTCCTGCCCGCCTGCATGAATAGTACACGTAAAGGTGCGGTAGACTCGGTTCTACTCGCTTCGGCGCTCTACATTACCAGCGTGTGTGCCCCACAGGCGAGATGTTCAGTCGTACATTTGTCAACTTTAGGAGGAACCTCGCATGGCAAAGCAATTTCGGCGGTTTGTGGGGATTTATTCTTTCCTGGCAGTTCTGTTGTTTTTTGCAGGCACTTCGCTTTTCGCATCCACGCCTCAGGATCAAACGCAACAGCAGCCACAAAACAAAATGAATAATCGGCGCCGGATGCAATCTCCGGACGAACGCCTCCAGATGCTGACCAAGCAACTCACTCTCACAGATGACGAACAAACGAAAATCAAGCCGCTTCTGGTAGATGAGCAGAAAAAAATGGACGACCTCCGCAACGATTCGTCTATGTCCCGGCAGGATCGTTTCCAGAAGATGCGTGACATTCGTGAGGATACTGGCAAGCAGATCCGTTCCAATCTCGACGAAAACCAGCAGAAGAAATTCGATGACATTCAAAAAGAACAGCAGAAGAGAATGCAGGAAAGGCGGAGTGGAGGAGGTCCGGGTCCCGGTACAAGTCTCAACTAGTAGTCATGTCTGAAGTCAGCGGCAACGCCCGGCAGGCTAGGAACGTCATACAACTGCCGAGCAATAGTCTCAGTGGCTCGGTTCGCGCTGCAAATTAGCGAAGATTGTAACCTCAACACGAAGCGCGACCGGGCCTTCGTTTTTCCTCACGGTTACTGTCTGAAATTTCGGAAAGGGTTTCGAACCTGAACCTAAACACAACATTCGGTTTGATTCTGGGAGTTCTACTCGTCATCGGACCTGCCGCGCGAGCTCAGCAGAATGCCCCCTCGCAGACGTCCGTCTCCGGTATCTCCGTCTCGGGTATTGTTCAGACAGATGGCGGCATCCAGATTCCGGGCGCCACTGTTCGCGCGGAAAATTCGACGACGCATCAGCGATGGGTCACTTGGACGGATGAAAGCGGCAAGTTTATTTTCCCCGGTCTTCCTCCGGGCTCCTATCAAATTTCTTCGGATGCTTTGGGCTTTGGAACGGCAACGCTCGACAGCGCGTTCCAATCCGTGACGCCCCCTCCACCTCCGCTTACCCTGGTCCTTCATGTGCTTTCGCTCGCCGAAATGTCTTCCGGCAATTCGGGTGTCGTCGCAGCCGGGAAACCGTCAAAGCCATCAGACGAAGCGCCTCCGCGGAATAATCGGCCCGCCGTCGTGCAGCAAGGTGCGCCACCTAGCACCGCCCAAGGCCAGGCCGCTCAACGACAATCCCGCGGCGGCCGTCAAGGCGGTTCTGCGATGGCCGCCGGTTTGACAAATGCCATGCGCCAAGGCATGGGAGGTTTCCAGCAAGTCGATGTGGACGTGCAAGGCGGCGGTGACTCAACCGCGGCCGATCAGAGTTCCGCCGCTGCAAACACGCCGCTCGGTGCTGCATCTTCTTCGGATTCATTGTTGCTGAATGGCTCCGTTGGTGTTGGCGCAAACACATTTGGCCCTGGCTTCGGCAATGGCGGCTTGCCGGGTTCGAACCTGGGTGTCGATCTTGGTCCCGCCCCGGGTCAAAGAAGGATTGCCTTTGGAGGGGCTGGTGGTGGGCGCGGTGGTTTTCGCGGCGGCGGTGGGCGCCCCGGCGGCGAGGGTGGCGGCATTTTCATCATGCAGAGATTCAGGCAGCAGGTGAACCGCATCCATTACGGTTTTGCCGAAACTTACCAAAACTCAGCCTTCAATGCGCGCCCGTATTCCTTGACAGAGGCCAATCCGCCCAAGATCGGTTATTACAACAATCGACTCAACTTCAATGCCGGCGGCCCTCTCAAGATTCCGCATATCTACGACGGCAGCGACAAAACATTTTTCTTCGCGAACTACATGCTTAATCGCCAACAAGCACCTCAGGATGTGTTCTCCACCGTTCCGACGCAAGCCGAACGCGGCGGCGATTTCTGTAGCGTCGTCTCGCAGCTCTACGATCCGTTTTCCAATTCCAACGGCCCTCGCACCGCGCTCGGTTGCTCGGTACCGGTTGGCATGCAGGACAATGCCGCGCTCGGCCTTTTGAAATTTATTCCAGCCCCCAATCTTCCCGGCGCCGTGCAGAATTACCATCTCGAGACGACGACTTCCGACTCGAGGGACTCAGTTAACATTCACATCCTGCACACGATTTCGCGGAAGTTCAGCGTAAACGGCGGATACAATTTCAATTCCAATCGCGGCAACACGCTCGCGAATTTTCTAACCCTCGGTGGAACCGATTCGTCCCGCAATCAAAACTTTGACCTGCATTTCGTCCAAACATGGTCGTCCCGTCTGACGAACGACTCCTTCGTCAACTGGAGCCGTACCCGCACCCGCATTTTGAGCGACAATTCCTTTGTCAACGACATTTCCGGACAGCTCGGAATCGGCGGCATCTCGAACGCCCCGATTAATTTCGGTATCCCCGGAATCAATTTCACGAATTTCACAGGCTTGAGCGATCCCATCCCCTCGCTCATCCGTAATCAAACTTTGCGCTTCAACGATGGCGTCACATACGTTTTGCCGAAGCACACGATAACCGTCGGTGGGGAAGTGCGCCGCATGCAGGATAACAATCAGTCCGATCCCATTCCTCGCGGCCAATTCAATTTCACCGGGTTGATGACTAGCCAGCTTGACTCTTCCGGACAGCCCGTGCCCGGCGAGTTGGGCGTCGACTTCGCGGATTTTCTCCTGGGCGTGCCGCAGACTACGCAGTTGCAATTCGGCAGCACTAACACTTATTTTCGCAACTGGGGCTTCATCGGATACGCTCAGGATGACTGGCGCGCCCGGCCGCGCTTCACTCTCGAATTCGGTTTGCGTTATGAAGTAGAAACACCGCCAATCGAGCTCTTCAATAAGATTGCGAATCTCGACGTGAATTCGGACATCACCCAGGCGCAAGTCGTCACGCCCGGCCAGCCCGGTCTCTTCAGCGGCTCGTTGCCCAGATCTCTGATTCGCGGCAGCTACAATAACTGGGCGCCGCGTTTCGGAATGGCGTGGAAGCCCTTTGCCAAACATGCCTTCATTGTCCGTTCGGGCTACTCGATTTTTTACAGCGAATCGGTCTATGGCCATCTCGCATCCGAACTTGCGAACCAGCCGCCCTGGGCGCAGGCTCAATTCTTGAGCAGTTCCGCCAGCCAATTCTTGACGCTCGAAAACGGCTTCCCGTCGCAGCCTTCGCAGCCGTCCTCAGGGATTATCACGAACACCGTCGCGGTCGATCCAAATTATGCCGTGCCGCAAATTCAGATTTGGGACCTCGGCATCGAGCAGCAACTTCCCCGCAGTTGGGTTCTCGACGTCACTTACACCGGCACGAAGGGCGCAAATCTGGACATCCTTCGCGCTCCGAACAGGCTCGTCCAGCTCAACGGAGATGTGCGCCGCATCCCAAATGTCGGCGGCTTCACTTTGGATCAGTCCGGCGCTGAGTCGATCTATCACGCCGTTCAGGTTCGCCTGCAGAAGCGCATGTCGCGCGGCCTCACGGTTTTCGGCATCTATACCTTCGGCAAATCGCTCGACGACGCCAGCTCCATCGGCGGCGGCTCTCCCGTTGTCGAGCAGCAGGACGGCAACCTGCGCGCAGAATGGGGCCGCTCCGCATTCGATGTTCGCCATCAACTCCGCATGTTCGGAGTTTACGAACTCCCGTTCGGCCCGCGGCAACGCTGGGCACACCACGGCTGGCAAGCCTCGCTCTTGGGGAATTACCGTCTCAACGTCATCACCACTGTCTCCAGCGGCCAGCCCTTTACCGCCCTGGCGCCTCTTTCTGATGACACGGCCAGCGGCGGCGGATTTTCCGAACGCGCAAATCAGGTTGGAGATCCTTGCTTGCCAGCCGGCCAGCGCACGCCCCTCAATTTCTTCAATACTGCGGCGTTTGTGGCTCCGCCAGTCGGCACGTTCGGTGACGCCTCGCGCAACACCATCTGCGGCCCCGGAAGCTTCAACATTAACGCCGGCCTCTCAAAGTCCATGGTCTTCGGCAAAGACCAGCAGCGACGCATGACCCTTGCCTGGCAGGTTCAGAACTTGACCAACACTCCGAATTTCTCGGGCCTTTCTACTGTGGTGAATTCCTTCACGTATGGCCGCGTGCAAAGCGCGAAGTCCATGCGCACGATGGATATCTCTCTGCGGGTGAACTTCTAATGCGCAGGCTCACACTCTCGTTTTTGGCGTTCCTCCTGATACT
Source organism: Candidatus Acidiferrales bacterium (assembly GCA_035943235.1). GTDB lineage: Bacteria > Acidobacteriota > Terriglobia > Acidiferrales > UBA7541 > DAHUXN01. The sequence goes on from DASZCH010000231.1 coordinate 25,028, forward strand.
CCCCGCCGCATTTTCGCAGGAACAAAAAATTCCCGCGCAGCCATTGAAGCAGCAGAAGAAGCCGGCGCCAGCGGTTATGCACGCGAATGTGAATCTCGTCGTCATCGACGCGGAAGTCACGGATCGCGCCGGGAATCCGATTCGGGGGCTTCGCGCGGACCAGTTCACGCTCCTTGAGGACGGCAGGCAGCAGAAGATTCTCTCTTTCGTCTATTCGGACATCGAATCTCTCGAAACCGCCGGAAAAACCGCCGGGCCGCCCGTCGTAATACCCATCGAATCCACGGCGCCAATTTCGAGCGACGCCTTGGCTGCAACCGTTCGCGACCACCGCATGATCCTCCTGTTTTTTGATTTATCTTCTCTTCAGAACGACGAACTTTTGCGCGCTCGCGATGCCGCCCTCAAATTCGTCCGCCAACAAATGACGCCTGCCGATCTTGTTTCTGTCGCCGTGCTCGGAAATCAATTGAGCATCCTCTCCGATTTCACGAACCAGCGTCCGAACCTGGAAAAAGCGGTTCAAAGCCTCACCCCGGGAATCAATTCGCAGCTCGCCGGACTTTCTGCCGCGCCTGCACAGAGCGGCGAATACGACGTCAGCGAAGACACCGGAGCGGCCTACACGCCGGACGACACCGAGTTCAATATTTTCAACACCGATCGCAAACTTTCCGCCATGCAGGGACTTGCCAATCTTCTGAAACACATCCCCGGCAAGAAAATCGTGATGCAATTCACCGGCGGCATCACCCAAACAGGCGAGGAAAATCGCACCGAGCTCGAAGCGGCTACGGACGCGGCAAACCGCGCCAACGTTTCTTTTTACACCATCGACGCGCGCGGACTGATGGCTGAAACTCCCGGAGGCAACGCCACGCAGGGCGCCTCGACCGGACAATCGATGTTCTCCGGCGCTTCCGTTTTCAAGCAATCGGAATCGCGCCAGGATTCTCGCGACACACTCTCCACCCTCGCTGACGATACAGGCGGGCGCTCATTCTTCGACATTGGCGATTTATCCAAAGCATTCCGCCAGGTGCAGGAGGATACTTCCGGCTACTATCTGATCGGCTACAGCACTTCAAACACCAAGCCGGATGGAAGCTGGCGCCGCGTCACGTTGAAACTCAAAATCCCCGGCGCGCGCCTGCGTTACCGCACAGGGTATTTCGCGCCGCGCGATTTCAAGCATATGTCTACCGGCGATCGTGACCAGCAACTGGAAGAAGCGCTGCGCTCCGATTCTCCGCGCGTCGAGCTGCCCATCGCCCTCGAAGTCTCGCAATTCCGTCTTCGCAGCGGGGAAGTCTACATTCCCATCGCCGCGAAGCTTCCTTCAGGCGCTTTGCAATGGGCCGCCAAACGTGGCAGTCAGCAGGATGAATTCGATTTCGCCGCGCAAGTGGAAGACGCGCGCACAAAGCGCGTTGTCGCGCAGTTGCGGGACACGATCAATGTCCGCCTCGGCGCGGAGCATTTTGAGCAAGTGCATCGAAACGCTCTCCTCTATCAAGGCGGAATGATTCTTGCTCCCGGTTCCTATCGTCTGAAATTCGTCGCGCGCGAAAACGAGACGGGACGAATCGGCACCTTCGAGCAGGCCCTCGATATCACCGCTCCCGATCCCAAGCGCCTCGCGCTCAGCTCCGTTTTGCTTTCCAGTCAGCTTGCGCCGGTCGCCAAATCTTCCGAGGTGCAAATTAAGACGGTGGGCCTCGCCGCCAGTCTCAAGAATTCGCCATTGGAATTTTCCGGCGAACGCCTGATTCCAAGCGTGACAAATGTCTTCCAATCTCAACAGACCATTTACGTCTTTTTTCAGGCATATCTTCCGAAGAACACCGACCCCGCCTCCTTGCGCGGAGGCCTCGTCTTTTTCCGCGATGGGGAAGAAGTCAGCCGCACGCCTCTTCTCGATCCAGTCCAAGTGGACGCGAAGTCTCGCTCTGCCTCATTCCGCATCAGTTTGCCTCCCGGCAAATTTCCCGCCGGCAACTACGCAGTCCAAGCGATCGTTGTCGCCGCGGGTCACCCGTTGGCGGCGTTTGGTCGAGCCTACATGGCAGTAAATTCTGCTCCGCCGCAGCCCGCGCCCCAGTAATTCTCCGCTTCTCAGTAGAAGCCAAAGTTTCGTGCCAAGGCACAGCTCTAGCGGCGCGATAAGAGGCACAGATTCCCCGAGGCTTCAGCCGCTGAGGTACATAGTAAGAAACGCGGCAATGGCAGTGAAACCGTGTCGAGGGTCTTGCGTTCAACGCGTGTACTATCTTTGACGTGAAACCGTATAGTCTGAATCGCAAAATCGTCCAGTCCACCGGCATCGTCATGACCAGCGTCCTGCTCAGCCGCGTGCTGGGATTTTTCCGCGAATGGACGGTCGCGCATCAGATTGGCGCGAAAGCCATCACCGATGCCTACTACGCCGCTTTCACGCTCCCTGATTTCCTGAACTACCTTGTGGCCGCCGGCTCTCTCAGCATCACCTTCATTCCCGTATTCACGAAATTCGCCGCCGCGAATCAAGAGGACGAAGGCTGGCGGGTCTTTTCCACAGTGATCACCTTCATGGGCTTGCTCGTCACCGCCCTAATCTGCGTAGCGGAGATTTTCGCTCCCCAGCTCGTATCCGTGATTGCGCCCGGTTTCGGCCCTGTAGAAAAACAGCACGTCGTTTTCCTCACGCGCCTCATGCTCCCCGCGCAATTCTTTTTTTACCAGGGCGGCATTCTCAGCGCCGTGCAATATGCGAAGGGAAGATTCGTCGTGCCGTCGCTCGCGCCGCTCGTCTACAATACGTTTATTATCCTCGGCGGAGTTTTGCTGGCGTCGCGTATCGGAATCACCGGTTTTGCCGTCGGTGTTCTGGTGGGTTCCTTTTTTGGCAATTTTATTTTGCAGGTTTACGGCGCGCACAAGGTTGGCGCAAAATTTTCCCTCGCTCTCAATTTGCGCCATCCCGGCTTTCGCCTTTTCGTAAAGCTCGCCGTCCCCATCATGCTCGCCCTCTCGCTTTCCTTCACGGACGATTGGATCATCCGCTGGTTCGGCTCCTATCTTGTGCCCGCGTCCATCACTTGGCTCACTTATGCGAAAACGCTGATGCGCGTTCCCCTCGGAGTCGTGGGCCAGGCCATCGGCGTCGCTTCGTTCCCCGTGCTCTCGCAGTTGTACTCGGAGGGGAAGCTCACGGAACTAAATAGCGTTTTGAACGACACGTTCAAAGGGCTGATCTTTCTCCTGGTGCCCATTTCCGCTTTCACGATTGCCGAAAGTCCTTACGTAGTGCATTTGGTTTTCTCTCACACACGCTTGACCTCTTCCGATTTGCACGCCACCGCCTCGACATTGGCGCTTTTCTCGATTGGCATGTTTGCTTGGGGAGCGCAGAATTTGATCGCGCGCGGCTTTTATTGCACGCGCGACACGTGGACGCCCGCGATTGTCGGCACCGTTTTCACGTTTCTTGATGTCCCGCTTTATTGGTGGTTGGTCAGACAGGCGCAGCATCTGGGACTCGCGCTGGCAAGTTCCACAGGCATTATTCTTTTTACCATCGCTCTTTTCATCCTACTGGTCCGGCGCACCCATAATCACCAGCTGGGCGACCTGATGCGGTTCTTGCTGAAGGTTTCCGTGGCGTCCGCTCTGTCCGGCGGCGCAGTGTACGAATTGGCAAAGTGGCTGTCGCGTTCGATTGCATGGCAGAAGACGCTCGGCTCTTTCGAAATTCTCGTATTAGCTTCAGCAGCAGGAGTGGTAATTATTCTAGGACTGCTAAAGCTGTTCCGCACCGGCGAACTCGATTCGTATCTCGCGCGTCTCAGAGCCAAGTTTTAGGTATCAGCGAAACAACTGAACCGATTTCTTCTGGGTGTCGTTCAGCTTCTGTTGAACAAGCCCGCCCAGCGCAGGTAAGCGAGCGGTTCCGCTTGTGCAAAAGCACGGGGAATGCTCCCCGTCGCAGGTTCCTCGCCTGTTCTCGTTGGACAAATTGGCCGAAGAAATTCCCAGGAGCATTTTGTTTCTTTAACGAAGAACCGACGTCGGCCGAAAAGGGGCTGGGCGCTCCGATCCGATTTTACCTATGAGGCCTTCCACCGCCACGGGACCCTGAGGGGTGTGAACCGCCTCCGCTCGATCTGCTGCCCCCGCTTGACCTGCTGCCACCACCACCGCCGCGACTCCCGCCGCCGCTCGGTCTGCTGTAGGACCCACCGCCACCGCCGCGACTTCCGCCGCCGCTCGGTCTGCTGTAGGACCCGCCGCCACCGCCGCGATATCCGCCACTCGGGCGTCCGTAAGAGCCACCCCCGCCGCCATATGACCGCGGCGGCGAGTATGTGTTGGCTGGCCGGCCGCCATACGGGCTGCGTCCACCGTCGCGTTGCTCCGCTCCGCCCCCATAGTAATTCGAGGGTGCGCGCCGCGAAACAACCGGCTGGCGCATGTCGAGCGACGGTCGATAAGAACGCGAGTCCCCTGATCGTGACGGCATTCCCTGATTATTCATCCGCGCGGGAGCTTGCTCCCGGCGATCGCCATTGTTTCCGCCTCCCGAAGGCGTGAAACTGTGCCAGCCGGGACGTTGTGATGGCGCCGCTACCGACGGTCGCGAGGAAGTATTCGGGCGCTGTTGCATCGGTGTAACCTGGTCACCATTGAAGCCGCGACTCGGCATCGAGTTTCGCGGAGGGGACGGACGGTCATTTCCGCCAAAGCTATGCCAACCCGGTCGGACGCTACTCTGTGGCGCGGAATTATGGCCAGCCTGAGTGACAGGTGTGCCGCCTACCGAGCGCCCATTGCCGCTTGAGAACGGCCGCGTGGATTGCGCATCTCCATTCCGCTGCATGGCCGGAGCCGTTGGCAACCGTGCACCATCGACCCGATTATTGCCGCGGTTGCTCGTCGTTGCCGCTTGCGTCCGGGAATTGGAAATCATCCGTTGTGTTTGTGCTGCCTGTTCGTTGAACGGCCGCGGAGTGAACGACGGCCTGCTCTGCGAGAAGAATCGTCGGTTGTTCATGCTCCCAGTGCGCGCGATTGCCGGTGAGACGTTGCGCTGTACACGTCCCAGACTTTCTCGCGTCGGTGTGACCGGAAGTTTTCCCGTCATCAAGCGAGCCTGGCGGAATTGGCTCGCTCCAATACCACTTTGGAATCTCGACGCTCCTCCGCCCCGGCCAAATTCGTTGCCACGAACCGAAGAGACGCCGGCGCGAATGCGCGCGTCATTTTCCACCCTGTTGATATTCGAGAATCCATTGCGTCCGCGGAAGAGCGGATCTTCTCGCCGTCCGAAGCCGCGCTCTCGGCCGAAGCCGCGGTCGCCGATGCCCCGCCGGAAGAAGTCGTCGCGATCGGCAAAGCTGACGAAATTGACTCGCGTCACTCCAAAGCCCCACCACGGCGTGAAGAAGTCCCCGGGACCGCAGGGTAGCCAGCCGACGTTGCCGAAACCAAACCCAAAATCGAAGCCATCCCCCCACCCAAAGAAGGACACATATGCTGGCGACCAAATGGGGTTGTAGCCCCAGCCGCCATACACACCGATCGGTCCCGGCCACCACGCCCAGTTTCCACCGTAAACGAACCAGCGGCCGTAGTGATACGGCGCCCAGCCCCAAGGTTCATACGATTGCCACGTCCAGCCGTAATAAGGCTCCCAGACCCACTGGCCGTCGCGATACGGCGCCCAGCCCGAATCCTGATCCGGCACCCACACCTGGCCATAATCAGGCACATTTTCCCAATGGCCGTGGCCGTCCAGATCCTGCGTTCCTGTGTAATACCGGTCTGTGTGCTGCCAGCTCTGCGCATCCAGAATCGTGCGGTCGCGGCTTTCGTTCCACTGGTCGAAATCGTCTTTGGGCGACGCGTCCAATGTTTGATATTGCGGATCGTCGGTGCCCTGAACGTCGATCATTTTCCCGCTTTCAATACGCGTGCTGCCTTGCGGCTCGGATACTTCCGCTTGTCCGCTGCGGACAATCACTTGCGAATCGGAATCGCCGTTCACCTGAATCCGGTAGTCCCCATCCCTCAGCGGATGAACAGCCGAGTTCGGAGTGTCAATTTCGGCATCGCTTTGGTTGTTTTTGAAGACGCTGTATTCCACCAGACCCTCGCCAACTTGCACTTGAATGTGTGAGGCGGTCAAGTCTGTGATCTTAATTGTCGAATTCTCGTCCAGCCGAATCACGTTCGCGTAGTCCAGCTGTACTTCCGCACGCCCGCCATTGCCGGTCGACACCCGGTCGCCAGCCTCTAAAGGCGTGTTCAGCGTCGCCACAACCCAGTCGCCCGAATCGCCTCGCTGCACGGAAACGTCGCCCTGAATCATGCTCAGCCGCCCGACCGCGGGCTGCACTTGCGGATTGTCCTGATCCTGCCCCTGATCGGGAGCGTTTTGAACCTGGCCATTTTGGTCCTGCGCGTCTTGATCCTGATATTGCGCATGGGCTGTGCCAGCCACTGTCGCCATTGAGAACAGGACCGCCGCCGCGACTACCAGATGCTTTTTCATGACCGTCTCCTCCCGCCGGGAACCCACGGTCGAGACCCAGTTAGCTTCACAATGTCAAAAGCACGGCCCGTGCCAAACGCCTGCCGAGTGATGTATGAATAAGCACATTGTTTTCAGTGGCTTGTATGCTTTAACCAAGTTTGGTAACGCTCGGGCACGTCGCGAAACCGGTTCCTTTCGCGCGGGGTGGTGGTTTTCAACCAAAGAGATCAGCCATTATCTGGCACTTAGCTGAATCATGCTCCTGGGGAAAACAGCCGAAATCCTCGTTTACTGAGGCTTCTGTCGGTGCCGCAATCCTTCGGCTAACCGTGCGGATTTTCTCCGATGGAGAATCCTTATTTTGGCGGGCTCCTCTCCTGAGTGGGTTTTGTGAAAGGCGTGGCTTTTTGCCTAAGGTTCCTTCTCCGCAGTATCATTTACGCCCATTTGAGATAGCCGGTACCTCAGCGCGTTCCGCGACAATCCCAATGCACGTGCCGCCTGGCTTTTGTTCCCGTTGGCGCGGCGCAGAGCCTCGCGAATGATTTCCTGCTCCCATTTGTCGAGAGTCATGCCTTCGGGAATCACAGGTGCGGCTCCCGCCTGATGATTCGGCGAGCGCGTGTCCAGGTGAATGTCAGCCGCGTCAAGCATCGGACCTGACGAAAGCGTCACTCCGCGCTCGAGGATATTTTCGAGCTCCCGCACATTTCCCGGCCAGTAAAAATCCATCAGAAGTTTCATAGCGGCAGGCGTTATCTCCCGCACGGGCTTTCCGGATTCCCTCGCAAACCGTCCGAGAAAAAAATTCGCCAGCGCCGGAATATCATCTTTGTGTTCGCGCAGCGGCGGGATATCAATTGCCACCACGTTCAGCCGGTAATAGAGATCTTCGCGAAACGTCCCCTCTTCGAGTGCCGCGCGAAGGTCGCGATTCGTCGCCGCAATCAATCGCACATCCACCTTCAATGTTTTTGTTCCGCCCAGCCGCTCGAATTGCCGCTCTTGCAGGACGCGCAGCAGTTTCACCTGGATCGCCGGCGGCACATCGCCGATTTCGTCGAGAAACAGCGTTCCTTTGTCCGCCAGCTCGAATTTCCCCGGCTTGCTGGTTGTCGCGCCGCTGAACGCGCCTTTCTCATAACCGAAAAGCTCGCTCTCGAGCAGATTCTCCGGGATCGCCGTGCTGTTGATTTTTACAAATGGTCCCGACGCGCGATGCGAATGCTCATGAATCGCCCGCGCGATTAAATCCTTTCCAACGCCGCTTTCGCCTCCAAGCAGCACTGTGGAGTTTGTCGGCGCCACGCGTTCCACCAGCGCCAGCACCGCCTGCATTTTTTCGCTCTTGGCCACCACGTTGGCATATTCATACCGTTGGCCGAGTGCCTCGCGGAGCGAGCGATTCTCGTCGCGCAATTTACGCGCGTCCAGCTCCTTGCGAATCACCAGTATCATTTCCGCCAGCGAAAATGGCTTCAGCACATAATCGCTCGCGCCCACTTTCATCGCTTCCACAGCCGATTCCACCGAACCATACGCCGTCATAATCACCACCGGCAGGGAAGCGTCCACGCGCTTGATCGCTTGCAGAAATTCCAGGCCGTTCATGCCCGGCAGCTTGAAGTCCGTCACCACCAGATCGATCTTCTCCTGGCTCAGTAGTTTCAGCCCCGTTTCCGCGTCGGCCGCTGCGTGGGTGGTAAATCCTTCGTCGCCTAAATTCAGCTCCAGCAGCCGCCGCATTTTGGCTTCGTCTTCGACGATCAGAATCGACGACATCGACTTGCTTTTCTCCCTCGCCCCTATTGTTATTTCACGGCCGCCGGCAGAAACACCCAGAAACAGGCGCCGTGCCCCGGTTTCGATTGCAATTGAATCGACCCTCCATGATCATCCACGATCTTGGCCACGATCGAAAGCCCCAACCCAACGCCCGTTTTCTTAGATGTGACAAACGGATTAAAAACCTGCTCCCGAATCTCTTCCGCGATTCCCGGACCGGAATCTTCGATCCGTGTCGCAACTCCGGAAATCCCCTGGTGCCATTCCGGCTCAAGCGTAACCGTCAGCGTGCCGCCCGGTTTTCCTGCCGTCGCATCCTCGGCTGGATCTTGCGCCCCCATGGCTTCATACGCATTCAAAATCAAATTCACGAACACCTGCTCGCACAATTGTTCGTCAACCAACACCTTCGGCAGACTCGCAGCGAATCTCCGTTCGACCACGACATTCGCATTCGGGTACCGGTTGTGAACCGATTCCAGCGCGCGCTCCACAATGGCCGGAAGCTTCATGGGGGAAAGCGCCAGATGCGACGGCCGCGCGAAGTCCAGAAAACGCGAGACCAACCCGTTCAGGCGATTCACTTCGGCCGAAATAAATCCTGCGAGCTCGCTCGCCACCGGCTGCGCCGATTGCAGCTTCGTACTCAGCATTTCCGCCGAACCTTTGATGATGCCCAGCGGATTGCGTATTTCGTGCGCAAGTCCAGCCGAAAGCTGCCCCAGCGCCGCAAGACGTTCCGCCCTCCTGACATCTGCCTGCGCCTGCTGCAGCTTCTGATTCGATTCTTCGAGCGTTGCCGAAAGCGCCCTCTGCCGTTCCACTTGCCTCCGGTTCTCCATCACAAAGCGGTTGACCAGCAGCGCCGCCAAAAAGAAAAACAGGATCCGCGCTGCAAGTATCCCAAATCCTGCCGGAGACACTTCGTAGTCCTCGATCAGGATTGCCTGAATCAAGTACGAGCAATATGCCAGCGACGCAAGCGCTGTCCATCCCAGCGTCGCAAGTGGCCCGAAATAGATGGCCGCCGTCACAACGGGCACATAGAAAATGGGATAGTAGTCGCTGTTGATGCTTACTCCGCCCGTGTGGCCAATCAGCAGCGTCGCGAGCAGGATCTTGATGAGCACGCTGTAAGCGCGGCCGCGTCCGGGCCGCCACGCGATCAGACGTCCCTCGAAAATCTGGAACAAACCGATAGCAATCAGGGTGAGTTGTTTGTGGATTTCCGAAACAGGAGGAAGCGCGGCCAGTCCGCCCAAAAAAGCGAGCCACAGCACGTCGATCCAGCCGAACTTTCGCGATACTGGCGTTTCTTCGCCGAGCCCTCCACGTTCCGCTGCGCGGGTGGCTGCGGCTTCTTCGGCGCGCGCGTCTTCCGGAGAGTTCACTGTGGCTTCGTGCAGCATGCGCGTGTCATCCCTGCTGAATCTAACACGGAGCCGGCCACTTTACAGCTTGTGCAGAAAATGGTTCGATCTTTGCTGGTCGTACCTTTGTAGGCGTGGCTTTAGCCGCCTGTTCTCGCATTGCGCCTCGGTTGCGCACACACCGGTAGACAACAACACCAAGTTGCAGACAGTGCCGCTTCGATCTAAATTTTTACTCTTGGTTTTCTTGTTTTGGCTTTCGACGTTCAACGAATGGCTATCAACCTGTCATCCGTCCTCACTCATATCTCAGCGCCACCATCGGATCCACGCGCATCGCCCTCCGCGCCGGAATGTAGCTCGCCAACAGCGCCACCATCAAAAGAAACAATGGCATCAACACGAAAGAACCGGGATCGAGCGGGCTTACTCCGAACAGGATTGCCGAAAAAATCGTCGACACGGCGGCACAAAGTACCATCCCGATCAGCACGCCGGTGAGCACCGGGACCATGGACTGTCGCACAACAAGCCACATCACGTCGCGATTGTCAGCACCGAGCGCCATGCGAATGCCGATTTCACGCACGCGGCGGCTCACTCCATAGGAAACCATGCCGTAAATTCCCAGGGACGCGAGGAGCAGCGCGAGTATTCCCAAAATTGCGGAAAACACCGAAACCACACGGGCTGGTTGGCGCCAGAACTCGAGAGTTTCGGACAGGGGACCGACGGTGATGTTCAAATCGGGATCCAGCGCTCCGAAGATGTCATTGATTTCCTTGCCGATCGCCGGATCCGCTGTTGCGGTATGGACCATTACGTTGATGTCTGCCTGCTGAGCGGGGCCTGCGGGCTCATACAAATACAGCTTGTGCGAATCGCCGAGATTCGCGACTTGCGCGTCGGCAACCACACCGACAACTTGCCACTGGACGGATTTGCCGGCGACCGGATCGCCGCCGCGAAGCGTCTGGCCGAGCGGATTTTTCCCGGCGAACAGGCGCTGGGCGGTGGATTGGCTCAGAACAACGACGTGTGCGCTGGAATGCTCTTCGGCGTCATTGAATGTGCGCCCTTGCAGGAACGGAATCCCCAATACGCGAAAGAAATTAGCGGAAACGTTGTTGTATTCCACCTCGTGCGTGATCCCGTTTGGCCTGGAGAAGCCGGTCTCGTTGTGTTCATTGGCAAGCGGAATGGATGCTGCTTGCACAATTTCGTCCACGCCGGGAAGAGCGACGAGGCGCTGGCGCAACTGCTGCTGAAACGCGGCGGCGCGCTGTTGCGTGTAGCCGGCATCCGAAAGGCTGAAGCCAGCGCCTTCAATATTGTCCATACGAAATCCTGGATTTACAGTTTGCGCGCGATAAAGTCCGTGCAAGAGGAGTCCTGACGCGAGAAGAAGGACCATGCAAACAGCTACCTGGACTCCCACGAGAACGTTGCGCATGCGGCCCGTGCTGACTGCTCCGGTTTGGGAGTGCGCGCCCTCTTCTTTCATGGCGAGCGTGAGATCAACGCGAGAGGCACGCAGAGCGGGAGCAAGTCCGAAGAAGCAAGCCGTCGCGATCGACAGGGCGAAGGCGTAAGACCACGTGCGCCAGTCCGAGCTAAGATGCAGCGCGAAGGCAAGTTCTGGTCCCGTTGGCAGATGCGCCATGGTGAAGCGGAAAAGCGCGGCTACTGACCAGTAGGATGCCAGCGCGCCGGCCGCCCCTCCAATGAATGCGAGCAGTAGACTTTCAGTGAGCAACTGACGAATCAGACGGCCACGGCTGGCTCCCACCGTTAGCCGCACGGCAATTTCCTTGCGCCGGCCCGCGGCGCGAGCGAGCAGCAGGTTGGCGATATTCGCGCAGGCTAGCAGTAGCACAAGCCCCACAGCCGTAAGAATTATGCCCGCGATGATCAGCATGGGAGTTCGGAATGAAGGCATAGACAGAAGAGTGGCCTGGCTAAGGGATATCGTGGTGATTCTTCCAGGCTGAAGGGAATTAAGTCCCGAGGCGAGGACGCTCAAATTCGCGGCGGCCTGTCGCGCCGAAACGCCGGGTTTCCGGCGGCCAATCAGTGCAAGCCAGCTGAGATCGTCATCGCCGAGGTAATTGCTCGACGGGCGGAAGGACTTGACCATAGTGAGCGGAGCCCAGAAGGCCGAAGCGACCGCAACGGTGCCTTCGAATCCGGGCGGAGCAACACCGATGACATGAAATGAGGTTCGATTGAGGGTGATGGTCTCGCCGACGATGGCGGGATCACCGCGGAATGTACCGCGCCAGGCGGAATCGCTGAGCACGACAACAGCATCCTCACCGGCTGATGCGCAATCGGAATCGGCAAAGAAGCGGCCTCGCTCCGGGCGGATTTCGAGCACGTCGAAATAATTACAAGAGGCCAAAGTACCCATGATGGGCCGCGGCTTGTCGGTGACCAGACTTGTCATGGTGAATGCGGAATACGCTAGCAGGCCGGAAAAGACACGGTTCTGTTTGGCGTAAACTTTGTATTCGGAATAGGAGACGAACGAATCGTCATCGTGAATGTTGCGATGAATAGGGCCGCCGTTTGCTGCGCGGATGTTCTGTCCCACTGTGACAAGCTGACCCGCGTGCGGCACAGGCAGCAGGCGCAATGCAGCTGAATTGAGAATGGTGAAAATCGCTGCGTTGGCGCCGATGCCGAGGGCCAGAGTTAGGATGGCGATAGCGGTGAAGCTCGGGGATTTGCGCAACATGCGCGCGGCATAGCGGAGATCTTGTGCGAAATCGTGGATATAATTTGTGTGGCGCATGTCTCGACATTCCTCCTTCAGCCCTTCCACACCGCCAAATTCCCGCAGCGCTTCCCGCCGAGCCTCCGCTGGTGGCATGCCAGCGGCGATATTCACCGCCGTCTGCCGCTCCACGTGAAACCGCAATTCCTCGTCGAGGTCTCCATCCACCGCACGTCTGCGAAACAGTGAACGCGCGCGCAACGAAATTTTCACCAGCCAGCGCATCGTCGTATCCTCACTATCCCTCCCCAGCATCCAGCACCAGCCCAATGGCAGACGACAGCCTTCCCCAATCCGCCTATTGTTCGGCTATCGCCGTCCCTCACTCATATCTCAGCGCCACCATCGGATCCACCCGCATCGCCCTCCGCGCGGGTATGTAGCTAGCCGCCGATGCAATCAGAGCCAAGATAACGACTACACTTATGTACGTGAGGGGATCGGCGGGGCTGACGCCGACGAGAAGGTTGCCGATGAGACGCGCCGCAATGAGTGCCGCGGCGCAGCCGGCAACTAAGCCAGTGCCGACGACGAGAACGCCCTGGCGTAAAATCAATTTCAGGATTTGGCCAGGCTGAGCGCCGAGGGCGACGCGAATGCCGATTTCATGAGTGCGCTGGTTCGTGGAATAGGAAATAACTCCGTACACACCGACGGCCGCGAGAATGAGGCCGAGCAGTCCGAGGGCCGCCGCAAGTCCGGCGCCCAATCGAAAAAGTAGAAAACCCGAGAGTGTGTCGAGGCTCTCGGACATGGTCTCGACGTCAAAAACGGGCAAACTGGGAGCGAGGCTCTGAATAATGGATTGGGCTTGGCGCATCACGGCATCGGGAGGGGCGGCGTCGCGAATTTGAAGGATCTGCAATGAACTCAGAGCATAGTCCTGCGCGAGAGGAAGGTAGAAGTAAGCATCAACGGGGCCGGTGAGGCCGGAAAAGCGGCTGTCGCGGACGATGCCAACCACCTGGTAAACAGGATTGTTGGCGCCGCTGACTTTTGCGAAGCGTTGGCCGATGGGATTTTGATGTGGCCAGAAGCGCCGGGCGAACGTCTGATTCACGACGGCGACATAAGGAGAACCTTTCGTGTCCGTGTTGGAAAAGCTACGGCCCTGAACAATGGGGATGCGCATGGTCCTGAAGTAGCCGGTTGAAATGAGGCCATAAGAAACCAGAGGCAAGCCCTGGCCGGCGGGATTCTGATAGTTCGAGACTTTCAGATAGTCGTTGCTGCCGAAATTGCTCATGGGAAGGCTGGACGTGAGAGATGCAGATTGCACGCCCGGCAGAGCGCGAATGCGTTCGAGGAGCGAATTGTAAAAGGACAAACCTTGCGTTTCGTTGTAGCCGACTTCGGACGGATCCATAACGAGGTTAACGACGTTATGGGGGTCGAAGCCGAGATTGGCGTGCTGCACATTCGCGAGGCTCCGAGTGAATAGTCCGGCGATGACCAGCAGCGTCAATGAACCGGCCACTTGGATAATTACCAGGCTGGTGCGAACGCGATTTTTGCCGGAGGCGACGGTGCGGCCGGATTCGTGGAGCGCAGCGCTGATGTGAGTTCGTGAAACGCGCAGGGCGGGGACGAGTCCGACGAGAACTCCAGTAAACAGAGCGGCGGCGAAAGCATAAACGAAAACGCGCCAATCAAGTCCTGAATACAGAGGCACATTGACCGGCGTGTGTAAATTGACGGAGGCAACGGCGTCGGCGGCCCACAGGCCGAGGAATATTCCACCAAGTCCGCCAAGAAGGGCGAGCAGGATGCTTTCGGTAAGCAATTGACGAATCAAGCGGCTGCGCGGGGCGCCGAGCGCGGCGCGGACGGCCATTTCGCGGCCACGCGCTGTGGAACGGACCAAAAGAAGATTGGCGATATTGGCGCAGGCGAGCAAAAGAACGAGAGCGACGAGCGCCAGAAAAAGCGCGGAGGCTTTGAAAAGCGTTGGGGCTGTTCCGGGATCGGGCCGAGCGAAGAGTTCAGAGTAGACGCTGAGCTGCAGACCTCTATCACTGTCAGGATATTGCGTGGAGAGGCGGCGCGCGACGATGTTCAGAGCCGCACCCGCGTTTGCCAGAGTGACGCCGGGGCGCAAGCGGGCGAGGATGTAAAGATTCTGAAGAATGCGATTCACCATGAAATCGGCGGGCCAGCCTTGCTCGTAAGAACTCAGCATGGCGAGAGGCAGAAACGCTTCGACGCCGGGAGCCGGATAGAGGCCGTGGAATCCGCGCGGCGCTATGCCGATCACCGTGCTTGGATGCCCATTGACGAGAACTTTCCTGCCGATGATTGAGGGGTCAGCGCCGAGGTAATTTTTCCAGTACGAATAGGAGAGGACGACGACGGGGTCCGCGCCCGGTGTCTGGCCTTCGGAGGGAAGAATAAGGCGGCCGAGGTACGGCTTCAGACCGAGGTTGGAGAAATAGTTGCCGGTGACATAGTTCGTCAGGACGCGCTCGGCTCTACCCGTCATGCTGAGGCCATCAAGTGAGAGCTGGAAACCGATCATGCTGGAAAAGGCGCCAGAAGTCTGTTCGCGAATGTCGCGATAATCGGCGATGGAGAATTGCGTGAGGAGTTGGCCGCTTCCCTGGCGAAAAGCCAGCACGGTGAGATGGGCAGGGTCTTCTACGGGAAGAGGACGGAGGAGCAAGGAATCCACGATGCTGAAAATGGCGGTGTTGGCCCCGATGCCGAGGGCCAGGGTGAGAATGGCGACGGCCGCGAAGCCGGGAGATTTGCCTAACATCCGCAAGCCATAGCGAAGGTCCTGAGCCAGGTCCTGACTCCAATTGATCTTTCGCATGTCGCGGCATTCCTCCTTCAGCCCTTCCACTCCGCCAAATTCCCGCAGCGCTTCCCGCCGAGCCTCCGCTGGTGGCATGCCAGCGGCGATATTCACCGCCGTCTGCCGCTCCACGTGAAACCGCAATTCCTCGTCGAGGTCTCCATCCACCGCACTTCTGCGAAACAGCGAGCGCGCGCGCAACAAAATTTTCACCGGCCAGCGCATCGTCGTATCATCACTATCCCTGCGCAGTATCCAGCACCAGCCCAATGGCCGACGACAGCCGTTCCCAATTCGCCTGTTCCTTTTCCAGATATTTTCGCCCGGCTCTCGTCAGCGCATAGAATTTCGCGCGACGGTTGTTTTCTGAATCGCCCCATTCCGCGCGTATCCAGCCTTGCTGTTCCAGCCGATGCAACGCCGGATAAAGCGCGCCTTGCCGTACTTGCAGCACGTTGTTCGAAACAATTTGGATTCTTTGCGCGATGCCCCACCCGTGCATGGGCTCGTGCGTGATTGTTCTCAGGATCAGCAGGTCCAGCGTTCCCTGAACCAAATCGGTCGGTTTGCTCACAGTCTCTCCTGTTACTTATCGACAGGAATGTACTCTTCTCCTGTCAATAGTCAAGGGGAAACTATGAATTGGGCCACCAGCGGGGGAATGACAAATGTCGCGGCGCTTGAATGTCCTTTACGGAATCGGCACCGCCGCGCTTTTATCCGGAAAATGTTTTTCATACCATGCAATTGAGCGATCCATGTCGTCAATCTGATGTCTCACTTCTCGAATGCCATGCCCTTCGCGCGGATACATCACGAATTCCGTTTCCACGCCCACATCTTTCAGCGCAATATAAAATTGTTCCGCATCGGGAATTGGCACGTCAGGATCATTCGCTCCGTGCATGATCAGCGTCGGCGTTCCCACTTGTGCCACGTATTTCAACGCGGACCGTTTCCACATGATGTCCATCAAATCGTCTTGATGCGGCAGCGCGCCGAATTCCATCTGCTCGTATTGATTGTAGTAGGTCAGATAGTTGTAGCTGATCAGGTTCGTGATTCCCGCCGTCGGAATCGCCGCTTTGAATTCGCGCGTCTGCGTAATCAGCCAGTATGTTAGTTGCCCGCCGTAACTGACGCCTTCGATTCCCATGCGCTCCGGATCAATCCACGGATAACGCCGGATCGCGGCGCTCACTCCGTAAAGAACGTCCTGCGCTTCATCACCATCCTGATCGCCGAAGACCGCGTCGGCGAACGCCTGTCCATATCCCGTTGAGCCGCGATAATTCACGTGCAACACGGCCCACCCTCGCGCTGCGAACACTTGATCGCGGAAACTGAATGCCGGGCCATTTTGCCCGTGCGGGCCGCCGTGAATGTTGACGATCAACGGATGCTTTGATCCTTCGGTGATATCAGCCGGTTCAACTAGAAAAGCCTCGACCGTATATTTATTGTCGTTGCTGACAAAATTAAATGCTTCGACACTGCCGAGTTTCTTTCCTCGCAAAATATCGGCGTTGACGTCAGTCAGTTGCTTTGGCGCACCGTTTTCGTTCTTTGAAAAAAGTTCGGCCATGTCGTGCGGGCTAGTGAACGTGTACGCAATCGCACCGGATTTGCTTACGGAGATTGATCCGACCGAGCCGCGCTCATTCACAATCGTTTGAGGCTCGCTACCCGTGATTGACAACTGCTCCAAATGCACGCTGCCGCGCTCTTGCGCCGTGAAATAAAGAGACTCGCTGTCAGGAGCCCAAACGGGCGCGCCTTGCCGGTCGTCAATCATCGAAGCGAGTTCGTGACGCTCGCTGCCGTCCGCATTCATTATCCACACGTGCGTGTCTTCCATCGTAGTTTCGCGGTCCGTCAGCCCGCGCTTCGTCGAGAGAAACGCGATTTTCTTTCCATCGGGAGACCACACCGGACGATATTGTGTCGTTTCAATTGTCGTGAGTTGGTGGATCGTGCCGTCGGAAACTTTCAACTCGTAGATGTTGTAGTGAAAAAATTGATCCGCATACGGAGAGCGGTCGGAACAAAATAAAATTTCCGAACCGTCCGGCGACCAGTCAATCGAATGCTCGTAATAAACGCCGTCGGTGAGCTGGCGCACCTGCTTGCTCGCCACATTCACAACAAAAATGTGTAGTCGCCGGTTATCGTTCCACGGCTTGACGCCTTCGCCCGCCGTTGGACGCCACAAATAGCGCGTAAAAACCATCGGGTCGCCGGACGCTTCCGCTGTTTCAGGTCCAGGCGTTGCGGAAACGAAAGCAATCTGCTTGCCATCGGGCGACCACGAAATATCGTTCCCCTGCCCCGGTATCGGCGCGTTCGTTCCCGTTCCCTCGGCAAGGAATGTTGCCTCCGAGCCGTCCGGCCGCGCGATCATTACTCCCGATTTCCCCTGCGCTTGGCCGATATATGCGACCCATCGCCCGTTCGGCGACCACACCGCGCCCGACGCAACAGAATCCGCCGCTCCCACGCGCGCAGATTTACCGCCGTTCACGTCCATCATCCACAGTTGCGGATACGGCCGGCCTGGCTTGTCGTAATTGAGAACCGTGTATGCGATCTTCGTCCCGTCAGGCGAAATTGCGGCCTGCGTCACGTCGTGGAAGCGAGAAAGATCGCTGCTTTGCAAACGGTCTTGCTGCGCTTGTGCGGAAACGCCTGCTATGGCGATTGCGATTATGCTTATTACAATGCTGCCGAATTTTGCTGAGCAAATTCGCTTTAGGAATTCCGATTTTGTTCGCATTATTTCTCTCCTTGCGACTCAACCGCGCCGGATTCTACCGAACTCGGAGCATATTGCGGACTTTTTCTTTCCATCGGGTCACGACGCGGAATTCCAGTTTTAGACTGAACTTCCTCTTCGAGTTCGAGTAAGATTCGGGCGGTCGATCAGAAAACGTCTGTTATTCATACTTGTAGTCGCGTGTAGTTAGGGGAGTGCCATGGCGGGAGGCCGGGTGAAGATTTCTCGTCTCTGTGTTGCCGCAATCGTTTTCGCCATATTCGCGCCATCTCTTGTGCGCGCTCAAACCGATCCGTTCCCGGGAGCAAAATTTTCTCTTTCTCCCGGTTGGCAATTGCAGTCGTCGTGTCTGATTAATGCAACTGGCCCGCAAATTTCCATGACTGGCTTTCAAGCAACTGGTTGGCATTCAACCAGCGTGCCCGCCACGGTGGTCGCCGCGCTCGTCGCCGACGGCACGTATCCGGATCCCGATTTCGGCATGAATCTGCGCAAAATTCCAGGCACCCAGTATCCAATCGGCGCGAATTTCGCAAATTTGCCGATGCCGAAAGATAGTCCCTTCGTTTGCTCGTGGTGGTATCGCAAGGAATTCAGGCTTCCGCGAGGTTTCGATGGCCGCACCGTTTGGCTGCATCTCGACGGTGTCAATTACCGTGCGAATATCTGGCTCAATGGGAAGAAATTCGCTAGCGCAAAAGACGTCTCGGGCTCGTACCGCATTTACGATTTCGACGTCACGCCATTCGTAAAGCCGGGTGAAACGAACGTCATCGCCGTCGAAGCGTTCGCGCCCACGGAAAATGACTTAGCCATGAACTGGGTCGATTGGAATCCGACGCCGCCTGACAAAGACATGGGCCTTTGGGGCGATGTGTATCTTGCGGCGACCGGCGCGGTTGCGGTGCGCCATCCACAAGTGGTCACGCATTTCACCGATGCGTCGCTCGACGAAGCGGACCTTACCGTCAGAGCCGAAGTTCAGAACGCATCGGGCGCGCCGGTCAGCGCTGTTCTGCAAGGCGAAATCTCCGGTGCGAGTGCCGCCATACATTTCGAGCAGCCACTTGATCTCAAGCCGGGCGAGATACGTAGCGTCACATTCACGCCCGCGCAATTTCCGCACCTGCACATCACGCACCCGAAGATCTGGTGGCCTTATGGACTTGGTCCGCAAAATCTTCACACCCTCACAATGCGCGCGAGCGCCGAAGGAAAGGTGTCAGACGAACAGCACATCCGGTTTGGCATTCGTGAAATCACTTCCGAACTCACCGATCACAATCGCCTTCTTTTTCACATCAACGGCAAAAACATCTTGATCCGCGGCGGCGGCTGGTCTCCTGACATGCTCATGCGCGAATCGCATCAGCGTCTTGAAGCGCAATTCGATTACGTCCGGGAAATGGGTCTCAACACGATTCGTCTCGAAGGAAAGCTCGAGCCCGATGATTTTTTCGATCTGGCCGACGAGCGAGGCGTTCTGGTAATGGCAGGCTGGTGCTGCTGTAGTTTTTGGGAGCAGTGGAAAAAGTGGCAGCCGTCCGATCTCGAAAACGCCACGGCGCAGTTGCGCTCGCAAATTTTGCGTTTGCGCAGCCATCCCAGTTTGCTCGTGTGGTTGAATGGCAGCGACAACCCGCCGCCCGCGGACGTGGAGCGTGCGTACATCGGCGTCCTGCAGCAAACGAACTGGCCCAATCCTTATATTTCTTCCGCGTCGCAGCAGGAGACTTCAGTCACCGGCCCATCCGGCGTGAAGATGCTCGGCCCGTATGATTACGTTCCCCCAGAGTACTGGCTCGAAGACACGAAACGCGGCGGCGCGTATGGGTTCAACACGGAAACGAGCCCGGGCCCCGCGCCTGTGGTAGAGGACAGTCTAAAAAAAATGATGCCAGCCGATCAAATATGGCCGCCGAATGAGTGCTGGCATTTCCACGGCGCCGGCGGCAGGTATCAACGACTCTCCGCGTTCAACGACGCCATGACGCAAATGTACGGCGCGCCGAAAAATCTTGCTGATTACGAAAGAAAGTCGCAGGCCATGGCATACGAAGGCGAGCGCGCGATGTTCGAGGCCTATGCGCGTAACAAGTACGGATCGACCGGTGTGATTCAATGGATGCTGAACAATGCCTGGCCATCTTTATTTTGGCATCTCTACGATTACTACTTGCAGCCCGCCGGCGGATACTTCGGCGCGAAGAAAGCAAATGAATTGCTGCACGTGCAATATTCCTACGACGATCGCAGCGTGGTCGTCGTAAACAGTTTCTATCGCGCATTTCCTGAGCTGACAGTCTCTGCCAAGGTCTACACCTTCGACATGAAACCGGTTTTCTCGCGCCGATCCGTCATAAATGTGCCGGCTGATTTCAGTGCGCGCGCATACAACATTCCGCTTTTTCCGCGAACGGCCACGCCACAAGCATACTTCGTAAAACTGGATTTGCACGACCGAGCCGGAAAGTTGCTCAGCTCGAATTTCTATTGGCTGTCGAACAAACCAACAATTTTCGATTGGAATTCGAGCAACGATCAGCGAACCGAGGTGTCTTCCTATCCCGATTTTACGATGCTCGCTGACTTGCCGCGCGTGCGGCTTGAGGCGACCGCGAATCGTGAAACCGCTGCCGTTGACTCCGGATTCAGTGTGCGGCTTCGCAATCCGAGCGCGCATTTGGCCTTTCAGGTGCGTCTCGCGGTCACGAAAAAAAGCGGCGACGAAATTCTTCCGGTTTTCTGGAGCGATAATTACTTCGAGTTGCTGCCGGGCGAAACACGAACGCTTACCGCGCGCTATCCCGCCGGAACAAAATTAGCGCAAGGCGCAAGACTCGAAGTCGGCGGTTGGAACGTCGAACCGGTCACGCTCGTCATTTCTCCATCGCACATCGAGCCCGCGAAACCTGCCGGGGTAATTCGTTGATGTCGCCGCGAAGTTGTCGCCAACCCCAGGCGCATCCTGAATTTTTCCTTCGCTGCTCCAGCCTGATTCTCAAGCGCCCAAGAGTGCTCACGTAATGCCCGGCGAACCGTCACAACCTTCTGGTCGCGGAGTAGGACTTCGCCGCTCGCTCGGCCTGTGGGACTTGATTCTTTACGGCATCATTATCATTCAGCCTGTCGCGCCCATGCCGTCGTTTGGCGTGGTCAGCAACGCGGCGCGCGGCCATGTGGTGACGGCGATTTTGATCGCCATGGTCGCCATGCTCTTCACCGCGATCAGCTACGGCCGCATGGCGCGCGTCTATCCCAGCGCCGGGTCGGCCTTCACGTACGTCGGCCGCGAACTTCATCCCGCGTTGGGCTACATCACTGGATGGAGCATGGCGATGGATTACATTCTGAACCCGCTGATCTGCACGATTTGGTGCAGCAAGGCTGCGCAGAATTTCTTCCCGCAGATGCCGTACTTCCTCTGGGCGATTTTTTTCGCGCTGCTTTTCACGTGGCTGAATCTTCGCGGAGTCGAAACTTCCGCGCGGATCAACGCATTTCTCGCTGCTGGCATGGGAATTGTGATCGTGATTTTCATCGCCGAAGCAATCGGCTACATTTATCATCTGCCATACTTCGGGCCAGGTTTTTTCACGCATCCGTTTTACGATCCGCGGACGTTTTCTTCTTCCGCGCTTTTTCGCGGCACCTCGATTGCCGTTCTCACGTACATCGGCTTCGACGGCATTTCGACTCTTTCGGAGGAAGTGAAAAATCCGCGGCGCAATGTCTTACTGGCGACCGTTCTCGTTTGCGTGGTCACAGGCGTTCTCGCTTCCATTGAAGTTTATCTCGCGCAGCTCGTTTGGCCCGCCTCGCAGCCTTTTCCGGATGTTGATACCGCCTTTGTCCATATCTCGGGGCGCGTCGGAGGCATTCTCCTTTTTGGGCTCGTCAACTTGACGTTGCTCGTCGCAAATATTGGTTCCGGCATGAGCTCGCAGCTCGGTGCCGCGCGTCTGCTCTACGGTATGGGACGCAGCAACGCGCTGCCGCGCTCTTTTTTTGGTGCAATCGAGCCCAAGAACCACGTGCCGCGTAACAACGTCCTGCTCATCGGCGTGCTCGCTCTCGTCGGCGCTTTTACCATCAGTTACACGCTTGGCGCTGAAATGCTCAATTTCGGCGCGCTGCTCGCGTTCATGGGCGTCAACGCTGCCGCCTTCGTGCGCTACTATCTCCGCGAAGAAAAAAAGTTCTGGGCCAATCTCGTGCCTCCGGTATCAGGATTTTTTATCTGTCTTTTCATCTGGCTGCACCTCGGTTGGCAAGCCAAACTCGCCGGAGGGATTTGGATGACGGCCGGAATCATCTATGGCGCGGCGAAAACAAAAGGCTTTCAGCGCAAACTTGTACAATTCGATTTTCCGCTCGACGAAACCTAGAGTGGGCTTTTTTACAAAAATCGGAACCCTCGGTGCTCGCGATACGTCCGTATACGGTTAATTGGTATTTCGCGGAACGATTACAACGTGCGGGCGTATAATGCGCTCGCAAATCGCTCTTGTATTCGCAACTATGATTTTCATTTGCGATTCTTATCGACGGACGCGCTTCTTTTTGAACCACAACCACACTTTTTATCTGTAAAGGAGAGAAATCATGGCAAAGTCTCGCAGTGTTTGCGTCGTACTCGCGGCGCTTCTTCTTTTGACCTTTGCGGCGATGCACGTATTCGCGGCGCAGGAAGAAAAAACCTCCAATGAGAAAACTCCCGACGTTTTCGCCAATCTGAAATTCCGCGATCTTGGCCCGGCAGCGGCGGGCGGGCGCGTTGCCGCAGTTGCCGGCGTCCCCGGCAACTCAAATGTTTATTACGTGGGCGCGGGCGGCGGCGGCGTTTTCAAGACGATCGATGGCGGCTTGACGTGGAAGCCAATTTTCGAGCACGAGGGCACCGCATCGATTGGCGCGATTGCCGTGGCTTCGTCGAATCCGAACTACGTCTGGGTCGGTACCGGGGAAGGTAACATTCGCAACGACGTGATTGATGGCGACGGCGTTTATTTTTCCGCGGACGCCGGAAATTCCTGGAAATTCATGGGCCTCGCGGGCACGCAGCAAATCACGGACATTGCCATTGACCCCGGCGACCCGAACACGGTTTTCGTCGGCGCGCTCGGGCACACGTGGGGTCCCAACGCGGACCGCGGCGTGTTCAAGACCACTGACGGTGGCAGAACCTGGAAGAAAGTTCTCTACGTCAACGATTCCACTGGCGTCGCTGACCTGGAAATGGCGCCCGGAAATCCCAGCGTTCTTTTCGCGTGCATGTGGCAATTTCGGCGCTATCCGTGGACGCTGATGGATGGCGGCCCAGACAGCGCAATTTACCGCTCGACCGACGGCGGCGATACATGGAAGAAATTAACGAAGGGATTGCCCGAAGGTCCGCTGGGGCGCAGCGCCGTCGCGATTGCCCCTTCGAATTCCAATCACATTTATGCGCTGATTGCCGCCAAGCACGGAATGCTCTGGCAATCAACCGATATGGGCGATTCGTGGACTGCGGTCAGCGACAATCATGCTCTCGATGTGCGTGCATTCTATTTTTCGAAACTCGTCGTCTCGCCGGATGATGAAAATAAAGTTTATTTCATGTCGTTTAACATGATGGAGTCGACCGACGGCGGCAAGACGGCGTTCGTCGCCGACCGCGGCGTTCATTCCGATCACCACACTCTGTGGATCGATCCGAAAGATCCGGCGCGCATGATTTTGGGCACCGACGGCGGCGCGTATCTTTCTAACGACAGCGCGAAGACATGGCGCTTCCTCGACGGCATGCCTATCGAGCAGTTTTACATGGTCTCGGCGAATAGCAACCAGCCTTATTCGGTTTGCGGCGGACTTCAGGATAATAGCTCGTGGTGCGGTCCTTCTTCCGATTTAAGCCGCAGAGGCGTCGCCAATGCGGCGTGGTATACGGTTGTCGGAGGCGACGGTGAATACGCCGTTTTCGCTCCCAGCGATCCCAACATTATTTACACAGACTCACAGGACGGCTCGATCGAGCGTCTCGACCTCAAGACGCACTTGAGCCAGTCGATCAAGCCCTATTTGCCAGGCGTCGAGCAAGTGAAGCCGGCGGATTTGAAATACCGTTTCAATTGGACTTCGCCGATTGCCGTTTCGCCCACCGACGCGAATGAGGTTTATCTCGGCGGCAACGTCGTTTTTAAATCCACCGACGGCGGCAAGACGTGGGCGCCGATCAGCGGCGATTTGACGCGCAACGACAAAAGTAAGCAGATGATTGCCGGCGGTCCCGTGCAGCACGACATCAGCGGCGCCGAAACGTACGACACGATCCTCACCATCACGCTAGCGCCCACTGACCCGAAAGTAATTTGGGTTGGCACGGATGACGGCCTTGTGCAAGTGACGCGCGACGGCGGCAAGTCATGGAAGAACGTGGCTCCGAACATCTCTGGTGCGCCGGAATGGGCGCGCGTTTATCAAGTTGGCGTTTCGCCATTTGATCCGGGCACGGCGTACGTTACCTACGATGCGCGCGAGCTCGACAACCGCGGAGCTTACGTTTATCGCACATCCGATTACGGCGCCACGTGGCAAAAAATCACGGACGGCTTCCCGGATAATTCGCCCGTGCACGTCGTGCGCGAGGATCCGAACAAGCGCGGCTTCCTCGTCGCCGGCACCGACACAGGATTGTTTTATTCGTCTGATCGCGGCGGGCACTGGGAACCGCTGAAGTCGAATTTTCCAACCGCGCCGGTTTTCGACGTGCAATTCGTGAAGAGCTCGCACGACCTTCTCGTCGCGACCCACGGTCGAGGGATTCTCGCGCTCGATGACATTCGCCCGCTCGAGGAGTTCACTCCGGCAATTCAGTCGAGCGCCTTTCATCTTTTCACGCCTGCCTCAGGAACCATATTCCACACTTGGCGTACCGATGAAGGCCAGGGAGGAGGTTACACAGCGCCCAACGCACCTAATGGCGCGGTGATTGACTACTATCTGAAATCGGAAATCAAGCCCACGCCGGAACAGCGAAAGGAACATCAGCGCCCGGTGAAAATCATCATCACCGATGAACGCGGTAATACGGTAGCAACCGATTACGCTCCGGGCGACGCCGGTATGAACCGCTTCGTTTGGTCCATGCAATATGAAGGGCCGGAAAGACTCAAATATGAGCGAACGCCGACGCCGAACGAATTCTTCAACGCCAATCGCGGCCCGCGCGTTGCGCCCGGCGCCTACAAAGTGTCAGTCACGGCAAACGGCCAGACCGAATCGGCGAACGTGACCGTCGAGCCCGATCCAAATCTCCACATCGATCCGGCTGTGTTCCGCGAAGAAGCGGAGGCAGGATTGAAGGCGCGCAACGAAATGAGCGCCCTCAACGAAGTGATCAACCGCATCGATCGCATCAATAAAGAACTCGATGATTTCCGTTCCACTGTGCAGGGCAGCGACGATCCGCAGGAGCAGGCGACATACCGCCCGATTATCGGACGCGGCCGCGAACTCGGCAAAAAACTCAGCACAATTAAGGATGCGGTCTACAATCCGAATATTCAGCACGAAGTCTCGGAGGACGACATCCACGAACTCACCGACTTCCACGGCCAGTTGAATCGCTTGGTTTTCGAAGCCGGCGGAGCGTACGGCGAAGCGCCCAATGAACTGTTGCGCCAGCAGATGACGGAGCTGTTCGCAAAAGCCGACGCCACAGTCAAGCAGTACAATGAAGTTCTTCGCACGGACATTGCCGAATACAACAAAGCCGCGGTAGCCGCCGGCGCGCCAGGAGTTTTCGGCGGCGGGCCCATTGAGGTGAAGCCCGCAAAGTAGCCATAGCTCCAGCGCTCACGCCAGCCCGCGACCTTCGTTCGGGCTGGCGTAAGTTCTTAGCTCGCTCGCGACAGCACTACAATCGCGAGAATCAGCACGGCCACGCCACCATACATGATTTGCAGGGGACGCTTCCCTGAGCCTTTCCATTCGCCGGTCACGGCTCCCCAAATACTGGCGGTAATCACGATTAGCGACATAAAAAGCGGCCAGCCCAGCACCGTGCCCAGCGAACCCAAATCTCCCGCCGCGATTCCGTACATCAGCGTGCTTCCAAACCAAAACACAGCCATGATTCCCGCGAGAATGTAGTAGCTACCGGTCGCCGGTTTTGCAAAGCGATTCGCTGTGCGGTTCTTGCTGACCAGATAAACGCAATAAATCAAATTGGGAATCGCGCCCGCGAGCATCAACGGCAGCCAAATCGCGTTCGGCGCCCATTTCGTTGAAGCCCCGGATCTCTCCGCAGCTTCGAGCAGCGCGGGCCCGGAGGTAAACCCGATGTTGACAAGCGCGGATCCCACCCCGCTGATTACGCAGAAAAGCAGCCCGCGCATCACCGATGCCTTATTCGGATCCACGGCTTGTCCCTGTGCTGCTTCACGTTTCCGGCCCGCCACCGCGCAAATCCCCACGCCCACGATGACGAGCGCAATGCCGCCGAACACTTCGAGCCCCGCCGCGGTAAAAATCTGCTCGCGATGCGATCGAATCAGCGGCACGATGCTCCCCACCGCCGCCGAAATTCCCAGGATCACCGAAAACGCCAGCGCGATCCCCACCGATTCCACCGCAAGCCCAAAAAAGACCTGCGAAATTCCCCAGCCCGCTCCGCATGCCGCGACGGTGATAATCACGGCCGGAGCCACGCTCGCATACACCGCGTGTAAGCTCGGAACCGTGATTAACGTCATCACTGGCGGGAAAATCACCAAGGCCCAAATCGTCCACACCAGCCATGTGTTTTCCCACGCCCATTGCCGCGTGAATTTCATGGGCAGCGTGAAACTTCCGTTCATCACTCCGGCGATAACCAGCAGGACGATTCCCGCGACTGCGTTGTCCATAAAGTTTTCTCTCCCGCCAGGAATTAGGTTGCGCTGCCCATGCAGGCGGCGAAAGTATACACGCGTTCGCGAACGCTCGCGCTATCATATGCCGTCGCGGGACGCTGAAAGGAAATATGCCGCCAAGACAGCCAATTTATCTGGGAATCGACATTGGCGGAACAAAAGTGGCTGCCGGAATGGTGACGCCGCGCGGAGAAATCCTCTCGAAAGTGCGCGTGCCGATGTCAGCTCGTGGAAGCGAAGCAGATGGACTGGCCGCCGTTGAGCGTGCCATCGCCGCGGCATTTGAAAAGGATCCGATCCGGCGGGCATCCGTCGCGGCAATCGGCATCAGCAGTCCTGGCCCGCTCGATCCGCGAAAGGGAATCATCGTCAATCCTCCGAATCTTCCTTGCTGGCATAATTTCCCGCTAGCGGCAAAAATTCAAGCGTCGCATCGCGTCCCGACTTTTGTCGACAATGATGCGAACGCCGCCGCGCTGGCGGAAGCAATCTGGGGCGCTGGCCGCGGATACGAATCCGTCTTTTACGCGACCCTGGGAACGGGAATCGGCACGGGCGTGATCCTTGGCGGTAGAATTTATCATGGACGCACGGGAGCCGCGGCGGAGGGCGGACACGTTTCGATCGATTATCGCGGCCCGAAATGTGCCTGCGGCAAACTCGGATGCATTGAAGCGCTCGCGGCGGGCCCGGCGGTCGCGAAACGTGCTCGCGAATGGCTCGCGAGCGGCGGTGCTGGCGTCGAAAGGCTCTTGGCGCTTGCGGGAGGAAGGCCAGAAGCGGTAACGGCAGAAATGGTGAGCTCTGCGTGGCACGCGGGCGATAAATTAGCGGCGTCGATTTTGCAGGAGACCGCCGATCTTCTGGCGATTTGGCTGGGCAACATCGTGGATCTGTTCGAGCCCGATGTAATTATTTTCGGCGGCGGCATGGGCGAACTGATGTCCGAATGGTTTGACCGCATTCGTGAGCAGCTTCCAGCATGGTCGATCAATTCGCGGTGCAGGGAAATTCCGCTGGTTCGCGCGCGCTACGGAGAAGATTCCGGAATCGCCGGCGCTGCCGCGCTCTGCCTTTCGGCCAGCGACGCGAAGCCTAAGCCGCGAACGATCGCGTATCACGTCGGCAAGAAAAAACGCAAGTAAGTCCTCGCTTGCAATCTGAAGTCATTTCCATGTCCAGCCGCTTGGATTGCCCTCCTCACGTGAACCTGCCGTATTTTCGGCTGACTCTGATTCAATGCCATATTAGAATGTTGTTGCACATATTTGAGTTCCCGTGAACACCGCATGAAAGCTCAACGGCTGGTTCTCTCCGCTCTGTTGGCATTGCTGATTCTGGCCGCCGTCGGCTTGGCGCTGACTGGCTCGTGGACGAATACTGCCGAAAAACGGGCCGCGGCGAAATCTGCCTCGCAGAACTCCGTGATTGACGAACGGCCGCTGCAAACCGCGCAACAATTGGCCACTCTCGCAGTAACGCCTGAAGAACAACAATTTGCCCAAGAAGCATTGCGCATTTCGGATCATGAAGTGGACATGGCATTCGACGGCGCGCTGCGCGAGGCCACGAGTCACCCGCCGGTTTTGAGTCCCGATGCAAAAAAAATCCAGGCGCGCATCGCCCGCCGGCAGGCGCGTGTGGACACAGAACAGGCAAACGTTACGCGCTTGACGCAGCTTGTGGCGAAAGCTCCAGCGTCGAAAAAGGATGAGCTTCAGGAGGAATTGCAACTGGCCCAGGCACGGGCATCGCTTGACCAGGATGAACTTGATGATTCGCGGCAGGATTTTATTCGCGCCGGCGGAGACCCGCGAAGCAAGGTTCAGGAAGCGCTGCAAGAGCACGAAGCGTCGGAAGTTCACAACGGTAAGGAAGCGGCGGAGCAGAGCAGTAGGGAAGCTGCCATTGAGCTGACCAGCGCGCGGAATGTTCTCGCGGAGTTTCGTGCGTGGAAGGCCCTCAACGCAAAACAACTGCAGCTTGACCAGGCGCGCCGCGACTCCCTGGCGCGCGCGGCGGCGCTGGCGCAATTGCATCAGGCTCTGGAAACGAAAATTGGAACGCCGGAACAACCAACGCCGCTATCGCAATCGGGCAATTCCCCAGCCGCGGCAACAGTGACTGCGCCCACTACGGGAGCCGATACCACTCACGAAATTTCGCGTGTTCGCAAACTGAGTGACGATCAAAAAGCATTGCTGGGATTTGACCGGCGTCTCGAAAGCGAGCAAGCACTTGACGGAATCTACGGCAAGTGGAGCGCGCTCGTCGTCACCCGAGAGCGCATGTTTCTTCGCGAATTGCTCGAATCGGTCTTCTGGATTTTGCTGATTGCGTGTCTTGTTTCACTGGCTGATTTGCTGATCCGCGGATTTTTCCTCAAGCACGTGCCTGATCGAAAGCGATTTCTGACGCTGCGTTCCGTCATCATGGTTTCGACGCGCGTGGCGGGCCTCATTATCGTTTTGCTTGTGATTTTCGGCGTGCCAAGCCAATTCGCGACGGTTTTAGCTCTCGCCGGCGCCGGCTTGACCGTTGCGTTGAAGGATTTCATCGTCGGCTTCTTCGGTTGGTTCGTTCTGATGGGCAGCAACGGAATCCGTCCGGGCGATTGGGTGGAAATCAACGGCGTCGGTGGCGAAGTTTTGGAGGTAGGCCTGTTGCGCACGGTGTTGCTCGAAACGGGCGACTGGTCCGATGCTGGGCACCCCACCGGCCGCAAAGTGACCTTCGTCAACAGCTTTGCCATCGAAGGCCACTATTTCAATTTCTCCACGTCGGGACAATGGATGTGGGACGAATTGCAAGTGACGATTCCGATGGATGAGGATCCCTATCCCATTGCGGATGAGATCAAGCAGATTGCCGCAAAAGAAACGGGTGCTAATGCGCGGCTTGCCGAACAGGAATGGGAGCGCGTCACGCTGGCGCACGGCTCGACGGCATTCAAAGCCGAACCGGCTATAAATCTGCGGCCCAAGGATGGCGGAGTGAGCGTCGCGGTGCGCTACATCACGCGCGCCAATGACCGCCATGAACTGCGCGCGCGCTTATATCGCTCCGTACTCGAACTTCTGCATCGCAAGAAAATCCCGCAAGCCGACGAAACATTCATCTCGCAACCAGTCCCCGATGGCAAATAGTTCTTTCGCAGTTGTAGGAATGTTTTTGGCTGTGCTCCGCGCTTTCGCAGCCGTCAGCGCGTAAGCCACGAGCGGGCCCGCAGCGTGAGAAAGGCGTAGGGGAAGATCCAGAAGAGCGTGAAGAAGCCGAAATAAGCGTAGAGGATGCCATAAAGAAAATCCATCGACCGTTCGCTGCGCAGAAAATACAGCATGTTGAAAAACGCCATGATGCCGATAATCGTCAGAAAACGGAGAATCATGAACGGTTTCCCGAATGCTAGGTAGACAAGCAAAAACAGAACCGCGTAATTCACAGGGTAGCGAAGGTTTGTAATCAATCGCTCGCACAGCGCGATGCAACGCGGAACGAGCGGACGCTTCCACACGATTGACTGAAAGCGAATTTCCTCTCGGATGTAGCTCCGATCCCATCGCAGGAACATCTTGCAGAGCTTCCCGTAAGTTTCCGGGGCAACGGTGTGGACCACCGCAGTGCGCTGGTAAACGGTGTGGAAGCCCGCTTCCAGAATGAAATTGGTGAGCGCGCGATCTTCCCCGTAGGTGCAGGGCACGCCCCAAAAGGTTTGCGTCGACCAGCGTTCCAGCACCCCGCGAACCACGGAAGTCCGGTAAGCGGTCAGCGCGCCGGGACAGCAGTACACGGTGCTGTAAGTAGATTCGACCGCGCGCAGAAGATCGAACGAAAGAATGAAGCGAACATGCAGCATGCGCGGGATCAGTCCGTGACGCCGGTTATACACCGCGACTTTTCCGGCGACGGCGCCGATTTCAGGATCGCGAAACGGCCCCGCGACCGCCAGAAGCGCGCGAGGCTCGATGGCGCTGTCCGAATCAATGGTCACCACAATTTCGCCAAGCGCCTTCGCAAATCCCTCCGCCAGTGCGTCCCGCTTGCCTCGATTTTTCGGGAAGCGGATGGGAGTAATGCGTCCGGGGAACTGCGCGGCGGCGCGTTTGATGTAGCGCCACGTGTCGTCGGTACTGCCGTCGTCAATCACTAGGATCTCTAGCCGTTCCTTGGGATAGATCGCCAGAGCAGCCGATGCAATTGACTTCATCACCATCGCGCCTTCGTTGTAGGCCGGAATGATCACGGTAATGTGTGGCGCATTTTCAAACGCAGCCGGCGGGAACGGGCGGTAGCGCAGCCAAAGGATCGTGCGAAAGCCAAGCAGGACCGTGCCCATGATGGTCCACAACATCGTTGGACGCACGATGAAACGCATCCATTGGTGCTCCTCTGCGGCGGCCACCAGCGGATCGAAGGCCGCGTAATGGTAGACCTCATAGACCAGAACTGCGAAACCGATGAGGATGACGCCGCTTAAAATCCAATCCCAGTGATCGCGCGCCTCTTCTTGCGCTATTTCGTGCGAAAACGCCTGCGCTTTCTCCAGGCTCAGCGAGTCGAGTTTTCCCGCAAGAACCGGATTCCCACCGATATCATTCTCGATCGTGAATTTTGCAGGCAATCCGCTTTCCATTATCGATTGTTTCGCCAGGACGTGCTTTCGGTGAAAAAGACGGTCAAAATCTTAGGCCATCGCTGCGGGGACTGCAAGCAACGTTGCATATGCCCGTTAAACACCACTATTCGATTCGCTGGAGAAGCATGCGGTTGCACCATCTTCGGATTGGTTACAAATAGGCGCGCGGAAGCTACCGCGGACGCCGCGGTGTGTTAGTCTCGAATACTCTCCATGCAAATCCTAAAGGGAACAACATTTCTCGATCGAAGTTTTCAGGCCAGCATCACCCTGAAGGGACTCGGTGGCTTGCTGGAAATCCTTGGCGGCTTTCTCTTCCTTGGGCGTAACCCGGCGCGGGTAAACGCGATTGTGTCCGCGATTACGCAGGAGACGCTCTTGAGCGACCCCCACGATTTCATCGCCACGCATCTCGTGCACGCCTCGCAAGGGATGATGGGTGAGGCGCGCTATTTTTTCTTTTTTTATTTGGTATCGCACGGGCTCGCGAAAGTGATTCTGGTGGTCGCCCTGTGGCTGAATCGTATGTGGGCTTATCCGGCGATGATACTTTTGCTGATAGCGTTTATCGCGTACCAGCTTTACCGAATGACCTTTGCGCCATCATGGTTTCTGGTTCTCTTGACGCTCTTCGACGCCGTCGTCATTTGGTTGACGTGGGAAGAATACAAAAAGCAGCGCGGCAAGAACGCAAAGTCGTGAGCCAGACCCGAATCCAGAGCGCGCTGGCGCGTCTTAACGAATTAGTTTCGAGCCCCTACCAGATACGGCAGACCTGATCGCCGGCACGCACCATCGGGTCGCCAGATTTGCAATCGAACGCCTGCTGGAAAGCAGCCATATTCGACGGCGCCGCAATCGCACGGAAGCGGTCCAAGGGGTGCGGATTTGTTTTTGCCAGCAGCAACTCCATTTCGGGGCGGGCGCTGCCGGCCCAGGTTCGCGCCCAGGCGAGATAAAACCGCTGGACGGGCGTGAAGCCGTCAATCTTCTGGTCCGACTGGCCCTCAGGCGTCTTTTGTAATGCCTTGAGCGCGATGGTCAAGCCGCCCAGGTCTGCAATGCTTTCGCCGAGCACCAGCTTGCCCGTCTCATGCACTCCCGGCTGAACTTCATAGCTGTCGAATTGATGCTCAACGCATTCGGCGCGCGCCTGGAAATTCTTCATGTCTTCGGGCGTCCACCAATCGCGCAGATTTCCCTCCGCGTCGAATTTTCGGCCTTGGTCATCGAATCCGTGCGTCATTTCATGGCCGATCACCGCTCCGATTCCGCCGTAATTCAACGCGTCATCGGCCTTGGGATCGAAAAACGGCGGCTGCAGAATTCCTGCCGGGAATACGATTTCGTTCATCGACGAATTGTAATACGCGTTCACGGTCGGAGGAGTCATGCCCCATTCGGTGCGGTCCACCGGCTTGCCAATCTTCGCAAGCTCGTAATGGAATTGGAATTCGTGGCCACGGAACAAATTAGTGACGTAGGGTCCGCGATCGACGTTGTACGCGGAATAATCGCGCCACTTGTCCGGATAGCCCACCTTCAGCATGATGTGGCTCAGTTTATCGATCGCTTGCTTTTTCGTTTCAGTTCCCATCCACGGAAGCGTTTCGATGTCGTCATGCAGCGCGCTGATGAGGTTGTGAACCATCTTCAGTGCTGCTTCTTTGGCTTCAGGAGGGAACGCGCGGGCGACATATTTTTGTCCCAGAGCTTCGCCGAGTTGGCGGTCCGTGGATTGAACGCAGCGCTTCCATCGCGGCTGCAACTCCTTCGCTCCGGTCAGCGTCTTGCCAAAGAAATTGAAATTCTCGTTGACGAAGTTGGAAGAAAGCGCCGGCGCGGCCGCCGTCACCAGGTGCCAGCGCAAGTAAATTTTCCAGTCGGATAAAGGCGTGGACGTTAATTGCGCGTTGAGGCTCTTAAAAAATTCCGGCTGGCCGACGTTCACTTCTTTCACGTCGGGATAGCCGATGTCGGTCAGATAGCTCTTCCACGAAAATGCGGGCGTCAGCGACTGAACTCCCGCAACGTCCATTTTGTGATAACGCGCTTCCGGGTCGCGCATCGCCACCCGGCTCATGGAAGCTTTCGCCAGACTGGTTTCAATGCTCAAAACGGTTTGCGCTTCTTGCGCCGCCGCGGCCGGCTCATCGCCCATCAGTTTGAACATATTGGTGACGTGCTCGGCGTATCCGGTACGAAGTTTCTGCGAGCGCGCATCCGAATTCAGGTAATAGTCGCGGTCCGGCAACCCGAGGCCGCCCTGGGACGCCGCGCCAATTTCTTCCG
Source organism: Candidatus Acidiferrales bacterium (assembly GCA_035943235.1). Taxonomy (GTDB): domain Bacteria; phylum Acidobacteriota; class Terriglobia; order Acidiferrales; family UBA7541; genus DAHUXN01. The sequence goes on from DASZCH010000231.1 coordinate 58,862, forward strand.
TGCTGTTTTTGTAATCTTGTGTCGAGCCGAAGCGGAAGAGCACACCAACGCCATCGCCTTGCAGGCGGGACACTTCGGCCTCAAGTTGCTGGATCGTCGAGATGCTGTTAATGCGTTTCAGCTCTGCATCGAGAGGATGGATGCCCGCTTTTTCGATTTCATCTGTATTCATGCAGCTCGCGTAGTAGTCGCCGATTTTCTGTTCGTTCGAGCCCAACGCTGCTTTGCGGTCGGCGGCTGCTTCGTCGAGAATTTGGTGCAGCACGTCCTGATTGCGATTGGCAAGATAATTGAACGTTCCCCAGCTTGAATATGCGGCAGGAATGGGATGCCTCGCCACCCAGCCGCCGTCGGCAAATTGGAAGAAGTTGACGCATGCCTTTGCGGAGCGGTCGAGATCGGCAGGATCCAGTCCATGCGTTTCGGCATCGCCGGATGACGATGCGTTCTGGCCGGACGCGCCGCCAACGACGGCGCTCCGAATCAGGCAGTAGGGCGCTGTCTGGCTCGGCGTTTGTCCAAATGATTGGCCCGCCGATTGGGCGAAAAGAAAAAGCGGCAAAAGCAAGAACGTTGCGGCAAGGCTCACGTTACGCAGAATGCGCATAGAATTCCCACCCTCCAAGTTTGATTAACCAACTATTTTGTCCGAATCACGCGCGAAAGCATATTCCGCAGCCATTGCTAAGTCAAACAAGCTATTGCGTAAGACGCGAAGCACGCAGACCGAGTTTCGCCCGCAATTTTTGCGATGGCAAGGCACGCACCGCCGCCTCAGCACGCGTGCGCGTCAAACGGAGAGAAGAGAAGCTGCCATACTT
>DASZCH010000232.1:0-27150 GCA_035943235.1 Candidatus Acidiferrales bacterium
ACCATGCCGTCACGCCCTGCGCGATCGGATCGTAATTCGGGTCCGGATGGTTTTGATAGATGTATGGAAAATATCCCTCGCCCCAAGCGGCGATCATGTACGCGTCCGTATAGCGATTCTGCTGGTAGGGAAGGCCGTGGCCAAAAAGTCCCGCCTTCTCCATGCTGTCGATTTTTGCACGCAACTCGGGAGACATTTTCTCCTTCATGCGGGCAAAAACGTCGTTCATCTGCTTCGTGCTTGGGAATGTGCTGCACAAAATCAGATGCGTCAAATTCTTCTGATATTTCAGCGCGTAGGCCTGCGCGAGCACTCCTCCGTATGAATGCCCGAGGAGCGTAATTTTTCCCAGGTCGAGCGCCTGGCGTACGTCCTCCACATCCTCCATCATGTTTTCAACCGTGTAGCCGGAAGGATCGGACAGTTGCTGCGATTTGCCGGAGCCGCGCTCGTCAATGAAAACCAGTTGGTTGTGTCGCGCCAGCGGCAGTAGGTATGGCAAAAAATAATCGTGCGATGCGCCCGGACCTCCGTGGACAATCATCAGCGGTGCGCCGCGGCCGACGGTCATGTAATAAATCATCACACCGTGCGCATCCACGAATCCTTCGTGCATTGGATACACGCTGGCACTATTCACGTTGCCGCGCCCCGCGCGTCGAACACGTCGCTGCGCATGTGCTGGCGCGGCAAACGCCACGAAGAGAGCTGCCAGGAATACACACGACAGAAATTTAGCTTTCATTATGTTTTCCTCGTTTTGTGAAGTTGCGCCGCGTCTCGCCAGCGCGTTCAGCGTTGGCCCCACCGCAGCTTATTGCGAAGCACTTTGTAGTACGTTTGCTCCTGCGGCCTTATCAGCTGCACACGATGCGGCGATTTGGAAATCGTGATGCGATCGCCGCGTTGCAGCTCGAATCCAACCTGGCCATCGAGCGTGAGATAAGCCTGCTCCTCCAACGCGTGAAAATCCAATTCGAGCTGCACGCTGTCCGGCAGCACCAGCGGACGGTTCGTGAGCATATGCGGGCAAATCGGCGTCAGCACAAACGCTTGCAGCACGGGATAAAGAATCGGTCCGCCCGCGGCGAGCGAATAAGCAGTCGAGCCTGTCGGCGTGGAAACGATCAAGCCATCCGCGCGGTAGAGTCCCAGGAAATGTCCGTTCACCGACAAATCGAAATCGAGAATGCGCGAGAGCGCGGACTTCGTCACGACCGCATCGTTGAGGGCTTGTTGTTTCTGAATCACTTTGCCGTCGCGCAACAATTCCGCCTTCAACATCATTCGCGGGCTCAGCCGGTGCCTGCCCGCGAGTACATCTTCGAGCAGAGGGAACGCTTCGTTGATTGTGACGCTGGTCATGAACCCCATGCCCCCCAGATTCACGGCGAGAATAGGCACTTCGCATTCGTGAAAGCGCCGCGCGGCGGCCAGCAGCGTACCGTCGCCGCCCAGCACAATCAGCAAGTCCATCTGCGCAGCCAGTTCGTCAAGATTTGCGTTTGCCTGCGGATTGAAACACGACGCCGCGACAGAGTCGAGATAGACATCCACGCTGCGCTCGTGCAGCCACGCGGTCATGCGTGGCACCACCGCGCAAATTTCCGCCTTCCGTGGCTTGCAGAAAATCCCCGCGCTCTTGATCATTGTTTTATCAAGCTTGTCTCAGCAAGTTTGCCGAATTGTATTCTATTCAGGGAGCCGTGCGTGGAGGAAATATTCCTGATTGCCTTCCTTGCCTTTCAGGCGGCTCGGCTGGACGCCAAGAATTGTCAGTCCCGCTCTTTCGGCAGCTCCGCGCACGCTCGCAATCGCGCGTTCATGCAGCGCCACATCGCTTACGATGCCGCCCTTGCCCACCATTGTTCTTGGCAGCTCGAATTGCGGTTTTACCAGAACCAAAAAAGTCGCGCCGCGCTTCGCGGCGGCGACCGCCGCGCCAATCAGCTTTGTGACGGAAATAAATGACACATCCATCGTTACAATATCCGCTTTTTCCGCGATGTCGGTTGGCTTCAAGAAGCGTGCATTCTTCTTGACCGCTATCACGCGCGCATCGCGCTGCAGTTTCCAGTCCAGCTGCGCTGTATTGACGTCGACCGCATATACGCGCCGCGCCCCACGTTGCAGTAGACAATCGGTGAACCCGCCATTCGACGCGCCTACATCGACGCAAACGAAGTCGCGCACATCCACGCCAAACTCTTCGAGCGCCCCTTCGAGTTTCAGTCCCGCCCGGCTGGCATGTTTGCGATCTACGTCAGTAATTTCAATCTGCGCGTCCGCGCCAACCATCTGTCCCGATTTTGTCACTCGCTGCTTGTCGACAAGCACTTTGCCAGCCATGATTAGCGCCCGCGCGCGTTGCAACGTGTCCGCAAGTTCTCGCGCCACGAGCAACGCATCCACTCGCCGGTGTTTTTCTTTAGGGAGAGACGGCACGGAGTTCATGAATTCAAACCGACTCGCAGTTATCCGAGAGGAGGCAAGAGTGCCGCTGAGCCGAAAAGGAAAATCGTGCCGACCACCAGACTATACGTAGCCGTTAACGCGGTGGCGGCTTGCATCACTCTGTGCCGCGTCGCGCTCAAAGTGAAAACACCCACGGCGGATGCGGTCATCAGCGTATTCATCAGCAGTAGCCCGGCCAGGAACATCGCAAGGCCCAGAAATCCTCTCCCGCGCCCGCCCAGATTAGCGGCAAGCAATAAAATCAGTAGTTGGCTGGGCGTTTCCGCGCCCAACCCGTGAACCACGCCCACAAAGAATACGGATTTGTTCGTATAACTCCAAATCGTCTCTCCGGGCCGTTCTACACAGCCATCGTGAAATGCGCGCCGGATTTTCCATGCAAGCCACCGGAACGCGCTTATCAGAATCATGATCCGCGATTTCGGAGCAGCTTTTCCGCCGCTGCGGAACATTGAACCGAGGACGTAGATTCCCAGCACGACAAGCGTCAATCCGACGGCACGTTCGGCCCAATTGTCGATCGCTCGCGGAAGGGAAGCTTGAAAAAAAATCACCACACTGCCCAGTGCGGCCACAGTGGCCGCGTGTCCAATCACGTAAAGCAGGCCCATGTTCATCGCGCGCTTGCGGTCAGTCTCAACGTTTGTGATATCCGAAATCGCGGCGATGTGGTCGTAATCAAATCCGTGACGGAAGCCAAGCACTCCGGCGGTGAGCAACGCAAGTTCGAGCGTCTTCGGCGCAACCATTCAGTTCACGATAGCAGAACATTTCGCGCGCGGCAAAGACGATTCAGCGCAAGCGAATGCCGGTTGGTGTCCAGCGGACGTGAAGATTGTCGATTTGAAAGCCGTGAGTTGCACGCGAAGTCAAAAAACCACAACGAAAAATGTCTACGCACGCCGCACGATCAAGTATTCAGCAATTGCGCGCAAGCGTGTCGCGCGTTCTCCATAATGATCCAGCTCGCGATCGGCGCGGTTGGCCAGCTCCCGCGCAAACGCCCGCGACTTCTCGATCCCGAAAAGTGCCGGATAAGTCGCCTTGCTCTGCGCCTGATCCTTTCCCGCCGTTTTACCCAGCCCTGCCGATGATTCCTCGACATCCAAAATATCGTCGACCACTTGAAATGTCCACCCAATCGCTTCGCCAAAAGTTCGCAAACGTTCGACGTCCTCATCGTTCGCGCCGCCCGCGAGAGCGCCCGCGACAATCGAAGCGCGAATCAGCGCCGCGGTTTTCGATCGGTGAATGTACTCAAGCTCGGCCTCCGAGATTGGCTTTGCTTCCGCCTCGATATCCGCCACTTGTCCGCCGACCATTCCGCTCACGGTTCCCGCCGCTGCGCCAATTTCCGCTATGATGCGCACACGCCGCTCCGCATCAATATTTGCCCGCGCCAGCGTTTCAAACGCCAGCGTCAACAAGCCGTCGCCTGTCAGAATCGCCATCGCCACGCCGAATTTCTTGTGGCATGTCGGTTTGCCACGACGCAAATCGTCATTATCGAGCGCGGGTAGATCGTCATGAATCAGGGAATACGTGTGAATGAATTCAAGAGCGCATCCCACCGTCGTTGCAACGCTCACCTCGGGCGAAAATAATCGCGCCGCCTCGCAGCACAAAATCGGGCGAATGCGTTTCCCTCCGGCGAATACGCTGTAGCGCATGGCTCGATGAATCGTTGCTGGAGGCGTTGATTCCGGTGGCAGCAAACGTTCGAGCGCCGCTTCGATGATCGCCTGGTCTTCGGCAAAAAAGGCGGGCTGGGTCATTTATTTGGCGGAGCAGAGAAGCAGCGGAAAGCCGGCGAAAGATTCACCGCGATTGTGATTCGTCTTCATTCGTCTCGAAAGGTTCCGCTTGAATTTTCCCATCAGCTTTTTTCAGCAGAATCTCGACGCGCCCTTCCGCTTCTTCGAGCTGTTTTTGGCAATCGCGCGAAAGTTTCACGCCCTCTTCAAAAAGCTTCATGGCCTCATCGAGCGAAAGGTCCGTCGATTCAAGCCGCTTCACCACTTCTTCCAGCCGCGTCAGCGATTTCTCGAACTCGCCTTTGCGAGGTGGCTCGGGCGCTTTATTGGGCACAGGGCTCATCGCGTGTCATCTCCGGCATGCGAGTCTAGCTCGACACTTCAATCGATGCAACCAGCTCCGGATCGGCCGCCACATTCGCCACCAAGCATAACCATTCCTGCAAACATATTTTCGAATCCGCGCGGCCGCGCAGCCATCTTGTTACAATTGCCGTAGGCATGGCGACATCTATTGCATTCATTTATGCTCCTGTCGGACTGGGGCCGTGTGGAGACGGCAGCTCTGTACCTGAAATGTTTGACTCCGGCCAATGATCGCCCTTCACCTCTTCGTCATTTTCGCGCTCATTGCGATCAACGCGTTCTTCGCGGCCGTCGAATTCTCTCTGGTCGCCGTGAGGCAGTCGCGCGTCAGACAGCTCGTCGAGCAGGGCGACTCGCGTGCGCGCGTGGTCGAAATTCTCATCGCGGACATGGGCACCGTGATTTCCGGAGTGCAAGTCGGAATCACGTTGACGAGTCTCGCTCTTGGATATCTTGGCGAGAATTCGCTGGTGAATTTCCTGGATCCCTTCTTCGCCAAAATTCCGGGACGTTACATTCCCATCATCGAACATGGTTTTGCACTGCTGCTCGCATTTCTCTTGTTGACGGCGCTACAAGTCGTGCTTGGCGAGCTCGTGCCGAAAAGCCTGAGTCTGGCTCACGCCGAACGCGTCGCTTTGCTTGTCGCGCGCCCTTTCCGCTGGTTCCTGCGCGTGTTTCGCTGGGCCATTTTGCTCCTCAACGGAGTTGCGGGCAAATTCGTCAAAGCGCTCGGCGTGAAAATTCCGCAGAGCCACTCCGCCGTTCGCTCCGCCGAAGAACTTCGCATTCTCGTCGAGCAGGCGGGCGAGCGCGGCGTGCTTGAACCTGTCGAAGAACGCTTCATTCAAGGCGCGATGAATCTCGGCAATGTGCAAGTGCGCGAAATCATGATTCCCCGCCCGGACATTCACTCTTTGCCGTCAAATGCCACGCTGGAAGACGTGATGAAAATCATCGCCATCACGCAACGTTCGCGCATTCCGGTCTACGAAGGCAATCTCGATCACGTAATCGGCTTCGTGCACATCAAGGATCTCATCTGGGTCTTGCTCGATCGCGCGCGCCGCGCTGAAGAAGACCAGCCGCCCGCCGAATTCCATCTCCGCGGCATGTTGCGCGAAGTTCTCATCGTCCCTGAGACGAAGCCCGCGATCGAACTGCTTCTCGAACTGCGCGTGCACCGCACCGGCCTCGCAATGGCCGTGGACGAATTCGGCACGATTCTCGGCCTCGTTACGCTCGAAGACATTCTCGAACAAATGGTCGGCGAAATTCACGATGAGTTCGACGTGGTCGAGCATCCGCTGCACCTCGCCGACGGCTCAATGATTTTCGACGCGTCGCTGAACATCCGCGACCTCGAGGGCCAATTCCACATCGAGCTGCCCGAAAATCCCGCTTACGAAACGCTCGCTGGTTTTGTCCTGACGCAACTCGGCTTTCTTCCGCGCGGCGGGGAAACTTTTGAAGATCACGGTTACCGCTTCACCATCATGGAAGTCGAAGGCCGCCGCATCGCTCGCGTGAAAATCAAGCGCCTCGAAGAGGCTGACGCCGCTCCCGTGCCGGCGGAAAAATCAAAAAGCATCACGGCCGCCTCGTCGTCGAAAAACGCGGAGGAAAAGTCCCGGAAGCGCGCTTCTAAATCTGCGACAAAAGCAGCTCCCGAATCGAAATGACGCGCTACATTTCACTTCGCCTCGTGTATTCGCTTCCCGCGCTCTGGCTCATCATCACTATGGTTTTTCTTCTCGCGCACATTGTTCCCGGCGACCCGGTGCAACAAATGCTCGGCGAAGGCGCCACCGCTTCCGATTTGATTCAGCTCCGCCACGCCCTCGGCCTCGATCAAACCATCCCTATTCAGTATGGCCGCTATCTTGGCGGAGTCGTGCGCGGCAATCTTGGCGAATCGTTTCGCTTTCAGCAGCCCGTGCTCCATGTTGTGCTCGAACATTATCCCGCGACGCTCGAACTCGCTTTCGCTGCGCTGCTGGTTTGCTGCGCGATTGGAATTCCCGCGGGCCTGCTCGCCGCGCAGCGCCGCGGACATCCCGCTGACCACGCCGTCGGTTTTTTCACGTTACTCGGACTCTCCATCCCGAATTTCGCGCTCGGCCCGCTGCTCATTTTGATTTTCTCCGTACTCATCGGCTGGCTGCCGGTCAGCGGACGCGGCGGCATCTCGCATCTCATCCTTCCGGCCATCACGCTCGGAGCCGCGCTCGCCGCGATTCTCACGCGAATGGTTCGCACCTCCGTGCTCGAGCAACTGGGAAGCGATTACGTCCGCACCGCGCGAGCCAAGGGCCTCACCGAACGCGCCGTCCTGCTGCACCACGCCTTTCGCAACGCGCTAATTCCCATTCTGACGATTCTCGGATTGCAATTCGGCACGCTTCTCGCCGGAACCATCGTGACAGAAACAATTTTCTCCTGGCCCGGTATCGGCCGCCTCGCCGTGCAAGCCATCGAAGCGCGCGATTATCCGCTGCTGCAGGGCTGCATTCTGGTGATCGCGGTGTCATACGTCTTGGTAAATCTGCTGACGGATCTGGTTTACGCGTTCGCTGATCCGCGCGTGCGCTTGCAATGAAAGCCCTGCGCGAATTTCTTCGCCACAGCGTGCCGGGCAGCGTGGGATTCGTTCTCTGCGTAATTCTGATTGTTCTCGCGCTCGGCGCGCCCTGGTTCGCCCCTTATAATCCTGCCGCGCAAGATCTCGTCGCGCGTCTGGTCCCGCCGAGCGCCGCGCATTGGATGGGAACGGACGAGCTTGGCCGCGACGTTCTCTCCCGCGTGATTTACGGCGCGCGCGTTTCCATGTCCGTCAGCGTTTCGGTTGTTTTTGGCGCGGGAATTATCGGCTTGATTCTTGGCTCGCTCGCGGGCTACTTCGGAGGCTGGTTCGATCGCTTCGTGAACATCATTCTCATTAACGCGTTTCTTTCGTTTCCGGGGATTCTGCTCGCGATTGCGTTCGCTGCGTTTCTCGGACCCGGCCTCGGCAACGTCATCATCGCGCTCACGATTACGGGATGGGCCGGTTACGCGCGCCTCGCTCGCGCGCAAGTCCTGCAGGCGAAGGAAATGGATTTCGTCACTGCCGCCCGTTCACTGGGCGCGTCGCACACGCGCATTCTGATTCGCCACTTGCTGCCCAACATCATTCAGCCCGTTCTAGTGCAAGGAACGATCGCGCTCGCCGGCGCGATCCTCGCCGAATCAACGCTCAGCTTCCTTGGCCTCGGCGTCCTAGCGCCCATGTCGAGTTGGGGTGCGATGCTCAATGACGCGCGCGGCCATCTTTTCGACGCGCCGCACATGGTAATCTTCCCCGCGCTCGCCGTAATGACCGCCGTCCTCGCCTTCAATTTGTTGGGCGACGCCCTGCGCGACTGGATGGACCCTCGCATCCGCTCGTACCTGGTCGTCACCGACCTTGCTCGCTAATTTTGCAGCAACGTAACCATGTCATTTCGAGGAGCCATGCGACGAGGAATCTGCTTTGCGTCGATATCAGGAGTCGGTGCGGCGAGGCAAGCCGCTTATGCGAATTCAACAGTGACTTCCGTGCCACGGTTCGCGCCGACCACCTTCGCCGCGCTTCCGCGATTCACAGCCACCTCAAAAAATCCGCTCGAGCCCATCAACAGCACCGGCTCGTTTGGCCCGCCCTCCGAAAACGTCTGCGCAAACTTGGAAATTTCCGTATTCCCAACGCGCATCTTGAAACTCGTCCCGGCAAGCACTTGCGGCATATCCTCGGCAGCCAGATTCGTCAGCAGGTTGCCAAAATTATCGGCGCGAAGCACCACTCCCTTCACGCCCTTGCCCGACGGCTTCGGCTTCGGCAAAGCGAAGCGCACGAAATCCGTCACCTCTTCGCCAAACGCATTGTTCTGCCACGTTTTCGAGAGCCATGCCGCCACCGGAGAAAAAATATCGCGCCCGTGGAATGTGTTGCTCAGCGGCTGCAAAAAATAATGATCGGAAGTGATGTGTCGCACGGTGAGCTGCTCCTCGCGGTCGTAGACCATCGACAGCACTCCATTATCCGGCGCGACAAAATAATGCGTGCCCGCGCTCACCAGCAGAGGCCGCCGCTCCGTCCCCACTCCCGGATCCACCACCACCACGTGTATCGTCTTCGGTGGAAAATATTTGTACGCCTGCCCAATCGCCAGCGCGCCATCGAGCAAATCGTACGGCAGCACGTGATGCGTGATATCCGCAATTTCTACATCAGGATTGATGCTGAGGATGACGCCCTTCATCGTCCCAGCCAGATGATCGGCCGATCCGAAGTCCGTCGTCAGAGTGATAATCGAGCGCGCCAAATTCGTCTCCTGCTTTCAGCTTGTTGTGTCTTACAAGTCTGTCAGAGACATTCGCGCAAGGCAATCTTTGCTGCGCCGACGGTTTCCTGCCCTGAAATCCTTCGAGCCTTGAAGCTCAGCCATGACGGCTCTACATGATTCCCGGAACCTCCCGCGAATGCATTCGGTGGAAAGCGCTCTCGCCCGCCTTCTTCTCGTTCTTCGCATTTCCCCACGTCCAATAAAGGCCGACGTACGCATAAGTCTCAGCCAAGCCAGCCACCGAATGCCCGTAACAAAACAGCAATTGAAATCCCGGGTTCCGGAAGTAGTAATATCCGCCAAAATCGATGAGCGTCGCCGCGCCGGGTTGCGTCGTCAACGGCCCTTCGTTTCCATGCGAAAAAACTTCCGTCCCCAAGGTCAGTTTTTTACCAATGTCGCGTTGCAACAGCCATCCACCAAACGTGAAATTGTTGAAACCGGTCTGCGGTATCACCGTCTCGCCCACGCCGCCGTACGTTGTCCACGGCCCCCAGCTTTTCTGCACCCACACAGGCAATTTCCACCAGACTTTCCCGACGCCTAATCCGTTCGCCGAATCGCCCGTGGGAACTTCGATCATCGTGAACGTGCCGATCATCGGCCTATACTTCGTTTCTTTCACATAGCGCAATTTCACGCCGATTTCGGTATCGCCGACGCCCCAAGCTCGCGAGCCCACTCCAGCGCCCGAATATCGCGGATTGTTGGCGGGAAAAATTGCCGCCGCCGGAAACACAATGTGGAACTGCGTGTTCGGTAGAATGCCCCAGTTGAACTCAAGCGCGGGTCCGGTCGTATCGATTTCGACGCCCGTGCCGTCCATAGCCCCAAACGTATAAAATTCGTAGTGACGAAAGTCCACCGGCTCTGGGTCGTCCGTCTGGAACGGCGGCCCTGCCTTCACCGCCGTCACAGCGATGAAAAACAGCGTGATCACAACCATGGCCTTCGCAACTGTTTTGTGAACCATATTCGTCCTTGTACTCTCTGTCCAAACTGGAGACACCGCATTAAACCACGGTTGCCTTGACCCTGTCCGCAGCAAAGGCTATTCTAAATTCTACTGTGCCAACTGCAAACATTCGCCGCGTCTACTTGGATTACAACGCTACCACGCCGGTCGCGCCTGACGTGCTGGGCGCGATGCTACCTTTCTTCACCGAAGGCTACGGCAACGCGAGTTCGATTCATTCCGCCGGGCAGAATGCGCGTGCCGCAGTCGAAACCGCGCGTCAATCGGTCGCCGCGCTCATTGGCGCAAAGCCATCGGAAATTGTTTTTACCGGCGGTGGCACGGAAGCGGACAATCTCGCCATCCTCGGGTTCGTTGCCGCGATGCGCCGCGAAAAAAGGCACGTTATCTGTTCAGCCATCGAGCACAGCGCCGTTCGCAACGCCGTCGAAGCTCTCGAAAAGCAGGGCATCGAAGTTACCTGGCTCCCCATCTCCAGCGACGGCATTGTCGATCCGGAAGACGTTCGCCGCGCGCTTCGCCCCGAGACCATTCTCATCACTGTGATGCACGCGAATAACGAGCTGGGCACGATTCAGCCCGTCGCCGAAATTGGCCGCATCGCTTTCGAATCGGACGTTTATTTGCACACTGACGCGGTCCAGTCCGCCGGAAAAATTCCCATTGACGTCAATGAGCTTAAAGTCGATTTTCTCTCGCTCTCCGCGCACAAACTCTACGGTCCCAAAGGCGTCGGCGCGCTGTACGTTCGCGAAAATACGCCCCTCGAGCCCATACTTTTCGGCGGCACGCACGAACGCGACCGTCGCCCGGGCACGGAAAATGTTCCTGGAATCGTCGGTCTCGGAAAGGCGGCGGAAATCGCTCGCGCGCACCTCGCGGCAGATGCCGAACGCGTCGCGGCGTTGCGCAACCATTTCGAGGAGGGCATTCTCTCCCGCGTCCCGGAATCGCACGTCAACGGCAATCGCACCCACCGTGTGCCCAACACAACCAACATCACATTCCCGCACGCCGCGGGCGAGTCGCTCGTCATTGCTTTTGATCTTCAAGGTGTCCAGTGTTCCGGCGGCGCAGCTTGTTCCTCTGGCGCGGTTTTGCCCTCGCACGTTCTGCGCGCCATCGGTTTGCCGCACGGCGAAGCCAAATCCACTTTGCGCTTCAGCCTTGGCCGCTTAACCACGCCCGAAGATGTTGACTACGCACTCGAAGTAATTCCCGGCGTGGTCGAGCGCCTCCGCAGCCTCTCTCCCAATTACGGTAAAGCCACCATTTCCGCAGACTGAGGGGGGCGGCGAATCAGCTTCACGTCTGGTATCCTAATCACTCCGAGAATGTCCGCACCCGCACAATCCGCTCTCACCGCCGTCGCCATGAGCGGCGGTGTCGACAGCTCTGCCGTCGCCGCGCTGCTTCACGAAGCCGCCGAGCCTATTGTCGGCCTCACGATGCAACTCTGGAACCAGCGCCGCCTGCCGGAACTTGTCTCTCCCGACGGTCCCGCGCCGCATCGTTGCTGCTCGCTCGACGATGTTTACGACGCGCGTCGCGTCGCGCAGCATCTCGGCTTCCCATTCTACGTCGTGAATTTCGAGCGGGCTTTCGAAGACCGCGTCATTCGCCCGTTCGTCGATGACTATCTCGCGGGCCGCACGCCCATTCCGTGCACGCTCTGCAACAATCATGTGAAGTTCGAGCAACTCCTCGTCACCGCGCGGCAAATCGGCGCAGAACGCCTCGCGACTGGACATTACGCCCGCGTTCGCTGGAACGCTGACTCAGGCCGCTACGAACTTCTCCGCGCCGCCGACGAGTCCAAGGACCAATCCTATTTTCTCTTCGGTCTCACGCAGGAGCAGCTCTCGCGTTCGCGTTTTCCTCTCGGCGAGCTGACAAAACCCGAAGTCCGCGACATCGCTCGCCGCACGCAGCTTCCCGTTGCTGAAAAGCCAGAAAGCCAGGAAATCTGCTTTGTGCCGACGGGAAATTACGTTCGCTTTATCGGAAGTTACTTGCGCGAACAGGGCAGGGAATTGACAGCGGAGTCCGGCGAAATCGTCACCACCGACGGTATGGTCATCGGGCGACATGAGGGCTTGCATCGCTACACGGTTGGCCAGCGCCGCGGACTCGGCTTCGCCACCGGGCGCCCGATTTATGTGGTCGAAATCGACCGCGCCAACAATCGCCTGATTGTCGGCGACGACAACGAGCTTTTCACGTCCGTCTGCGAAGTCCGCGACGTTAACTGGATCTCCGTCGCTTGTCCTGACCGCCCCATTGAGGCCAACGTAAAGGTTCGCCATCGCCACGCGCCGGCTAGCGCGCTCATTGAGCCTCTGGACGCCACCACGGCGCTCATTCGCTTCTGTAAACCACAGCGCGCGATAACCCCCGGTCAAGGCGCCGTTTTCTACTCCGCCGACACGGTCCTCGGCGGCGGCTGGGTTCGTTAGTAGCCCGCCAGGTTAAGCGCGCCATTGCCTTCCGGGCGCCCGAAACCCAGGCGCTGCAACATTCTTCCCAACACAAGATGCTCCGCCGCGACAACCTCTTGCCGTGCTCTATTATTTTTGTGGGACCCGATCGGTGTTGTAGAGCGGTACAATGCACGGCACAGTCTTCGACTTTCAAGGGGATTGAGGCAGCCTGCCCAAGCAGGCTGTAATCGGGGTTAACTCAACTGCGCAATCTCAAATAAACAACTCGTCGTCCTGATCCACAGAACTTCCCCGCGGGCCGCGCTGCCCGCGAATAAAGTCAATGCCCGTGCGTATCCCTTTGAGGACCGCAGAAGCCTGCTGCAATGGCCCCAGAACGGACCGCCGCACGTGAATCCCCGCGTCTTCGACCGCTTCGAGCGTGCCCGTAAGAATTGAGTCGGCACGGATCATCTGGCCGCGCGTCCGCTCGAGCGCATCGCTGACCACGCGGTCTATCTTCTGCGCCTGGCCGCGCGCCAGTCGGGTCATTTCCGCTGCATCCGTCACAATACTGGAGATTTTCTCTTCCGAATTTTCGAGCATGCGATTCGTCCGGAACAGAATCGGATCGAGTCTCCGCTGCACCTCGCCGACGACGCGATGCACTTCCGTGCTGGTGCGTTTGAACTGGATGTACATTCCCGCCAGAATCACCATTTGCAGCACAATCGCAATCGCTGCGATCACAAAGAACGCGACCATCCACCCGGTCATGATCATGAGCTTATTCGACTCCCGCGTCAGCTATTGCGCTTGCGCTTTCGATTTCTCTCTCTGGTACGTTTCCTTGCCCGCTTCCACCGCCGCCGTGATCGAGCCTTTCTCGCGGTTCATGATTTCTTTGCTGCGCTCAATCAGGTCCTCGGCGCGCTCCCGCAACTCACGCGCTTTCTTCTGCGTGTACTCGCGGCCTTCATCTGCCTTCTTGGTCAGATAATCTCGTGTCTCTTCGCCGGATTTCGGCGCGAACAGAATTCCTACCAGCGCTCCGATGCCCAGCCCAACCAGAAAGAAACTAACTTTCGAACCAACGTTTTCCGCCATGGTTAGCAACCTCCGATTCGACCGTAGCACACGCGGAATGGCGCGGGCAAGCAGGGCTGCCCTTATTCGACGAGGAATTTCACTGTATCCATACGCCGCCGCATGGAAAGGGCCTTGGGACACTGGCAAGCAGCGGCGCTATGCCTCGTCATCCTGAGCTTACTTGGAGGATGGGTTCCGCGAATGCAGGAACTCGTGCAGTCTTTGGGCTTTTGCCCTCGGCATTTGCGCGGCCAGCTCTTCCATGTCCAATTGCTTTAACCGCGCCAGGCTCCCAAATCGCTTGAGGAGCTTTCGGGCTGTTTGTGGCCCGATGCCCCGCACCTCGGTCAACGACGTCCGCAGGCGCGCTTTCGTTCGCCGCAATCGGTGGAAAGTCACCGCGAATCTGTGAGTTTCGTCGCGGATCTGCTGGACCAAGTGAAGTATTGGCGAGCGGTGGTCCAGGCGAATCGGCTCATCCTCGTGCCCGTAGACGTAGAGAATTTCCTCTTTCTTCGCGATGCTCGCCAGCGGCTGCCCAATGATATTGAGTTTTTCCAGCGCTTCCGCCGCCGCGTGGAGCTGGCCAATCCCGCCGTCGATAAGCACCAAGCTGGGCATCGCACGTTTCTCATCGAGCAGTCGCCGGTAGCGCCGTCCTACCGCCTCGCGCATGCTGGCAAAATCGTCGCGCAGTAGATCGTCTTCTGGCTGGGACTCGGCCGCCCGCGCGTTGGGTGAATCGATGGCCGCGTCGTGTTCTCCAGCGCCGCGAATGATGAATTTTCGGTAATCCGATTTTTTCATCTTGCCGTTTTCCCAAACCACCATCGACGCCACCGTGTCCGACCCCTGAATGTGCGAAATATCGAAGCTCTCGATTCGCTTCGGCGCGGTGGGCAGCCCTAATGCCAGTTCGAGCGCTTCCGCAATCGCTTCGGCCGTGGGCTTCACCACGCGAAATCGCTGCGTGAACGAATGCTTCGAATTCGTTTCCACTAGATCCAGGAAGGCCCGCTTCGGTCCGCGTTGCGGAGCCACGATTTCCACGCGATGCGCGATGTTTTCGGAAAATACCTCTTCCAGTAAAGCGCGCTCCTCGAATTCCATCGGAACATGAATAAATCGCGGCAAGTAACTCGCTTCCAAATAAATTTGCTTGAGCATCGAAGTCACGAATTCCGCCGGCTCGAATTCGGCCAAATCCTCCCAATAAAATTCCCGCCGGTCGACCACGCGTCCGCCGCGCAAATGGAACACGTTGGCTGCCACCTGTGGTGGTTCCGCGTGCCATGCGAGCACGTCGATGTCGTCTCCCGCCGTCGCGGCGATTTTCTGCCGCTCCTCCATATCTGTGATTGTGCGAATTAAGCTGTGATATCCCGCCGCCGCTTCAAAGCGTTCTTCCGCTGCCGCGCGCTGCATCCGCTCTTCCAGGCTTTTCAGCAGGTCCCGGCGCCGTCCTTCGAGGAACATGCGCGTGTCGCGCGCCGCCTCCGCATATCGCTCCTCGAGTGTTTGCCCTGCGGCCGACGGTCCCAGGCTTCGGCTCAAGTAAAACTCCAGCCATGCGCGCGTGTGCGGCTTGTTCATTTCCATTTTCGTCGACGGAATCCCGAAATACCGGTTGATGAAATGCACGATCCTGTGCGCCAGACTCGCCGGAAAATACGGCCCGAAGAAAATCGAGCCGTTCTTCTCCAGCCGCCGCGTCACGAACACACGCGGAAACGCTTCCGCCGCTGTGAAGCAGATGTATGGATACGTTTTGTCGTCGCGCAGCAGGATATTGAATTTCGGCTTGTGCTGCTTGATCAGATTGTTTTCGAGCGCCAGTGCCTCTCGCTCATTGTCGACGACGATGTATTCCGCCACGGCAATTTCCCGCACCAGTGAGCCCGTCTTCGCGTCCAGTTGACGCGAATCCAGAAAATATGACTTAACGCGATGCCGCAGCAGCTTCGCTTTGCCCACGTAAATGATTTTTTCCGCGGCGTCTTTGAACAGATACACCCCGGGCTGGACGGGGAATTCGGAAACCTTCTCGCGCAGGTCCATGGGAAAGAATTATTCTGTTGCCGTCGCGCCGCTCATTCGCGCGATTTTGCGGGACAACGCCATCTTAACAGACACCATCAAATCCATTCTAGCGAGGCAAGTTGAAAGAGTGAGCGTCTTCTCGAAACTCCCGGCCACTTTCGCGCTTCTTCTGCTTTGCGGCGTCACCGTCGCGCAAAATCCGCCCGCGCCCGCCGCCGCTCCCACTTACAACCCGATGCGCGCCGTCCACGACGTGGAAGTCGGCAAATTCTATATGAAGCGTGGTGACGTTGACGGCGCCATCGCGCGTTTCAAGGACGCCATGCTTTACAAACCGAATTACGCCGAACCGTGCCTCCAACTCGGCCAGGCCTACGAGAAGAAAGATGACCCAAACCGCGCCATCGATTATTACCAGCGCTATCTGAAAATCCTCCCCGGCACGCCTGAGTCCAAGAAAGTCCGTGAACGCATCGCCAAACTCGAGGAAAAATTGCAGAAGGACAAATCCGCCACGCGGTAGCTCTTTACCATCCGCGTCCGATTATTCCAATGGGAGACCATCCCGTCGCAAAAGCCTTACCTGAATCGCGCCAGGAATTTCATCGCCCGCTGGTATTCGCCGAACTTTTTTTCCTCTTCCCGAAACGCGCGCGAATGCGATTCCAGCCTGCACCGCGCCAGTTTCATCGGATGCTTCTGGTGCAGCATCTCGTGGTACAGCACGTAACCGATCACGTATTGCGGCACGTCCGCGCGGTCCAACGCACAATTGATCGCAATCTGATTGAGCGCCGGATCATAAGTTCCCAGTTGGCTTCGCCACCGTTTCGCGCTCCACCCGATTTTCGGCCTCGCCAAACCCTGCTGAAAATATCTCCCGTTCAGTTCGTCGAACATCGGTTCCAAGTCAAAATGCTGTCCGCGCGCGCGAACAATCTTGGGACGCGCCCTCTTTCTTCGCAATGCATGTAATCGATGACGCGTTCGTGCACCGTGAGAATATTGTCTGTACGTGTTTAGAATTTCGCGTGGCAGCCTCCGTCGGTAAAGCCGCGCCAGCAAAATCGCCGCTGCCGCTTCCATGACTTCAAGCGGCGCCTCGCGCAACAAATCCGACAATCGCACGCGCGCAATTTCGCGCCGCAGCCGGATTGAGTGCGTCAAATTCGCATAGGGATAGAATTCCACTTCAAACTGCGGCGGTCGGCCCTCGCAATTCAGCCGCGTGTACATCCTTTGAAAAACCAGCGCTCCACCTGGAACATGCCGGCCTCGAATGGTTCGTCGCGTCAAGGCTTTCTCCGAACGGGCACCGCGCCATATTCCTTCGAAGCCTTGTTTGCATCCTTCAGCGCGTCCTGCGTGCCCTCGATCGCGTCATCAAGCGTAGCTTTGAATGTGCTGAGTTCCGGTCCGCCCGCGCCTTCGATTTTCTGCAGCGACTCCAAGTATTCCTTTCCGCGCTTCTGCATGTCCTTGATCGCCGCGCGCATGTTAGGATTCGTCTCGCGCCCTTCTTGTATCCGGTCAGCCGCCTCGTCAATGCATCCCGCGTATGCGCTCAGCAAGCCGTTCAGCAGCTCATCTTTGTGCATCTGAGGTGATTTTAGCTGCAATTCGTACTGCAATTTCTTCAGCCGATCGGCTGCGAAGTCCAAGAATAATTTCACGCGCTCGTTCGGATCCTGCGCGTCGCGCACCTTGTCGGCTTCCGCCGGACTCAGAAAATCGGGCTTTTCCTGCGCGGCCACCATTTTCATGGACGCCGAGCCTGCGATCAGGCACGCAAGCAATCCTAAAACTGCCGGCACGTTCAGTTTGTTCCTCACGGTGCCTCCTAATCGTGTTTCTTTTCGTCCTTGAGTTTGTGTCCCGGCTGCCGCGGAAATAATTCCAGAATTAGCTTCTTGTCCAGCGCATCGAGATCCTTTTCCAATACTTCAAAAGATTGCCGCTGCTCAAATGGCACCCGGCTTGTTATTTCACGAAGCTGCAGCAAACTCTCGCGCGCTGAAATTTGCAGTTGCCGGAATCCGTTCGAGTGTTTTTCAGGATCCACGGCCATGGTTTCGAGCGCATCGTGCGTCGTGATTGCCTGCTCGTTGTAGTTCTTCAAAAACTCGAATGCCGCGCCGACTTTGCCCGCGTCCAAACTCTGCCGCGCGGCAAGATATTCGGCACGTCCCAGTTTTACCACCGCTTTCGCGCGATCCACGGGCTTCGTTTTGTTCGCGTAATCCGCCTCATACTTTGCGATGTCCTTTTGCACACGCGCCGTTTGTGCCAGGAGCGCCATGCCGCAAAAAAACACGGCCGCACAGGGAATCGCGATTCTCAAAGCGTTCCTTCTCAGCGCGCCTCCGGCCATAATCAGTGTCCTTTTTCCTTGACCACTTGTTCCAAAAATCGCACGCGCCCAGTCGCTTCGAAATATTGGTCGCTCGTCTGGTCCGTATTCATCGCCAGAAATTTGTGATAGGCATCCAGAGCCTCTTTGGCCTGTCCCATGTGGTCGTAGCACGTTGCGCGCACGAACCACGCTCCGGGTTTGGGCGTTTCGCGTTCGGCCAGTAAATTCAGCGCCGCCAGCGTTCCGGGATAATTCTTGCCCAGATATTCGGCCGCGACCAGATCGCGCAACGCGCCATTCGAACTTGGGTCGAGCCGTAGCGCGTCCGTCAGTTCTTTCGCCGCTCCCGCATAGTCCTTCGTCTCCAGCAACGCATGTCCCCATCTTGCCCGTATGCCGGCATCTTGCGGAGCCATCGCCGCGGCTTTTTGCAAGACGGCTGCTGCCTTCGCGAAATCGTTTTCCCTATAATAAATCACACCGCGCAATTTCAGTGATTCCGGTGTTTCCGTTCCACGCTTGCTCGCGCGATCCAGTTCCGCCAGCGCTTCGTCGTTCTTGCCCAACTCCGTAAGCAGAGACGCCCGCATCACGCGCGCCTTCGCGTCTTCCGGATTTTCCCGCAAGTAATCATTCAGCGCCGCCGCCGCGTCCGCCGATTTCTTCTGCTCGATCAAGCTTTGCGCCAGCCCAAGCTCAGCTTCCGCATTGTTCGCCTTCAGCTTCAACGCTTCTCGAAACTCTGGCTCCGCTGCAATCGCGTTTCCCGCGGCTAGTTCCGCACGCGCCAGTGCAAAGTGGCTCGAATAATCGTTTGGGTCAAGCTTCACCGCGATTGTGTATTCCTTCACCGCGTCGGTCGGCTGTCCTGCGCGTTCCTCCGCCGTGCCCAGCAAGTAGTGGCCCTGCGCATAGTCGTAATTCAACTCTGTCGCTTTCCGCAAAGGCGCGATCGCGCCCTTCGGATTGTCCTCGAGCAAACTGATTCCGAGATTCAAATATGCCTGTGCCATCTTCGGATCCAGCACGACCGCCTTGCGATATTCCATGACGGCTTTGTCTCGTTGTTTCTGCGCGGTGTAAACGTAACCCAAATCGAAATGCGCCGCCGCATCATCCGGCTTTTGTGCCAGGTATTTCTCATAGTCCGTCGCCGCCGTTGCGTAGTCGTTCTTGTCAGCGGCCGCTTTCGCTTGCACCAGCAACTCATGCAGCGCTTGCTCCTGCGGCGAAACAGAGGTGACCTTCCGGTGCGAGCTGTGCCTCGATTGTGGATTGGCTAACTGGGGCGCAGCCGCAAAAATCACCAACAGCAAAATCGCAGCCGCGTTTCGCGAGAATTTCATGGAGTATGATTGCGATGATTCGTGTTTTCGCGCGCGCCTTCATTCAACACGCGCGCGAGGAACTTTCCCGTATATGACTGCGCGTTCCGCGCCACTTGTTCCGGCGTTCCGCACGCGACCAAACGTCCCCCGCGCTCTCCGCCCTCGGGCCCCAAATCGATCACCCAATCAGCCGATTTGATGACGTCCAAGTTGTGCTCGATGATCAGCACCGAAGCCCCGCCTTCGAGCAATTTCCGGAACGCCGCCAGCAATTTTGAAATGTCGTCGAAATGCAGCCCTGTCGTCGGCTCATCGAAAATATACAGGACTCCGGTGTTCTCTTGCCGCGTAAGATGCGCCGCCAGTTTCAAACGTTGCGCCTCGCCTCCCGATAGCGTCGACGCTGACTGCCCCAGCCGCAAATATCCCAGGCCGACTTCCTCCAGGATTTTCAGCTTCGCCGTGACCTTCGGCGTGCCCGCGAAAAACGCCAGCGCTTCGTGCACCGTCATTTCAAGCACATCATGGACATTTTTTCCATGGTACCGCACATCGAGAATCCCGCTTTTGTACCGCGTACCTTTGCATTCTTCGCAAATCAACTCCACGTCCGCCAAAAATCTCATCTCGACGGTCACCGTGCCGTCGCCCTGGCATGCTTCGCATCTTCCGCCTGGAATGTTGAACGAAAAATGCCCCGCCGTGTAGCCGCGCTTTTTCGCGTCGGGTGTTGAAGCGAATATCTCGCGAATCGGATCGAACGCCTTCAAATACGTCGCCGGATTCGACCGCGGAGTCCGCCCTATCGGCGACTGGTCCACAAGTTCCACCGCGCTCAACGCCGCGTCGCCTTCAATGTTCTCGCACGCCTCGCGCCAATTCCCGCCGTTTCGTTTTGCTTGCAGTGTCTTGTGCAGCACGTCGTAAACAAGCGTCGATTTCCCAGAGCCCGAAACGCCCGTGATCGCCACGATCATTCCCAACGGGATCATCAGATCGATTTCCTTCAAATTGTGGCTGCGCGCTTTCAAAATCTTCAGAAACTTGCCCTGCGTTTTCCGCCGCGTTCTCGGCACGGGAATGTGCATCTCGCCGCTTAAATAACGCGCCGTCAGCGAATGCGTGTCCGCCGCGAGTTCCTCTTGCGTGCCGGCAAATGTGATTTTTCCGCCATACTCGCCCGCTCCAGGGCCCAAATCCATCACGTAATCCGCCGCGCGAATCGTGTCCGCATCGTGCTCGACCACAAGCAAAGTGTTTCCGAGTTCGCGCAAACTCTTCAGAATCGAAATCAGCCGGTGCGTATCTCGCGGATGCAATCCAATTGACGGCTCATCGAGTACGTACAGCGCGCCCACCAGATGCGACCCCAGCGAAGTCGCCAGTTGTATCCTCTGCGATTCTCCACCGGACAACGTGGACGTCAGCCGGTCCAGCGTCAAATAATCCAGCCCTACTTCATCCAGAAATCGGAGCCGCTGCTGCACTTCTTCCAGCACTTTTCCCGCAATCGTCGTTTCCGCCGGACTGAGTCGCATTCCGCTAAAAAACGCGCGCGCCTCCGCCACGGTCATCGCGCACGCTTCGGTAATCGACTTTCCCGCCACGCGCACAGCCCGCGCTTCCTGCCGCAGCCGCGTTCCCTTGCAATCGGGACACGTCGCGTACCCGCGATACCGGCTCAGAAACACGCGTATGTACAATTTGTATTTCTTGTATTCGAGGCGCTTGAAAAACGGCGTCACGCCTTCGAAATCTTCCTTCGGATCGCCATCAATAATCCACTTGCGCTGCTGCTCCGTGAGCTGCCGGAACGGCACATTGACCGGAATTCCTTTGGCCTTCGCATACGTTTTCAGATCCTGCACCACTTGCCGGTAGCGCGGTTTCGTCCACGGCTCAATCGCGCCCTCAGCCAGCGTCTTACCCTTATCGGGGATCACGCGATCGAGATCGAAATCAATCGTGTTCCCGAATCCCTGACATCGCGGGCACGCGCCGTAAGGATTGTTGAACGAAAACAGACGCGGCTCGGGTTCCTGATAAACGATTCCACATTTCTTGCACTCGAAGCGCTCGCTGAAAATCATTCGCTCCGATGCCGCACCCGCCGTTTCGGGCACAAATTCCAGAATCGCTTCGCTGCGTCCTTCGCGATAGCAAATCTCAATCGAATCCATCAGCCGCGAACGGATTTCCGGCGCGAGCGCGAGCCGGTCGACAAGCACATACACTGGCTTCGCAAAATTCACATCGAGCAGCGTTTCCGGAGAAGAGAATTCATACACGTGTCCGCCCTGATACAGCCGGTTGAATCCACGCTTCTGCAAACTGCCCAGCGTTTGCTTTACGGATTCCGCCGCGGGCAATGTTTTTCGTGCGCGCCCTGGTTTCGTCGGATCCGCCGGAGTTTCCGTCTGCAACACAAGCCGGTAGAGCACATAGAATCGACGCCCCGCCGGCAACTTCAGCACGCGCTCCGCGATTTCGTCGATTGTGTCTTTCTTCACTTCTGCGCCGCACTTCACGCAGAACGTGTGTCCCACGCGCGCGTAGAGCAGCCGCAGGTAATCGTAAATCTCCGTCGCGGTCGCCACGGTCGAGCGCGGGTTCCGCGTCGAATTTTTTTGCCGTATCGCAATCGCGGGCGCGATTCCCGTCACTTCGTCGACGTCCGGTTTCTCGATGCGCTCCAAGAACTGCCGCGCGTACGCTGAAAGCGATTCAATGTATCGCCGCTGTCCCTCCGCATACACCGTGTCGAACGCAAGGCTCGATTTCCCGGAGCCTGACACGCCCGTCACCACCGTGATCGCATTGTGCGGAATCTCAAAATCAATGTTCCTCAAATTGTGCACGCGCGCTCCGCGCACACGTATCGCGTCTTCGCCCAACTCCGCGCCGCTCGGCAATTGTTGTCCGGCTGCAGAGCTACGTTTCGTTTGAAGCTTGGATTTCTTGGTTGGAGCGGCGGGCGGAGGCGTCAAATCGGCCGGCACGCTCTCTGTGGGTTTCGTTGCCATAGGCGTAAACCAATAATTATACGTCTGCGCGCAAGCGCCTCGCAAATGCGCTTTTCTCGTTGCCAAAATCGAGGCACAGCGCTGTTCGTTATTGTTCGCAAGATAAACTGGACGCTGAACTTATGATAAATTCGGCGTGAAAGGGAAACAGTGTCGCCAGTTCAATCTTTCGCACGGATCATCTGGATCGTGCTCGACAGCGTAGGCATCGGTGAACTTCCCGATGCCGCCGATTACGGAGACGTGGGCCGCGACACGCTCGGCCATATCGCGCGCTCGCGCCCGTTGCACTTGCCGAATCTCGTTCACCTTGGACTCGCCAACATCAAACCGCTCGCGCATCTCGACGCGCCCGCGCATCCCGCCGGCGCCTTCGGGAAGGGAATCACTGTTTCACCCGGCAAAGATACGACCACCGGCCACTGGGAAATGGCGGGCATCTGGCTCGAGCAGGCGTTCCCCGTTTACAAGAACGGATTTCCGCGCGACTTGATCGAGAAATTCGAGCGCGCCATCGGCCGCAAAACAATAGGCAACAAACCGGCGTCCGGCACGGAAATTATCAAGGAACTCGGCGAAGAGCATCAGCGCACAGGCTACCCAATTGTTTACACTTCGGGCGACAGCGTTTTTCAAATCGCCGTGCACGAAGAAACTATCCCCATCGCCGAACTCTACAAAATGTGCGAAATCGCGCGCAAATTTCTCGATGGCCCGCATCGCGTTGGCCGCGTCATTGCGCGTCCGTTCACCGGCACGCCCGGAAATTACCGGCGCACCGAGCGACGCCACGACTACGCCGTCGAGCCGCCGCGCCCGATGCTTCTCGACGTTCTCGCCGAGCGCAAGATTCCCGTATTCGGCGTCGGGAAAATTCACGATATTTATAATGGCCGTGGCGTTGAAGATTACGTGACAACGAAAAACAACGCCGACGGCATGGCGAAGCTGAGCGAATCACTCGCGCGGCGGCCGACCGGACTGATTTTTGCGAATCTCGTCGATTTCGACATGCTTTACGGCCATCGCAAAGACGTGGAAGGCTTCGCGCGTTCACTTGAGGAATTTGATGCGCTTCTCGGCCCATTTCTCAATGCCCTGAAAGATTCCGATCTGCTCATTCTCACCGCTGACCATGGCTGCGATCCGGATCCCGTGAATCCGACGACGGACCATTCGCGAGAATACGTGCCCATCGTTTGTTATTCGTCGAGCATGTCGGCAACTGGCCGCGCCAGCGCAAGTCTCGGCATCCGCGCCACGCTCGCCGACATGGGGCAAACCGTCGCCGAAAACTTCGGCGCGACAATTCCGCACGGTGCCAGCTTCCTTTCATTGCTTCTATAGCGTTTTTTACGATTAAAAATGGCTTCCGCTCGAATTCGCAAAATGTCGATTTCTGTGCCGATTAGAAACGGAGCGACTCTGTGTTTTGTGTAAGTTACGGGCAATTCTAATCCCCACCGTGTTGATTAGAAATCATGAAATCGCCACGGAGGAGCGCTACGCGGACCGCACTTTTTTCTTGACACATAGAACAACTAGGCATACATGTAGGAATTCTAGGCATCACGATGCTGGGCGACTAGAAAGAGTGGCTGAAAATATCCGCTGACGAGGTGCGCTGAGATGGCCGAAGACAAATCCGAGATGCTCAAGGGCACGCTCGACATGTTGATTCTCAAAATTGTCGCGCTCGGTCCGATTCACGGCTACGCAATTTCTCAGCGCATCCAGCAAATTTCCAAAGAGTTTTTTCAGGTGCAGCAAGGCTCGCTTTATCCGGCTTTGCACCGCCTGGAAAATCGCGGATGGCTTGAGGCCGAATGGCGCGAGGCAAGCAGTGGCCGCGAAGCGAAATTTTATAAGCTGACGAAAAAGGGCCGCAAACAACTGGAAGCGGAGGTCCTAAATTGGGCGCGCCTTTCGGACGCCGTCGCGCTAATTTTGCGCACCGCCGAGTAGCGCAGGCATTTCGGCCCTTGTAGGGGCGGGTTTATCCCGCCCAGCGTTTGTCTTTTTGGAGGTCACGTCATGCGCTGGCTCACGCGGCTATTCCGCAGAGGCAAACTCGAAACGCAGCTCGACGCCGAATTGCGTTTCCACGTCGAGCAGCAAATCGCTGACAACATTGCGGCGGGCATGAGTTCAGGTGAAGCGCGCCGCCGCGCCCTCGCGCAATTCGGCGGGCTTGAATACATGAAGGAAGAAACCCGCGACGCCCGCGGCACGCATTTCCTCGAATCCCTTCTGCAGGACGTTCGTTTCGCCTTTCGCATTCTCCGCAAAACTCCGCTGGTCACCGGCATCGCGCTGCTTTCCCTCGCGCTGGGCATTGGTGCTAACACCGCAATCTTCAGCCTTATTGACGCCGTCATGCTGCGCATGCTGCCCGTGCAGAATCCTCAGCAGCTCGTGCAAATCGAGTTCAAGTCCCCCATGTCTGAAAATCCGCGCTGGACTGTCACCAATCCGATCTGGGAGCAGGTGCGCGATCATCAGGATGCATTTGCCAGTGTGTTTGCCTGGAGGCTCGCTAATTTCGATCTTGCCAATGGAGGCCAGGAAGATACTGTCTCCGGCGTTTACGCTAGCGGCGCTTACTTTACCACGCTGGGAGTGCGCCCGGCAGCAGGCCGACTGCTAGCACCCTCCGACGACGTGCGCGGGTGCAGGGGCGTCGCTGTTCTGGGCTATGGCTTTTGGCAGAGCCATTACGGCGGCGCGGAAAGCGCGATCGGCAGTTTCATTCGGCTCAGCGGCTATAGCTTTCCGATAATCGGTGTGGCGCAGCGCGGCTTTTCCGGGACGGAAATCGGCACTCCCTTCGATGTCGCTATTCCCGTCTGTGCGGCAGCGATTCTCGGAAGGTCTCTTGATGCGCGCGCTTCGTGGTGGTTGTCCATGATGGGCCGGCTGAAACCGGGAGTCTCCGTCGAACAAGCCAATGCGCGCATGAAGGCTCTATCGCCGCTTCTTTTCGGCGCGGTGGTTCCCCCGGAATTTCCTCCGAAATCGCAGGATGTGTTTCGCAAGAACACATTTTTTACCGTTCCTGCGGCAACCGGGGCCGCCGGCTTTTCCGGGCTGCGCCAGCAGTATGGCCAGCCGCTCGAAATCCTGATGTTTGTTGTCGCGCTCGTTCTCCTCATCGCCTGCGCGAACATCGCGAGCCTCCTCCTCGCGCGCTCGGCTGCGCGCCAAAAAGAAATTGCCGTCCGCCTGTCGCTCGGCGCTTCGCGCGGACGATTGATCCGTCAGGTGCTCACGGAAAGCATCGTTCTCTCCGGCGTGGGCGCGCTCCTTGGTGTTTTCTTCGCACGCTGGGGCAGCGCCTTGCTGGTCCGGTTCGTTTCCGCACAGCAGAGCCAGGTTTTTCTTGATTTGAAAATCGACGACCGCGTATTGGTATTCACTGTTGCCGTCGCCGTGCTCTGCGGTTTGCTCTTTGGAATTTTGCCGGCGTTCCGCGCCACGCACGTTTCCGCAATGTCGGCGATGAAAGAAGGCCGGTCGCAGGGCGCGGGGGGCGGTTCTCAGTCGGTTACGGCGCGCTGGATCGTCGCCGTGCAGGTTGCTCTTTCCTTGATTCTGCTGATCGGCACCGGACTCTTTATCCGCACACTCGCGAATTTAATGACGCTCAATGCCGGCTTCGACCCCAACAAGGTCCTGTTGGTCGACACAAATGTTCACGGCGCAAAGCTGCCCGACGCTGCGCTCGTGCCGCTCTACGGCCAAATTCTCGCAAAATTGCAAGCGCTCCCAGGGGTTGTATCTGCCAGTCAATGTTGGCTCATGCCGCTCTCCGGCAGCGAATGGAACATGGACGTCACCGTACCAGGCTATCAACCACCCAGCGGCCTTGAACCGCTTGTCTATCTGAATTGGGTGACGCCCGGATACTTCTCGACCATGCGCACTCTGCTCCTTGAAGGCCGCAACTTTGATGCGCGCGATTCAGCCGCGTCCACGCGCGTTGTCATTGTCAATCAGTTGCTGGCGCAGACCTATTTCCCAGGGCAGGACCCCATCGGGAAGCATCTGTCGTTCCCCGGAAGCCACTCCGTGAATCAACCGCTCGAAATCATTGGCGTGGTACAAAACGCCAAATATGACTCACTGGCTCAGGATTTCTTGTCTACCGCGTACTTTCCTCTTGCACAGATGAGCGCCGCCGTTGGTGAAGACACTATCTTCGAAATTCGCACGGCGACCGCGCCTGGTGCGCTGATTCCTGCCGTGCGCGACGCCATGGCCGGTATCAACAAATCCGCTTCTCTACAATTCACTACACTAAAGCAGCAAGCGGACGATTCCGTGCTGCAAGAGCATCTGATGGCTGTTCTGTCGGGTTTCTTTGGCAGCCTCGCGCTGCTGCTCACGGCTATTGGCCTCTATGGCGTGATGGCTTACGCGGTTACGCAGCGCACGCACGAGATCGGCATTCGCATGGCCCTCGGTGCGCAGCAGGGCTCGATTATTCGCCTCGTTTTGCGCGACGCGGTTGTCGTGCTCTCGGTGGGAATCGCCGCTGGGCTCCTGGCGTCAATCTGGATTACGCGTCTGGTTCAGCAGCTTTTGTTTGGCGTGAAGCCGATTGACCCATGGTCACTCGCGCTGGCCGTCGTGGCCATGGTGACGGTTGCGTTTGTGGCGACGTACATTCCGGCGCGGCGCGCGATGCGCGTCGATCCCATGGTCGCACTGCGGTATGAGTGAGTTTTTGTGCGGTTGCTTTTGCACGTGCAAGATGGCCGTCGAAGTTGATGTACACGACGCTGGAGGCAATCCATGCGCTGGCTCAGGCGATTATTTGGCAGGGAGAAGCTAGATAGGCAGCTCGACTCTGAACTGCGATTCCACGTCGAGCAGCAAATCGCGGAGAACGTTGCCGCAGGCATGAGTTCCGGTGAAGCGCGTCGCCGCGCCCTCGCGCAATTCGGCGGCACCGAGTACATC
>DASZCH010000233.1:0-33278 GCA_035943235.1 Candidatus Acidiferrales bacterium
TGTTTTGCGGCGCCGTTCTTCTGCTTGCGGGCGCCATGCCGCGCGAAGCGCAGGCCCCCTCGCATTTGGATACTCGCTGAAGACCTGCGAGGATACTGCCTTTCGCTTCAAGTCGCGAAGTAGCATGACGATTACGCGTACCGTATTTCAAGGATGCACGCATTGGTATCGAGCAGATCGTTCACTTAAAGATTTCGCGGCGCGGCGTGATTGGTTGCTTGCCACGCGTAGGCATGAACGGTTCCAAATTAAACCGATCCAGTTCATCGAACCAATTCGCGGCGTTTGGAATCAGTGGTTCTAGTAGAACGCCTTGATCAGTACGCCGAATACGTACGCGATCACCGCTCGAAGCGAAACTCCTGCGGCAGCCGAACGGCCTGCGTTGGTATATATCACTGGGCTTATCCTGCTGGCCAAACCGGAAAGCTTTGAAACGGGCAAACCGGCACAGGCGAGTTATTCTGAGGTGTTGACGCGCCTAAGGGGGACGATTCCCCCAAACTCCCTCAGCGAATTCTTGGGCTTAGTCGAGATTATGTATCCGTAACGCAATCGGAGCTAGATGAGTTTGCCTTGAATCCAACGCTAGGCACACCAGGCCACCCCTTGACTACACGTAACATACGTGCTACACGTATTGTACGTGTAAGAGAGGAAAAATCATGGCGAGTGGCAAGAGAAATGGGAAGCAAAATGTAACGATCAGCCTTGACCGAAAAACAGTTCAGAAGGCCAAGGTCTTCGCCGCTCGGCGTTCAACTTCCATCAGCGGCCTCCTGGCTCAGCAGATTGAAACACTCGTAGGCGAGGAAGAAGCCTACGAACGGGCCGAGCGGCAGGCGATGACCTTGCTCGATCAGGGCTTTCACCTGGGCGGCGTGATCCGAGTCAGCCGAGATGAACTCCATGAGCGGTAAGACGTTCATCGATACGAATATCTTGATCTACGCGCATGACACGGATGCGGGTGCGAAGCACCAAATTGCAAAGTCGGTTCTCCGTGACCTCTGGAGCGAGCGAACCGGTGTTCTTAGCGTCCAGGTACTCCAAGAATTCTACGTCAACGTGACACGAAAGATCTCCTCGCCCTTGTCAAAACACTTGGCACGCCTTGTAGTGAGCAGCTATGCAATCTGGTGCGCGGAAACCACTCCAACTGAAATTGCCTCGGCATTTCGGATCGAGGACGAATCGCAAATTGGTTTCTGGGATGCCCTGATTGTTTCAGCGGCCTCAAAAAACGGCGCGACTCGCATTCTGTCTGAAGATTTAAACGCTGGGCAGAGGATTGCTGGGATTCTCATCGAGAATCCGTTTGTCGGCATCCGGTGAGGCATCCCGAAAATGAGCTGTAAGTTGTGCCCAGGGGAAGTACGCCGGCGCGCCCGATGGGGAGCTTGGAACTTTCTTGGGTGAATTCATGGCAAGTTTGCCACGCCCCGCCTACTTTAGCCCAGTACGCAGCAAATAAGGCACGGGGGCGTAGAACCGAATCGGAGTTCAGGCAGAGATAACCGAGAGTGCGCCATGCTCCTTGCGGGTAGGCCGGACGGTGATTTCGATGTCTCGACGTAGAGCCGTGAGAAATTCCATAAGGCGTCCAACGGAAAAACTGCCCGCGCGGTTCCGCATCAGCAAGGAAACCTGAGGTTGCTGGACACTGAGAATTTTGGCGATCTCCATCTGTGTCATGCCGCTGTCCTTGAGGATCGTATAGATTTGCAGCGTGAGCTGCGCCTTGAGCAGCTCTTGTTCAGGATTCGGAAGGCCAAGGTCTGCGAATATGTTTCCGCTGCCTTCCGTTACGCGGGCAACATGATTGTTTCTTTTTCTCCCTTTTGTTTTCATTTCAGGCCTGCCTTTCTTTGTGGTCCTGCTCGGCTTCGACCAGCCGTCGCTTGATCAAATCGATTTCCCTTGTCGGTGTCGCTATACCTTTCGTGGACTTCTTTTGAAATACGTGCAGAACATAGACCGCATTGTGAAAACGCACCGTGTAAACGCCCCGCCACGCATTACCGTGATGCGATGACACAATCTCGAGGACACTGGCGCCGCCGAAGCCCCGAAGAGGTTTGGCGGCAGGATCGGTCTTGCCTTCCTGGGCCGTGAAGAGCGCGTGCCCAATGTCGATCCTGGCTTCGCGAGGAAAGGACCGCAAATCCCTGAGCGACGTTCCAATCCATCTGACGGGCTTCAGGTCACGACCTCTCTGCATATCATTATACATATATTATTATATCCGCGTCAAGCCTTCCATAGCGACAGGCAAGCATGATCCGTGAATTCGCCGCTCATGTTGTCCTGAAGTTTCCTGTCAGTTTGGATTATCGCATTATTGCTATATAGAGTCGGGATCGTTGTAGGTCGTCCCGCGTCAAAGAAGCCGCCTCAGAATCGTCGTGACTTGGCCGACGACCTCGGCGTCAACGCCATTCTGGAATCGTTGCGCGCCGGCTGGCCCCCGGGGATAGCCATGAAGGACAAGGTCTCCTTGGTCGAGACTGCAACGGCCGCAGAGATAGGCGCCGTCCCGTTTGAGAATCACGTAGAGCGGCTTTTCGCAGAGGGCCTCCTCCGTCCGCGGGGAGGGTTTCCTCGCTCTGCGGTTGACGACCACGAATACGGCGCCGATGAGCAGCCGGTGGCGCGGCCCTTTTTCGCCTCCCACCCAAAACACATTGGAAAGAGAGAACTGCTTGAGGCCGGTGATTACGTCGAGTGAGAATCTGAGGAAGAGCGGGATTTCTTCCCATTGACGGACGAGAGCGGCGAGAAAACCGCCGGGCGCCGGGACATCGTCGGGACCGCCGGTCCGGAGATCGTCATCCCGGCCGGACGGTTGTCTGTGGACAAACTCGTCGGGAATCGGCTCGCGCCCGGCTTTCTCGAGTGGCAAGCGAGCGGCGCGCAGAAATTGGTCGAATCCGATGCCGTAGAGAACACAGAGCGTGATGATTTTTTGCATGTGCCGGGGAGGCGCGGGCAGCACTTCGTAATCCGAGAGTGTGCTCACGGCGGCGAAATAGAGTTCATCGGAGAGTTGGCGAGCGATCAAGCGGCTGACCGAGGATGCCTCTCGAAACGACAGGCCCGCGCGCAAGCGCGAACCCCGCAGAAGATCCTTCAAGCTGGTCGCTTCGGTCGGCAAGCCGGGCCGCGGGTTGCGAGCAGCCGCTGATTTCGGCGCGGCCCAGCCGGGACGAAGCGAGATCAGCGGGCGGATTTCGGCGTCGATGACTCCCAGGACTCTGGCGCCTCTTCCGATGTGTAACTCACGCTCGAAGCAAGGCCGTTGCGGACAATGGAGCAAGACCCGGTCCTTAGCCAACGGAATGAGCCGCGAACAAATCCATCCGCCGTCGTGTTCCACGAGGAAAAAAGGCCCTTCGCTGTTCGTGTTACGCGAGACGCGCCATTCTTCCGGACGCCGCGGGTCCGCTCGGACGATGCTCCCGGGAACAAAAGAGGGCAGAGCGTACGGGTCCCGATGGCCGATCCGGGCATAGAGGAACGCTTTCTTCTGGAGCGCCAGTAAGTCCATGGCTCGTTCCGGCGGCGCCGGTGCCAGGAGTCGTCCCAGCGGCGCGATCTCCGGCGTCGGCCCGGCCTGCGGCGCGTCCACAAACCAGGGAATCCACTCACGCGTGTCGTAAATGCTGGACGGTGGTGCGTGGTCTCGGAATCAGCAGCTGCAACCGGGCCATGGCATCGAGGTCAAAACCGAACACCGCGAGCCAGTCCGACAGCCGGTATTCGGTGATCTGGCTGAGCGCGAGCATCTGCCAGATCGTGGGGGTCGAACCATGGCGCGTCAGATCGTAATACAGGTTGTGAGGAATATGGAACCGCGACGGACGGCCAAAAAGCTCGGTGGAGCGCCGGGAAACGCCGTAGAGAGTCAAGCCGCGTGTTGCGAGAATCTCCCGAACTTCGAGCGCTCTGTCCATGGGCACGCGCACCGGTTAATTCCTCCGTGTATATCGAAGACGCCCCGTGTCGAGGGAACAAATTGCTCCGCTGGCCGCAATTGTGACCAGTAGCAGAATTTTCAGCGGAATGGGCCAAACCCGTATATGGATGAAAGAAGAGTTACGTAGCTGGACAGGGACGAGAGGCGAGGGTAGGATTTCCGCCAATGGACGCAGGCAAGCCTAATCCAAGCGCCGGGAAGCGTCTGAAGGCACTGCGCGAGAGTCTCGGATTAACCACACGCGACGTCGAGGAGAAGAGCGGGAGGATCGCGGAAGAAAGACGCAACCGCGAATACCATATTTCCCACGCCTGGGTGACGGACATCGAAAACGGCAAGTTCACTCCGAGCATTTATAAGTTTCACACCTTCAGCGCCGTGTATAACCGCAGAATTACGGAGCTGGTCTCCTATTACGGACTCCCGCTGGGAGACTTGAACCGATATCGCCTGTCGATCGGAGTCCCCAAAACACATCTCCTGGACAGCGGTTCCGATCTCGAAGTCGAAAAGGTTTCGCTGCCGGTCGAGTTCAAGCCGGAATTCCGGCTCGAGAGAACAAACCTGCTTGCGCAGGTCGTCGAAAAATGGAACCAAATTCCTGTCGGCTTCCTGCAGCATCTCGACCTGCACAAATCCGTCTACGGCTATATCGGTCTCGAAGACTACACTCTTTATCCTCTCATCCGTCCGGGTTCGCTTGTGCAAATCGACGCCAGCCAGAGAAAGATCAGCGTCGAGAAATGGAAGACGGAATTCGACCGCCCGGTCTACTTCGTGGAGCTTCGCATCGGCTACGTTTGCAGTTGGTGCCAAGTCGACCGCGGGCAGTTGATCATTATTCCCCACCCTCACTCCCACCAGGACGTGCGCCGCTTCGACTACCCGGCTCAGGCGGAAATTGTGGGTCGCGTGACCGGCATTGCGATGCGAATTACCGCAGAAAAAGAGACGAGGCCGTGAGAAGCGGCGGAGGCGATCGCCAACCTCGACACGAGCGGGCCTAGTGGGCCGCTGTTGGGGGGGACCGTTACGGCCGGCGGAAGCTCTTTAGGTCAGGACTGTAAGATCATATACACCCTTATAGATTATCCCTGCCACAGAGTTTTGCACTCATCGGTGTGCGTAGCCCCTGGCACGGGATTCTCGCGGGAGGGCGGCAATGATCTGATCGTGGGGGAGTGGGCTACTTTCAATTTTTCAACTATTTCCACGTTGCCATTGCATCGAACGCTTGGTCATTGCGCTTTAAGATAGGCTTCCATCTCGATTCGGCGATAATCGGCGCCATGTCGTAATAATCGATGAGCATCCGGATGAATTTTTCGACGGATACTCTCGCGGTCGGGAAGTGAACTCTTGGGACGCAGCCAATGTGGGCGTGCGGAAAAGACACTGCAGTGCCCTCTGGATGCCAGTGGTAAGAGACGATTTCCTTCCATTCACCGTCTTCTTGCCCGTTAAGGCTATAGCTGTACTGATGCGTCTTGACCTTGTACCTACCGCCTTCACGGTCACTTCGCACTGAAAACTCTTGCGCTATAGATACGGTTCGCGGGTGGTCGCACAGCAGTGCGGCGGGCGGTTCGTACGTTAGCAAGAAACGATTTGCTGATTTTTGAATCGGGTGCAAATAGGCATCTGTCAGGCAGGACAGCGACTCTTTGAAGAAATGGCAGAAGCTATCTATTGCGTCGCTTTTGTTTCGACCGGGCACGCAATTTTCCCGTTTTCGGCGCTAGCAGTGCAAGTTCAATGACGCCGGGGCAATCTCCAGAATCCATTTTCCGAAATTCTCCCGCATTCCATTTTGCGATGAATTCATCCCCGGATATATTGAGCACACGCCTAGCCCTAGCATCGAGAACGGCCTTTGCCTGAAGGCGGGTGACCCATTTCGTGCCGTGCGTCCTGTTTTTCTTAGCAACTGGCATAAGCCATCCTTCGGGTGGGCACATTACTCCATGCTTTAGGATGATTTCAACGATAAATTCGATGCAGGCAAAACGCAATGGTACCATATCCGACTAATAAACCCATAGCTCATCCACCTGAATGCGGCGGCAACGGAGGCGGCAACGGAGATTGCCGTTGAGACCTGTTGGGCCGGGAATCGGGGAAATGAATCAAAACAGAAATTCGAGATTTGCACTGCTTTGACGTCTTCCGAATGCTTATTCCGTTTTGGCATGAACTTCTCATGGCGTACTAAAGCCGCTCTTGCAAGTCGGGCTCGATTCAAAGTAGCCCACTCTCTGATCGTGTTTCATGCCCCCGCCGAGGCTGAGAAATCTCACACCCGCGGGCAGGACCGACGGCGGTGGTTCTTCACTGGTGGCCAGCACGATGGCCTGCTCGACATCGCTGTTCGACAGCAGGGCCGTAAGCAATTTCCGCCTCTCCTTGTCCAATCGATCGGCGCCATCAATAACGATGAATCGAATTCCCGCCGCACTGGCGACGGCCAGCTGGAAGGCTACACTGAATCGAAAGCGCTCTGACTCCGAGA
Organism: Candidatus Acidiferrales bacterium; assembly: GCA_035943235.1. Classification (GTDB taxonomy): domain Bacteria; phylum Acidobacteriota; class Terriglobia; order Acidiferrales; family UBA7541; genus DAHUXN01. Next base: position 6,486 of record DASZCH010000233.1, read on the forward strand.
TCTGCTGCAAACAGAGCCCCCGCCAATGGTCCGTCGACGAGCTGATACGGACCTCGAATGGCTTGAGGCGGAACGCGCAAGTGTAACCGAAAGCTGCGAGCCGTTGGTTCAAGCTCTCGGCGAATGAGCCGATGCGGCCGCTTGCTTGCCCCATCCAGGCGCCGCTCGGCGCGAGGAATTCGACGAGCTTGTCGAGGAGGCCGATTCTCGCCTCTACGCTCGACTTCCCTCTGACTTGCGCCTCCCAGTTTTCTTGGGAGGCTTGAACCTGTCGGATTTTTTCGAGCACGCGGTTCCCGTTGTTGATTCTTTCCGCAAGGATGGTCATGCGACTTTCGAGACCGGCCGCATCTGGTTGCTGTACGGCCTGAACCTCGGATTGTCCTTCGAGCAGCCTCGCGCGCCGCGCGACAGCTCGGCGGTGGGCGTCAAGAGGTGACATCGCCGCTTCGATGTCGGCGCACCCGTCTAGTTTCTCTCGCGTTCCTTGAATCAGGACTTCGAGGCTTGCCAGCCGTTCACGCAGGGCCTCTCCCTCTTTCGCCTTCATTGCCGCCGAGACCGGCTGTCCGCACGTGGGGCACTTCTCTTTGAATCCTTGGGCGGTCGCTCGCGCTTTTTCGACCGTCCTTTGTTCGGCAAGCAGCGCCGCCAATTCCTGGCCCAGCGCGTCGGCGTGGCTTCGCTGCGCTTCGCGTCGCAGCAATTCTTGCTCTTCGCTGGGGCTCAGGATGTTGGCCGAAATCTCGTCGATTTCCGCTTGCACCTGCCTCCACCGGATTTGGGCATTCTGCCGACAGGCGTCTTCCTCCGCCTTTTGTGCGATGAGTCGCTCCCGTTGTTGCCGCAGCCCTTCGAGCTTCTGTCCTACCTCCTGGACAGTCGGGAGGTCCGGCGGGATATCCGGTTTTTCCGTATGGCCAAAGGCCTTCAGAGCGCGGCCGGCTTCCTTGCGCAAGCCGTGGAAGCGTTTATGCGCGGCCTCGACATCGCCGACGCTTGTCAGGATGGGCGGTTCCTCTTTGACGGCACAGAGCGCGTCGCGGATTTCCACCGGGATCTCGACTTTCCCGGCTCCGATCAACTGGGCCAAGAATCTCCGTTGCTCTGCTTGCGGCATTTCGACGAAGCGGCCAGAGTTCAGTACCGCAGACAACACGTCGGCGACGCCGAACTGATTGGTTAGGAAGTTCTCTGCGGCATCGACCGGCACTCTGTTTCCATTGATCTCGACGATCTGCGCTCGGGGTGTGCGCCGCCGGCAGATCGTCTCCCCGCTTTCGAGCGTTGCCGAGACTGCAAGCTCTTTTTCACCGGAACGGATCAAGGCCTCGGCTCCGCGGCCAATCGCATCCGTCAGTGCGCATCGTCCCGTGAACAGGTATTCCAGAGCCATCTGGATGGAACTCTTGCCGCAGCCATTTGGCCCGCGGATGAAAGTGAATCGATCTAGCTCCAGCGCCGTCTCCTGGTGAGACCGGAAGTTCTTCAAAGCAAGTGTCTGGATTCTCACGAACTGCACCCCTTTCTGCCGTTTGTTGCCCGCCCGATCCTGAGTTCGGTTTCAACGTGCAAATCCACCACTCGGGTCAACCTCTGAGCGAGTTCGGAACGCTTCTCAGCTTTGAGAGCGGAAGCGAGCCCTGAAATCGTCAGCTTATCCTTCAGGCCCCGCTCATCGGGATGTGCCCGGAACCATTCGTCAAGGATCGAAACGGCATCACCGTATGGATAGAACTTCTTCTCGACGGGCACGAAGTCGGCGAGGTACTCACCTTCGTTTCCATCGCGGTAGCGGATCGGGCCGCGTTCCACCATGAGGTCCTTGAGCATTCTCGTATTCTGTTTTTCCGCCTCTTGAAGCCAGAGGGCGAAGCGGAGTCTCTGTTCCGCCGTCATTTGCGAGTACACATTTGCCTGAGCCACCGGACATCCGCTCAAAAGTAGCGGGCACCAGGTGCAGTGCCTGCCTGGTGATGCTTTCAATTCCCGCTCTGCGATGGGAACCAACTCATGGATTTCTCTTTGCCGGGATCGTTCCCTCTGCGCCAATTCCTTGAGCCGGGGCAAGTCTTTCCGCGTGTACTCGACGCACCGCGAGGCGCCATAGCGCACGAATTCCAAGACGAATTTCACCCGCTCGAGAGACGGGTTGAGGCACATCAGCAAGAGCGGATAAAACTTCGACTGGAATGTGTCGGCATCAATGATCTGGTAGTAGCTTTTCCAGTCCTCGATCTCGGCTTCCGTGAGCGAATGCAGCATCACGAGGTCGAGCGTCCCCTCGTAGGCGGGCGTTTCATCTTCCGAATCCTCAACCCGATTGAAGTCTTTATCGAGCGCGATATGCAGTTCGGTCGCGAGGATCTTTTCCGGGTCGAACACATGGTTGTCGCGAAACTTCTCCAGAGCCTCCCGCCCCTCCGCGCGAACTCGCTCGAGGAGAAGGTCAAATGTTTCAAGGTCGGTCGAGCGCCTAGTTGTCACCAGGTGGTTGATGTAAGTTGCCAAGAACTCGTGAATTTCCATCCCCCGTGCGGCAGGTTCAGAGTCAGCGAGTTTCACGCCCTGAACGTGCTTTCGAACGTAGAGAGTTTCGCAGGCCATATCGCCCTGTCGGGATTGGCTCAACGGTGGTATCTCCCTGGAATGTTCCGAACATGGAGAGTCAGCGGGTATTTTCATGGGACGCCTCGGCGAAAGCACCAGAGCCGCAAAGATACCGGGTGTTCCCGTTCGGCGCCGTTGCGGGCCCTGTTAGGAATTATCGCGATTGGTAAAATTGCCGTGCGGTGATCCGGGGAACGTGACGGCAGGAAATCACAGCGTTTGATCTGTCATCAACGATACACGAGCTTCTACATGTCGGTCGCCATGCCGCCAAGGAGCCCGATGATTTTGTGCGGCTCTCAGTACATTGCGAATTCGATCGCGGTACTACACTGACGCAACTTCCTTTTCTTGCCAATCGTGCTGATCTCAAATCCGGAATTCAAAAGAGGAACCCTTCGCCGAATAGCGCCGAGCCGTCCGGCGGACCTCCGTCAGGTTGGAGCGAAGTGGCGGCCTCATCGGCTTGACGAGTTTCCTTCTTCGGCCGCTGCCCGTCGCAGTTGTCGCTGCTTCCGGCTGGCGTTCCCGGCTGCTCGTCCAATTCGTTCCGGAGTTTTCGCTCAAGGCCGACTAGGTCGCGTACGGATTGCCCGATCAGCATCTTCATCTTGGCGTCGTTAAAGCCGAGGCGGCGAGCCAGTTCACAAATTCCCGCAAGTTGCTCGTCTCTTTCACTCTGGCCGTGGTCAGGCTCCGCGGACGGCGTGGCGACAGTTTCGCCGGTCGGATAGAACTCACCCGCAATCTCCCTGGCGCGGTCTCCCTCCGACTCATGCACCACACACTGAACACCACGAAACATCTCAACCGCGGGGCGGCCTTCGCTCAAAAGCCTGACGGGCTCGGTCATGTTTGCAAGCAAAGTGCGCAGGTCGGTCCCTCTGATCTCCAGACTGAGAATGTAGGCGACCGACGTATGCCTGGTCCCATCATGGCCGGAGAATGAAACTCTCTCCGGGCTGGCCTTTAGGGTCGCCTTGACCCCGCTCAAACTTCCTCCATTCAACCGCCGAATCTGCATGAGACCGTTTGACAAATTGCGAATTGACCGGTAACTGCTCGTGTGCAGCCGGCAGATGGCGCCGAAAGTTGGGAACTTCTCCAAGATGAAGTAGAGATCGCCCGAGGGTTTGCAATCGCCGCGCTCCAAGTCCGGGCAACCGTCGCCGCACGGCTCGACCGGCTGGCCTTTCTTGGGCCCGTCGACGTACTGGTAAGTTCCAGGCCAGTCTTCTCCTTCCGGGTGCTTCTGTGTTCTTCGCGTCGCTTGCATTTCAAAACGAGGTCCGCGCCCATCCGCGATCTGTACAAGTTCACCACGACATTTGCGGCCGCTCGGCACCCACAAGGCGTACTCCGTGCGGAAGATTTCCCGGGGGTCATCATGGAGAAAGATGATGCCCAGTTCAGTGGGTTCCTTCCCGAGTGCTTTTACTATATCCGGCGCTGGCTCCCAAACGACCTCCTGTCCGCGAAGTGTTTTCCGTTTGAAAACGAAGTGATCCAGCTTGCGCGGATGACCGTTTCCGTTGCCTGGGTCCGGCCCCTCGCCGATAGCAACCTTGATTGTTATCGGAAGTCTCTCGAGGGCCACGCCGCTCTCATCATGTGTTAATCCGAGAATGCCCATGGGACTTGCACCTCCTCCTTTCATGTGTTTGTCTCGAAAACCCTGGTTGGTCTGGGAAACTCGACACCTCAAAACAACGTGAGCTGTCCTTCGGGAACGTGTTCACGTTGTGACGCCTTGCGAGGAATTGGCCCAACCGGAGTAGCGAGAGGAAGCAACGGGTTGGACGGCGATAGGGAAGGCTCGCTTTCAGCGAGTCCGACATTGTGGACAAGCTCTGCGGCCGGTTCCACCTCGGATGGTTTCACCGCGAAGACCTCTTCCTGTTTCTTCTGCAACGCAGACCAGATTGCGTCTGCCCGTTCTCCGATTCCTTTCTCGGTCACGAGTTCGCGGGCCATGGCCATCAGGATGTCGTCTTCCTCGTTGATCGCTTGCAGACCTTCCGAAGAGAACTTTCCTTCCATGGCCAAAGACACCAGCAACTTTCTCCCCATAAGGCGGAGACAGCTCTCCTGCATCGTCTCGGCGTAGTGGAGGAACTTCACTTTCACGGGAACCCGCTGCCCGATCCTCCAGCTTCTCCTGCTGGCCTGGCGAAGCACATAGATGGAATATCCGGTCTCATAGAACAGAATCGTGGGAAAATCGATCAGGTCGAGTCCAGTCTGCACCAACTTGGGGTGGCAGATGACCGCCTCTATTCCGCTACGGAGCTGGCGGTCGTACCACCCCTCCCGCGATTCCGGCGGCACTTCTGTTGTGAGCACCGCAACGCGGATGCCCTCATTCGAGAGGATGCGTTCCAGGCGCCGCGTCACATCCCGCTTCTGCGTGTAGACCGCATAAATCTGGCAGCGCCGCCCACGTGCGAGCTCCGTTTTCACTTCCTCGATGAGCCGGCGCTCCTTCGCGTAAACCAGTCTCTCGTCCAAGTCCTGTGTCTCTGAAATCAGGAATTTCTCTCGCCGCTGGGTTTCCGGGTCGAATTCCCAACCGTATAAATTCCCGAGACGGAACGGCCGGTCCGGATACAGCAATAATGCGTTCAACGCCACGCTCATTACCGACGGATTCCCACGGTGTTCCTTCAGAGCTGTTTTCACGTCCTGTTCGAGCTTCTTGTAGGCCTTGCTCAGCGGAGCGTCCATCTCCACGCTGAGAACTTCCTCCCGATAAGGGGGCAGCGCCTCCGAAATGTCTTCGAGCGAAATGAACGCCCCAAGGCTCATCAGGAACCGGCCGAAGAGCAGCGGCGATGCACCTGGTCGCCGGCGAATGCGTTTTGTGACCCGCGCCTCTGAACAGACATTGTCGGCAGGCTCAATTACGGTAATCTTTTCGAGCAGGCCGTAAGCCTCGGTGAAGGCTCGCACTCCGGCTTCACCATACTCGAATCCTTCTTTGACCATCTTGCCCGGTTCGAGTCGATAGAGGATGTTGAAGACTTCATCGGCATAGCCGCCAAGCAATGTTCCCGTCAGCACGGCCGTGTGTTGCGCGGAGGCGGCGAGCGTTCCGAGCGCATTCCCCTGGGCCGTATCACCCTTCAATTCGTGCACTTCATCGGCGATGGCATAGTCAAAGAAATCCGGCATGTAGCGACCGATGAAATCGACCGGAGCGAAGCGCCGAATCTTCTTGCCGTCTGCCTGCCACAAGGCGCTGTACAACGGGCGCCTCACTTTCGTGGACTCGTCGCCGTTCCGGGCGCCTAGAATCTCGCTCAACTTGGCCTTCTTGAAATCCGCCGAAAGCAATCTCTCGCCATGTTCACCCAAGTAGACGGGACGGCCGGTGTCCGAATTGATGAGGCTGCCCAGGTATCGCCCGCAGCGGGCATGCCCGTACGCGTGCCGCCAGAAGTAACTCAGCTTCCCGCGCTCGCGGCCCACGATGAACAGAGCGGGAAATCCGCAAATGGAATCCCAACGCTTCCGAGCAGTGCGAGCCGTCTTCCGCAATCGCAATTCTGTCAGCGTCGTGCGCAGTCCTTCGCGAACGATCCGGCCATGACGCAGCCTGACTTCATTCACTCCGGCGCGGCCGACGGAGCTCGCCGGGGTGCGCAGCCCGTCGATGAAGAAAATGCGTACTCGAGGCAAAGTGAGAAAAGCCTCCCGCGCCCACTTCTCAACTAACTGAGGCGGGACCATGGCCAGAGCCGTGAAGGGCTTTCGATCACTGTGCAGATGGACAGCGCCCAGCGAAATCAGCGTCTTGCCCGTTCCACACTCTGCGATGACCGCTGCGCCACGCGCTCGATTCCATCGTTTCACCACACCCATGATCGCGAGCGTTTGTGCCGGAAAGGGCTTGCGAAGCAATTGCCCGACGAGCGGCGACGATACGTCGTCAAAGCCTTGCAGTGGAGGGTAGGTCTGAACAATTCGGTCGCCGAGTTCGGGAGCCCACGCACGTAGATAGGAGGAGATCGAATCGATATCCGTCGCGGATGGCATAGTCGTTTCCTCGTAGGTTTTTCGGTCGGTGCGGAAGAGTAGCGATAGAAAGAATTTTCAGGCAGTCGCGGGGGTGAGGACCGATGTAATAACTTCTTCCAGAATTTCGGCAGTTGTTACCCAGACATCCGTGTCACACGAGCGGGGTGGACGCGACGCTGCTATCGCGGACAATCATCTGAGAGCACTCTACGGTTGCAATCTGGCTCCCCGAGATACGAAATCCTGGGGGAGCGTTCTGTCTCTCGTGTGTTGACGTCAAGTACTTCCCACCAATTCAACTAGGGAGTGAAGTACTGCGGCGAAGATTCCCAGTAATCGGTCGCGTACAGCGAAGGATCGAGAGTCTTTGTTCTTCCAGGACCTTGATTCCCGTCGCCCTGTAGTCGCGTCCGGCGCTGTGATCGGTTGCTGCCCACGCTGAGAATGACTCGCATCACCGCCCCATTGACACGTGACCGCCCAGCCGCATCAGATATGGGTCGCGGCTTTCGCCTCGCTCCAAATGCAAGCCTTCCAAGAAAGTGCGCGGCAACTTCCAAGAAATCGAGCCGTTCTGTTCTGGTATTCGGAGGAGACGCTCTCTGAGGGCCCTGCTAATCCAGCTGAGAAACGTCTGCTTATTCCCTTCGACCAGAACGGCCGAACAGCCAAGTCCAAGCAATGGAGTGACCGCTTTTCGCTGCTTGAGCTCGCGCATGAACCATGGAGCCCAGTCCGGAATGACGGGAAGACCATAGCGAGACGCAATGCGATAGAGCACAAATGTCGGATCGGCATCACACAAAATCGTGCGTGCGCCTTCTCGATCCGCGCCTGGCTTCGTCTTGGCTAATTCGGCAGACACAGCCACCAAATGCCGGACTGGCCGCTTCCTGCCGGAAACGATCACACTACCGCGAAAGCACTGGGCCTCAGGCCCCAGGGAAGCGGTAATGGCTGCGCGGCCTGGCAGTTGAATCTTGAACAAAGCTCCCTCGGTTACGGCCGCCCACAGGGCGGCTATCTCCGCATCGCCACCGATCATCGAAATCAAATGAGCACAGAGTGAGCCTTGTCCATCCTTTACTGGTTCCAGAATGACTCGGTCAACGTGAATACGAACGCGGGTGGTTGTATCTTTCGTGCGCTTCGTAAATTCGAGAGTTCCGAATCGCTCGTGAGCATTCTGCATTCCCGCTCCTTCCGACCTGGCGCATTGCCGGCCGGCGCTTCGTTCCAGATTCAACGCAAGGCCGGCGAGGGGGCTTTCCGCAAAGAGGCGTACGAGGCTCTTTGCTTTTCGCGCGCAATCCACAAGTTGATCAAATTCTTCGACCGCAAAAATGACTCCGGCTTCTTTTCCTTGTCGGGTCACAACCTGGAGACCCTGCTCTCGCGGCGCCGAAAAACTTCACCGTTCATTCAGGGTTGGCTTGCCTTTTAGTGGACCGGTCACTTCAGGGTAGTAATCTCGCCCGTGCAGAAGACGAGTGTGAGTTCGTTCGAGAACCGTTCTTTCTCTCGAATGAGAGTCTTTCCGTCTTCTTCCTGTTCGGATTTGTCCACCAGCTTGACCGACTGCCAGTGCGCGATATGGCGCATCCCGCCTTCGCCGAAAATGCCGTTGAGCATTCCGGCTGTGCAGAGCAACCCCACGTGCCCGCCATGCAGAGGCGTGAGCGGCCGCCCGCTGACATCCGACTGTGGAGCGAAAAGCACAGCCGACGCCCGGCGGTAGGCAGACGACCTAGGGAGCAAGTCTTCTATCTGGTCCAAGGGCAACCCGCGATATGTCATCCGCACCAAGTCTCCCGGTGGAACCGCAAATAGATCGTCTGGCTTCCCTGGTAATGGCGAGAGTTTCCCGGGGTTGGCCGTCAGAGACTCGAATCGTATTCGGGCGCGCGTGATTTCGGTATCTTGAACTCGATCTCTCTCCGCCCGCGTGCGTCGCACTCCCATCACAACGACCTGTTTATATTTCACGCTCTCTGGTTCCGTGAGCCGGTAGATACGAACGTCGCGGAATTGATGCGCCAGGGTCTGGCTGCAGTCGTTGATGTGGCGACCGGGGACGACCATCACCAGGACCCCGCCGCGCTTCAGCCAGCGATACACATGCTCGAGGAACACCCGTTCCATGCGCTGCGATCTTTGGTCATCAATCTCGAAATCATATGGCGGATTCAAGTAAATCAGCGAGAAGGATTCGACCGAGCACTGCGCGTCAAAGCAGTTGCCATGGGTCACCTGGATGCCTTTCGTCCGAGCCTGTCCGGCGCGGCCGACGTCTAACTCAACGCCATAACCCAAGACCCCCTGGCCAGAGATGATTGCGGCGAACGCCGCACCATCGCCCACGCAAGGGTCGAGCGCGCAGCAACCTTGGTCCGGGAATGCCAAGAATCTGCGAATCCGCTCCGCCTCCGGAAGCGGCAACGGGTAAAAACCGAGGCGAGCACGTCCAGCGAGCCGCATTTCCACCCTCCGGCGCTGAAAAGATTTGATAGGCGATTCGTTCGATGGTTCGATACGCGGCCCTTCGGCGCGGCCGGCCGATTTGAGAACTAGCAGCATGCACCGTTAGCATAAGGTCACGCAGCACCCATTGCGGGGAGGAGCTGGTTTGCAACCCTGCTATCCTTCTCCTATGGGACCCTGGGTAAAAAGCCATTGGACATTTGCGCTCCGATGGACCCGCGCTTTGAGCGCGACGGCGGTTGTGTTTGTCGCGATTGGCGTCGGAGCGGCGAAAATGTGGGCGAAACAAGCTGCAAGCGGTACGGCAGTTCCGTCGACACAGCAGGGCATTGCCGCGGCGAAACAGGAAATCCAGAGGGACCAGACGACGGATGACTGGCTCGAGCGCGTGAAGAAAAGCGTGGCGGGGCACGATTTGAAGGCCGCGCTCGGTGCTGTTGACGCGCGGCTGGCCGCCGAGCCGGACGATTCGGATGCGACGGGATGGCGCGCGCAGTTGCTGGCGTGGACAGGGCGACGCGAGGAGGCGGAAGCGACGTACCGGCGGGCGTTGGAGCTTTCTCCCAAGGATGGGGACTTTCTGCTGGGGCTGGCGACACTGCTGGCGCAGGACGGACGAAACGAGGAAGCGCTGGCGCTGCTTGATGCTGCCGCGAAGATTCCGCCAGCGCGCGCGGATGTGCTGAACGAGCGTGGACGCGTGCTGCGCGCGCTAGGCCGGCGCGATGACGCGCGTGACGCGTTCGTGCAGGCGCGTTCTCTGGAGCCGAGAAATGTTTCCGCCGGAGATGATGAAGCGCGCGCGGGATTGCGTTCGCTCGAGGGTCCGACTCGATTCGAGTTGAACGTTGGCAACGAGATGGACACGTTCAATTACACGGGCGTCGCGAACGCGCAGACGATTGCGTTCGTGGCGAGACCGAACGCGCGATGGATCTTGTCGGCAGAAGGGGATATTTACCAGCGGTTCGGAGCGAAGGCGGAAAAAGTGATTGGAGGAGCGACGTACCGATTGACTCCGTCGAATTCATTCACCGTGGGCGGAGGTGGCGGGAACGCGCAGGGAATTATTCCGCGCGGGGAGACATATTTCGAGTACGGGCACGGTTTTCGCGTGTCGGAAACGAAGGCAGTACGTGGAATCGAGGCCACGTACAACCAGCACTGGTTTTGGTACGGGCAGGCGCGTGTGTTGGTTTTGACGGGAAGGGTGGCGACGAATTTCGCGCGCGATTTTCGTTGGACGATGTCCGGAAACGCGGCGCGTAACCGGTTCAATGGCGCGCCTGTGGCCTGGAATCCCTCCGGTTATGGACGTCTGGATTTTCCGATGCCGCGAATGGCCGCCAGCCGGTTGCTGCTGAATCTGACGTTCGCGGTGGGGTCGGAAAACTTCAGCGAAGTGGATCAGGTCGGGGCGTTTGCGTCGCGAACGTACGGCGGCGGGTTTCGCGTGGGGCTGACCGAGAAGCAGTACGTGAACTTTTACGCGGCAAGACAAGACAGGAATGGCGGCAACACCGAAGGGATTTACGGCGTGAGCTATGGGCTGCGATTTTGAGGGCCTCCACATCGGGAAGGACGTGGTACGGGAAACTGCCAGCCCGCTGATATGAATTCACTATTTCACTGGATCAATGCGGAAGCAGCGTCTTTTGCTCTGCGGGCGATTTTTTTCTCGCTGGCGGGAATCCTGCTTCTGGTGGCGTCGATTTTGGTGCGGCGCGAGGTCCGGAGGCGGTACTTCGACCGGCTGGCGGACGCGGAATTTTACGTGCGGCAGCATTGGGACGAAATTGTGACGGGAGAAATTTCAAGAGAGGAATGGAACGAACTTTACCGGGACACGGAAGCGATCATTGCGCAGTCGCTGGACCGCATCGATGTGGCAAAGTTGACCGAGGCCGAGAAGCTGCTGGATTTTCTGCGGCGAACAGGATTGCTCGATCGGATGCTGGTAGAGACACGACAGTTGCGGGGGTGGAAGCGGGAGGCTGCGCTGGTGCGATTGGGCCGGACGCGAGCGCCGGAAGCAGTAGCCTCGCTGGCGGGCGCGCTCGATGATCCAAATCCGGATACGCAGCTTGCGGCGGTACGCGGGCTGGCGCGCACGGGGATGACGAGCGCGGGAGAGGCGATGCTCGAACGCGTCGCCGCAGGCGACCTGGCGCTGCCCGGCACTTCATTGCTGAACGCGCTGATCGTCTGCACGCGATCCAATCCGCGGATGCTGCTGCCTTACCTGCACATGGCGCGGGGGCGGGTGCGTGAACTGCTGGCGCGAGTGATGGCGGAGGTAGCGTCAGTGGAATTGGGGGATGATTTGCTGCTTCTTGCGTCCGACACGTTGCCGGAGGTGCGCGCTTCGGTGGCGCGGGCATTGCGACATGCGGACTTTGGCTTTGCATTTCCGGCACTGGCGCAACTGGCGACGGATGAAGAGTGGTATGTGCGACTCCGCGCGCTGACGAGCCTCGGGCGATTCCGGGACATGCGCGCGTTGCCCATTCTGCTGCACGGCGTATGCGACGCGAACCGGCACGTGCGGCAACGAGCTGCCGAGGCCCTGGCGCACGCGCCGGACCCGATCGGGGTGCTGAACGACGTCTTCAAAACGGGCGACACGTACGCATTGCAAGCGATGATCGCGGAACTTGACCGCACAGGGGACTTCAACAAAGTGATGGAAGAACTTGAACTGGGCACGAGCCGCCTGTCGCCCGCCGAAGGACAATATCTCTTGCGAGCGCTCGAGGCCGGCACCGATGGTTTGAATACGATGATGCGTTTGCCGGGGACGCGCAACGCGCCCCAGACCGTTTAAATATGCGCGCACTGTTGGAGATCGCCAACAACACATTTTTTCTCTATTACCTCGGCTCAAACTTGAGTTATGCGGTGTTGCTGATCGTGGCGCTGCTTTCGAGCCGGGCGCATCACCAACATCTGGCGTCGCTGCGCCTGGAACGAATCAAGGCTTCGCCGCTGACACCGCCGATTACCCTAATTGCACCGGCGCATAATGAGGAGGCGTCGATCATACCTTCGGTGCGATCGCTGCTGCGGATCGACTATCCAGAACTGGAAGTTGTGGTGGTGAATGACGGCTCGGAAGATCGCACGCTGGCGCGATTGCGAGAGGAATTCGATTTGCAAGCAGCGCGGCTGCTTTACATTTCGGAACTAGCGACCGCGCCCGTGCGCGGGGTTTACCGAAGCGCGGTTGAGCCCAGGCTCATCGTGGTGGATAAAAACGCGGGCGGGTCAAAAGCGGACGCGGTGAACGCGGGATTGAACGCGGCGACAAGTCCCTACACGTGCGTGGTCGATTCCGATTCGATGCTGGAACCGGACGCGCTGCTGCGAATCATGGTGAAGATCCTGGAAGATCCGAAACATGTGGTTGCGGCGGGCGGAATTGTTCGCGTGCTGAACGGCTGCGACCTTGCGAACGGGCGCATCCGGCGCGTGCGATTGCCGAGAAACCCGATGGTAATTTTCCAGGTGATTGAATACCTGCGCGCATTTTTGATCGGGCGCGAAGGCTGGGCGAGCGGGAACATGCTGACGATTATTTCGGGAGCGTTCGGACTGTTCCGGAGAGATGTAATCATGAGCGTGGGAGGATACCGGGCGTCGTCGATTGGCGAGGACTTCGATTTGGTGGCGCGGATTCACCGCAAAATGCTCGATGAAAAGAAGGAGTACCGCATCACGTTCGTGCCCGACCCGGTGTGCTGGACGGAAGTGCCCCCCACCGCAAAAGCGCTGGGGCGCCAGCGGGCGCGGTGGCAGAAGGGGCTGATGGACGTGCTTTGGTCGAATCGAGACATGCTTTTCCGCAGACGTTATGGACGGATGGGAGCGATTGCGCTGCCGTACCTTTGGATTTTTGAGTTTCTCGCGCCGGTGCTGGAGATTCTGGGAATCGTGACGATCATTTTAGCGGCGACTGTAGGAGCCTTGAGCCGCGGGTTCTTTATCGAGTTCGTAATTTACGGGTATTTATTTGCGGCGATGATTTCGGTGGGCGCGGTGCTGCAAGAGGAACTCACGTATCGCCGTTACAACGATTGGCGCGATGTGGCATGGCTGGTGCTTTGCTGTTTTTTGGAACAATTTCCGTACAGGCAAATGCATTTGATTTGGCGTCTGCAAGGGATGTGGCAATACGCGCGGGGAGATGTGGTTTGGCGTTCGATAGAGCGCGTGGGATTGGAAGAAGCGGCGCCGTCGCGCACCGCGCATTTGTAAGCCCGATGATGGTCACGTGACCATCATCGGCATGAGGCACGCCATTCGCTGCCGGGCGGCTCCGATCTTCAAATCTCGGCCGGATTGTTTTGCGTTAAGGACCACAGGTTCTCGTCGCCAAGCCCGGTCATCCGAGCGACGACTATGGCTCTACCCTAAGGGGACGGCCGGTGCGTCCATCTTCTTCCCTGTTTGCATCACCCAAATCGGCTCGTCTCCCGCGGCGTTGAGGTGCCGCTGTCCGCCCGCCAGCACGAAGTTGAATGAGCTTCCGAGGTGGAAGAAACAATCAGGGTCATTTTTTTGCTTGGTTTTCCGAGCAACATCGATTACCGTGCCAGCTTCGTGAGCCGCTGTCAACTAAAGCGGCGACAACCCTCGTTGCCGTCCCGATTTGCTCTATGGCTGTTCTGACTGGGAAATAAGGAGTTGCAAGGCGGAGACATGGAACGGAATCTTAAGCGGTTCGTGATTTGCACGCTGGTTGTATTTGGTGCCGGGGCCGCCGGCCTGTTCGTCGCGCCGCGATGGGCGCAGACACGCGCCCAGGCTCCTCAACGGATTGAATTGATCACCGACTGGAGCCACCGGCACATGATTTTCTCCGCCCCGGATTCCACGGCACAGGCGTGGAGGCTTCAATCTCAGCCTCGCTACACACAACAGCAGATACGCAGGAACCCCTCAGAATGGAGGTCGCACGACCGAGGTGATGATCGCGATCGCGACCGGCCATCGAGACGGGAGGAGGAATCCACGCTTCGCCCAGACTGGGGTTACTCGCAGCCTGCGCTACCGGCGGTCACGACGATCGCGGTGGGCAACAACGTGTTTCCGGCCAAGTATACGTTTGACATTACCGCCGCGCCGAGCTGCGCAAACGACTTCGTTATTTACCCGAGTGGTGTTGCAGGCTCGGGTACGAAGATTGCTGCAAGCGCCACGGGAGTCTTTTCGTCCGCCGCAACCCTTTTGTCGACAATCACGATCACGAACGGCCCGAATACGTTGACCATGACTGCCGGGATCACAAATAGCCACACCGGGACCGGCACGGGCACGTTTTCGCCAGGGCTTTCCGGCGCGGCCGGCAGCGCCTCGAACCTCGCTACAGCCCTCAATATCGCGGGCAACGGCAGTCACGTTGGCATTTCGGCAACATCCGCGGGAGCAACGGTGACCATCACGGCGAGCACCGGAGGCACCGCCGGGAATAGCATCACGCTTGCTGCCGGCGCGGGCTTCTTGGGCACGCACTTCACCTGGAATGCGGCGAGCAACGCCACCCTGGAAGGCGGCGCGGACGGAACCGCGAGCATCGCTGCCTACAATAATCTCTACGTGGGCACGAACGGAAAGTGCACTGGGCCCACGGCGTATTGGAATTACGACACGGCCGGCGGCTCGGTCGTGACTTCGCCCGTGCTTTCCGCCGACGGCTCGCAAGTAGCGTTCGTTCAGACCGTCAGCGGCATGGCAAGCCTGGTGGTATTGAAATGGTCTCCGTCGGCCACGTTTGCGACCCTGGCGAGCGATGGTTCCTATCCCAGTTGCACCGTGCCGTGCATGATCTCGGTGCCGTTTCGCGGGAGTCCGGACGACACGACTTCGTCTCCCTTCTACGTTTACACGGGCGCTCAAGCGGACACGCTGTACGTAGGCGACAGCGGCGGCAAGTTGCACAAGTTCCATCCGGTATTCAGCGGCACGCCTGCGGAAGTCACGACCAGTCCATGGCCTATCACGGTGGATAGCGGTGTAGGTCTTACCAGCCCCGTTTACGACAGCGGATCGGGGAATGTTTTCGTGGCCGACGGCTTGGGAAATCTTTGGTACGTCCGCGAGAGTAACAGTTCCGTCGCGATTGGAGGCTCATGCGCGTCCGGATCGCCGCCGTGCCTTGGCACACCGCATAAAATAATGGGCGGTTCATCGCCGGCGATCATCGATGGACCGATCGTCGACGGAACGAGCGAGACCGTCTACGTATTCAACGGTTCCACGGCTGCCTTCGACGACGAAGTGCTACAGACGGACACCGCGCTCGGAACCCTGCGAGCTCTTACCTTCCCCGGCAACGGGGCCAACAGTGTCAGCGACATGCGCATCGGGGACTTCGACAATGCGTACTACGTGGCTGCCAAGGGGAGCGGCTCGGGTAAACTCTACGTCTGTGCAAAGAACCCAGGGTTTCCGAACCGGGCGGCGTTATTTCGCGTGGGTTTCACCGCGACGGCGCACGGTAGCTGGGGCACTATCAACGTCCTCAACGCCGCTGCGGACGGCACAACCGGGTCCAACTTCCTCGCTTTGGCAAGCGCCAGTGGAGAAGAATGCTCACCAATTACCGAGGCTTATAACACCGCCGCGAGCACGGACTGGTTGTTTCTGTCCGTGGGCAATAATGCCGCGACTCCGACGGCCTGTTCCACGATTGCGCAGGGCTGCATCATGTCCCTCAACCTCACCGCGCTGGGCGCAACCTGGCCTCCCGGAGCGATGACGGCGGGCGTGGCGCTACGGGCCGGCCCGCAGTACCTTGGCGGGAATTACAGCGGAAACTATGCAGCTTCGACCAGCCCGATCATCATTGATAACGTCGCTTCAACGAGCGGTGCGGGGAACGGACAATTCTCGAATATCTATTTCTTCTGGCTGACAAACGCCAGCAACACGCAAAACAGCAACGGTTCAACGTTTGGCATGTGCAATGGAATCGTTGCCTCGGGGGGTTGCGCCGTGAAACTGACGCAATCGGCCCTTCAATAGTTCAGGGAGATCGGCATGGCCGTTCACAATTCCGCAGCCGGCAAGGAGGGCGGGGTAGATGCGTCGGCAAACAACAAACCGGCGAAGAAGAAGACGTATCACGCTCCGAGCTTTCGCTTCGAGCGCGTATTCGAGGTGATGGCGCTTTCCTGCGGCAAGGTAGGCGCTACACAAGAGAGTTGCCGTCTCAACCGGAAACTGTCCTGACGCCCGAGCGGCGGAGGGTCCTTGTGAATGGCGCGTCCAACATGGCCTGCACCTTGGCGGCGGACATTGTCGGCTCTCACAGGAGGATGCGGATGCGGGTGCGAGGAACAAGCATGGCGCCCGCGATTCGGCCCGGCGACATGATTTGCATCGAACGCGCTGGCGTTGGTGAAATCCAAATAGGCGAAGTCGCAGTTTTTGCACGGGATGGTCATCTTGTTGCACACAGGGTCGCGCGCATCGAAGCGGGAGTGGATGGATGGCACCTCGTAACGCGCGGCGACCGTGCACAACATGCCGACGCCCCCGTCTTGGGTTCGGAATTGCTTGGCCGCGCGGTATCCATCGAACGCGGCCATCGATGCTTTCATCCTCGGGCAGGGTTCAGCGCAGTCGAGCGTGCCGTTTGCCGCGTGCTGAGTTTTTCTGACCGTGCAACAAGTTTGTACTTGCGGTTGACGGCTCCCTGGCGCCGGCCCTCGATAATTCCTTAGCGGGCGCTTGCCAGGTTAAAGTCCGGTCCTGGCGTCACACGGGAGATGGAGTGCCGGGCGTGGCAACCATGACAGAATTCTCTGCGGTCACCATTGAAATCGGAGGCTTGCCGATCCGGATGCGCTCGGAAGATCCCGCGTTTATCGAACTGCTCAAGCAACGTTACGCCGGCTTTCTCCCTTCTCATCGCGCCGCGAAATTCGACTTTGAGGTCGAGCTGGTGCAGCCCAGTGGATCTCCCGGCGAGGATGTGAGCGTTCACTGGGACGCGGGTCAGTGGTCGTTCCGACGCGGCGACTTTCGCGCCGAATGGAACCCTTCCTCCGCACGCGGCCGCATCCGGCAAACGGCCAATCCTTACTCTCTCGACTCCGTGTTGCGCATCGTGCATACGCTGTTGCTGGCGCGCCAAGGCGGCTTTCTGGTCCATGCCTCGAGCGCGGTCCGCAACGGACGCGCCTTTCTGTTCGCGGGCGTTTCGGGTGCGGGAAAAACAACCATCGCAAAACTTGCGCCTCCGAACGCGCTGTTGCTGACCGACGAGATTTCATACGTTTCCCGGCAAGAGAATGGTTACGAAGCGTTCGGAACGCCGTTCGTCGGCGAGCTGGGCCGGAGCGGCATGAACCTGCGCGCGCCCATTGCAGCGCTCTACCTGCTGGCAAAGGGCGCTAAAAATGCGATTGAAGATGTGAACGAAACCGAAGCGGTTCGTGGAGTGCTCGAAAACGTTCTCTTTTTCTCGAAGGATTCGAGCCTGGTGGAACGAGTTTTCCAATCGGCGTGCGATTTCGTGTCGGCCGTGCCGGTCCGCCGATTGAAGTTCGTGCCGGACGCTCGCGTATGGGAGCTGATTGTGTGAGCCGCAAACGCTATGTGGCGCGGAGTGTTGACGTCGCGGCGCGAGTGCTGGGCGACGAAGCAATGATCCTCTCGGCGCGGGATTCGACTCTATTTATATTGGACGAGGTTGCGACGTCGATCTGGGAAGCTGCCGATGGGGTAACGGCGCTCGACCGGATCATCGCGGAGCGCGTGTGCAGCCAGTTTGACGTTGCACCCGAGACTGCGTTGAAGGATGCAGAAATATTCGTAGAGCAGCTTGGCGCGCACGGCATTTTGACGGTTTCCGATACTCCGATAGACGTTCCCGATTCGAGTGCGGCGAAGGGAGCCCCATGAGCGTCTTGATGCAGGAAATGGCCGCGAAGGCTCTACGGCGGGGTGTTCCGCTGAGTGTACAGCTCGATCTGACGTATCGCTGTAACGAACGTTGCGTGCATTGCTATCTCGACCACGAGGATCATGGTGAGCTGACCACTGCGGAAATAAAGGACTCTCTCGATCAGATGGCTGAGGCCGGAGTATTCTTTCTGACGGTCAGCGGCGGGGAAGTTCTGATGCGCAAGGATTTCTTTGAAATCCTCGAATATGCCGCTAAGAAAGCATTCTGCATCAAGCTGAAAACCAACGCACTGCTCATCGGTCCGAAGGAGGCGGAGCGCATTCGCGAAATCGGCGTGATGTCCGTGCAAGTCAGCATTTATTCGCACCGGCCCGAGGTTCACGACGCCATCACGAAGGTCCCCGGTTCCCTTCTCCGGTCCATCCGGGCGCTCCGCCTTCTGCGCGAGCAGGGGCTGCGGGTGATTATCGCCGACGTGCTGATGGGGCAAACCGTCGGGGACTACCCCGGCGTGCGCGCTCTGGCGCAAGAATTGGGAGTGGCGTGCACGATTGATCCGACGATTACGCCCATGATGGACGGTGACCGCTCGATTCTGAACCTGAATATGAGTCCGGAACGCCTCCGGGAAGTGCTCCACGATCAAGATCTAGTGGGAAATGTCGGCGAATTCTGCGCACCGCCGCCTGCGCCGGATGAGAATGCCTTGGATTCGACGCCTTGCAGTGCGGGCCATACCGCTTGTTACGTCTCCCCCTATGGCGACGTCTATCCCTGCGTGCAGTTTCCGCTGCCCACCGGCAATGTGCGACGCACGCGTTTTTTGGACATCTGGCGCAATTCGCCAGAGATGAACGAAGTGCGTTCGATCACTCTACGCGATCTGCCCGCATGCTCGACGTGCACACATATCGCGAGCTGCACGCGTTGCCCGGGGCTGGCATACATGGAGGGCAATATGCGCGGGCCTTCTCTCCAGGATTGCCAGAAATCATTCGCGCGTACTGGAATTCCTTCGCAAAACCTCAAGGTCAAGACGGGCGCGGCCTCTTCGTTGGTACAAATCGCGATGGGTGGGACGTCAACAACGGCACCTCTTCGCTTCGCGCAAACCGCGGACGCCGCCAGATAGGACGGAGCAAGATGCTTGTCCGAAAAAAGCCCTTGTTTTGGCCTCGAGGCGCTGATCTGTTCCGTCAGCTCGATCCCGCTCGGGGGCGACATGTTGACGTCCCGGAAAATCGCGAGAAATTTCTCGCGGACAAGATGGGTGCGAGCTTGACTGCTGCTGGTGAACGCAGAGATTTCACCTCCGCCGAAGTCAGGACTTCCTGAACGAGTTCACAGATGACAGGGTTGCCGTCGACAACGAGAACTCTGCTAGCCAGATTCACCGTCCCGGGAGCCGAGCCCTGTTTCTCCCAGGCTTTGCGCGCTCTTTCGGGAATCGCCCTGCACTTTCGCGGAGTGACCCAGCCGCCGCTCGAGCTGTGCGGCGAGTAACTTGAAGTCGATGGGCTTTGAAATGCAAGCATCACAGCCTGCCTGCACGACCCGTTCCTGGTCCGTTACCATCGCGTGGGCGGTTACGGCGATGATCGGCAGGTCGCGCAGTTTTGGATCCCGCCGGATCCACTTGGCCAATGAAAGACCGTCTTCCCGGCCGAGTTGAACGTCGAGCAACACGGCATGGGGCGGTTGAATCTGAAAAGCGGCGAAGCTCTGTTCCAAATTTTCGGCGCACAGCACTTCAAAACCTTCTCCTTCGAGCCAATCGGAAAGCAATTCGCGATTCGGAGGATTGTCCTCGACGACCAGAATTCGATGCCTCATGACTTCTCGGTGAGCACCGGAGGCACGGCGCGCTGCAACTGTCTCATCAGAGCGTCCTGCCACTGTCCCTGTTTCTGAAAAAGCGCCCCGGTATTCGCATGGATGTAGTCCTTCTCCTTCGTTGTCAGCTCCTTGCTCGTCAGTACAAACACGGGAAGGTCCGCCGTGCGAGGATCGACGCGCCATTCGGCAAGCAACTGGAATCCATTCACCTCCGGCAAGATCAGGTCCAGCAGTACGAGCTCGGGCAAGGACGTTGCCACTTGGGCGCGAGCCTTTGCGCCGTCCGGCGCGGTGCTCACGACATAGCCGTGCTTCGAGAGCAATTCGGCAATAAACTCGCGCGTCGCAATGTCATCTTCGACCACCAAGATGGGTCGCGCGGGGCCCGTCTGTCCACGATGATTGAGACAGCGTTCCACAGCGGCCAGCAGAATGGCCTTCTCCACGGGCTTTACAATGAATTCATCTGCGCCGAGCAGCGATCCGGTGGCTGGTTGATCGATGACCGTCACCATAATCACGGGAATGCGGGCCGTGCGCGGATCACTCTTCAAACCCGACAACAGTTCCCAGCCATTGGTCGGCTTCATCATGATATCCATCGTCACGGCACTGGGCTGCAGTTCAGCAGCCATCTCCAGCGCCTGCTCCGGCCGGCCGCACAACACCACGTCATAGCCTGCTGCGGCGAGGTGCGACTGAAGGAGATGAGCCGCCGCGGGATCATCCTCCACCACTAGGATTCGAGCGGCCCCGCTGGTGCTGAGCGCCAAGCCGCTCGTGCCGGCCTTTGCCGGCTCGAACGCCGGGACGCTTGGGAGCGTAAAGTAGAAGCAGCTACCCAGCCCTGGTTGGCTCTCCAGGCCTAAGTGACCGCCGTGCAATTCGACGAGACGTCGTGTGATCGCCAGGCCGAGACCCGTGCCTTCCACTATCTTTTCCGTTTGATTGGACCGGTAGAATGCCTCAAAGATACGTTGTTGTTCTTCAGGAGGTATGCCCGGTCCCGAGTCGCGCACTTCCACTCGGACGACCTCGCCGAGTGCCCGGGCCCCTAGCTGGATTTTCCCTCCTTCGGGCGTGAACTTGATGGCATTCCCGATCAGGTTCATCAACACTTGTTTGAACCGGACGCCGTCGACCCGGACGCTGAGTTCCTTCGGCGTGTTCACCACCAGGGAATGGGACTTTTTCTCGGCAAGAGGGCGCATCGCGTCGGCCACTTCGCCAAATGCTGTCCTCACCGGCACATTTTCAATCGCCAACTGAAGACGTCCCGCTTCAATCTTGGAGAGGTCCAGAATGTCGTTGATCAATCGGAGAAGGTGCTTTCCCCCTGTGTGAATATGGCTGACATAGCGTCGCTGGCGGTCGTTCAGTGGACCGTAACGTTCCTCGGTCAGCAGGTCCGAAAAGCCCAGGACTGCGTTCAGTGGTGTTCGCAGCTCGTGGCTCATTGTCGAGAGGAATTGGTCCTTGAACTTGCTTGCGCGCTCGAGTTCCTCCTTGGCGCGGAGGATGGAAGCCGAGAAGGCTTCCAGTTCCTTCTTCGCCGTTTCAAGTTCTGTGGTGCGTTCCTGGACGCGTTGCTCGAGCTCGTCGTGAGCCCGCCGCAAAGCTGTCTCATTTTCCTGGATCTGCTTCAACATCTCATTGAAGGCCTCGATCAAGATCGCCAATTCGCCGTGACGCGGGCCCGGTATGGCACGGATGGAGTAGTTCTTATCCCGAGAAACAGTCCTTGCTAGCTCAGCCAAGCCCACGATGGGTTCCGCGACGGCTCTTCGGAAAATAGAGGAGACCAGAAGAGCCGCCATCAGGCATGCCAGCAAGACCACGGCCGCAATGCTTGCGTATTGCTCCAAGCGCTGATCCAATTCCCGCAAATCCGACCGGATGTAAATAATGCCCGTGGGCTTGCCTTGGAACATAATGGGCCGCACGAGCACGATTTCTCGATTCTTAAACGAGTGCCGTTCCGCCTGTCCGGAGGGGATCGTAGACGGTGGGGTGCCGCTGTTAGGATCGCGGGAGTATGAGGCGAAAAGTCGGCCGTTCGGTTCGTAGATCGCCGCGGACAAGATGTTGTGCGCCGCCTTCAACGCCGATAGAGTATTCTGAGCGGATTGCGGATCATTGAATAACAACGCAGAGGCGGTGTTGGAACCGATGATCTGAGACTGTATGGAAAGATTTCCTACCATCGCCTCGCGGAACGTGACCATGTCATAGGCGATAAACGCCACACACGCCAATAGAAGGGCCGCACCGCTCACGAGCATGTTCATCCATGTCAGTTTTCGGGAGATGGAGTGGTTTTTGACCTTGAACATCATCAATCTCCCGGCGGAGCGCGTTTTCGTACGGCGGTCGCCACCTTAAGCAGTTCGGAACTCAAGGTCAGCTTGGCGGTTTCGGCTTTTGCCAAGTTGATCTCGAAGCGAACCTTGTTGTCCTCGAGAACGAACTGAATCATGCCGCCCCGGCGAGAAAAGGCCGGCATGTCGCTAACCGTAAGGGTGCACGATTCATCGAGCGCCGCGAGGATCTCTCTCAAATGATTTTCTTCCGTAGAACTGATAAACAGGATGCGGCACTCCCCGGCATCCCGCGGTGTTGAAATCCGCTTCACCTTTAAAGGTTTGCCTTCGAGCGTTTCACCAGCAAGCGTCGAATCGAGAGTGGAACCAAAGGGATCCTGGCCGAGTACGCAGATCGAAAACGAATCGCCCTTGGCTGCCGCTCCATTGGGGGGCCATTGAACAAATCGTCCGAAATTATAAAGGTAGGTAGCCTCCACCTGATACTCGGACACTTTCGATTGCTGGGCTTGCAGGACGGGAACGAACAGAAAAGCGAACAGCACGACAACCGCTGAGGGACGCCGCCACACACGTAGAGAACGGGCGGAAACAGAGTTCCGCAAAGCGCGCTCGTTTGATGCGGAGTGATTAGAGCGTGTCATGGATGTTGGCACCCGTTACCTTCTCCACGTGACCTTTGCATAGAAGCTTCTCTTGATTCCCACAAGCGGCCCATCGTCACCGCCGAACTCGGGATGATGCGGCTCGACTAGATTCTGTCCGACAACGGAAAATTCCATTCTTTGAAACGGGTGCCAACCGAACCGTATGTCGGCCGTCGAGTAAGCTTCGACGGTTTGCCCCGGTGGCGTTGAGATCTGGGCGGGCAAAGCCGAGACATATCGATAGGTGGTGTCAAGCTCGAACCTCTTCGGCAAATTAAAGAGGGATTGTAACTCCACCTGATGGTGCGGGCTCGAACCATTGTCGGAGCTCGTGTTCAGAGAGTTCAGCGGACCCGCAACCCCGGCTTTGTCGTGCACGAACAGGTGCAGGTACGAATAGGAACCCTTCAGTTCCCACCAGTCCGTCGGTTTCCAATCCGGCGCGATTTCGACTCCGCTCGTGTCACCCGCCGTGGCATTGGCCAGCGGTACCTCCACAACGAGGCGCGTTGGCGGCGGCGAGGTTTCCACAAGCAGTGCTGTGGGCCCATACCCATAGAGATCGTTATAGTTATTGTAAAAAAAGGCGATGTCCATGTACAACCTGTGCGCGACTAGCGTCCGATAGCCGGCCTCGGTGCTGAGCAGTTGTTCCGATTGGAAGGTCTTGCTGCCGGCAACTCTAAGGAAAATGGGAGGAGGTCCGCTGGTCAGGAAATCCGTGAGCTGCAGATCCTGATCCAGGCGCGACGGCGTGCGAACCGCGCGCGTGATCGCCACCCATGCGGATTGACGCTCTGTCGGTGTCCAAATTAGACGAGCGTCTGGTTGTATCTCGAACCCCGAGTAATTGTTGTGTTCGAACTTCGAGCCCAAGGTCAACTGGAGCCGTTCCGGCACGATGGAAATCTGATCTTGAAGAAACCAGCTGTAGATACTGTCTGTTTCCTGTTGCGGCAGAAAATTGAGTGTGGCGAATTTCTGGGTGATGTTGTCAGGACTCCACCGCGCTCCGGCACCGAGTGATAGTACGTGCCGATCGCTTAGGTTCGCGTGATAAAGAAAGTCGATGTCGAGTGTGTTCCGGATCTCGTCGAGCTGGGGGCTAAGCTGCGAGGTCCGATCGTAATAACCCTGCAATTGGAAGTCGGAGTTTGCGTTGATCTGGCGGTGCCAGCGTGCCAGAAGATTTCCACCGGCGACGTTGTGGGGCTCGTCGATCGTTTGCACGGAGGGGGGCGCGTACGATGAGACTTGTACCCTTTCGCCGTCATAGCCCTTGTACATATCGCCCTGCACGGTGAGCGCATCGCGGTCATTCAACCGCCAATCTGTCCGGAATCCGCCTTGGCCGGTCTGCCAATCATCAAATGGCGCCTGGTCCGGGTGAAACTCGGCACCTCGACCAAAAGCCATGCCATAGACACGAAAATCGAAATTCTTTCCGTTTCCGCCTCCGTAACGAAATCCGCCCATGCCTTGATCGATGTTCCCGCCGCTGACCGAGGCCAGTGTTCCATGGGTATCCTTGGAGTTCTTCGTGATGATGTTGATGACCCCATTGACCGCATTTGCTCCCCAGATCGTCCCGCCCGGCCCGCGAATTACCTCGATGCGCTCGACATCCTCCAGCATAACGTTCTGCAAATCCCAATACACTCCGGCGAAGAGAGGTGTGTAAACGCTCCGGCCATCGATCAGAACGAGCACCGACTTGGAGAACTCACTGCCGAATCCGCGTATGCCCACGGACCAATGGTCCGAATCAATGCGAGCCACTTCCGCCCCCGGCACCATTCGCAGAAGCTCCGGTATACTCGTGGCTCCGGAGCGCCGAATGTCCTCCTGAGTGATCACGTAGATCGCCGAGGCTGTTTTCCAAACCTCCTCGGGCTCTTTGGACGCGGTGGTTACCTCGACGTTGCCGAGCTGCTCTAGGCTCAATTGCTTCAAGTTGACCGGAGGGTTTTGGTCATTCTGCGCGGACTGGGCTCGAGTCGTCTGGGCTGTTATCGCGAGGTATAGCAATGAGGCAATCGCGCTTGCGGCCGCGATCCGGCGGACCGATCGACGGTGTGCGCTCGGCCGATGCGGGATGAGGCTATCGCTCATTCCTCGTCCCCGTTCCTGCCAAATGAAGCGCCGATGCGGTTACGAGCGCCTCAAGCTCGTCTACTAGAGAACGGTCCCACCATCCGCGATTCACTTCTTCGCGCATGATTCCTAGAGCGTCTTCCGGTTGAAGGGCTTTCCGGTAAGGCCGGTCCGTAGTCAGCGAATCATAGACGTCGACGGTCTGCAAAATTCGCGCACTCAGCGGAACTTGATCGCCGGCGAGCCCGTCGGGATATCCCGATCCGTCCAGCTTCTCGTGATGATGGCGGATGGCCGGCAATACCAGACGGAAGGATTTTAGGGGAGAACAGATCCGCTCGCCAATGAGCGGGTGCTGCTTCATGATTTTCCATTCTTCTTCCGTGAGCGGGCCCGGCTTGACCAAGATATGTTCAGGCACAGCGATTTTGCCGATGTCGTGGACGATTCCAGCTCGACGCAAAGCCACGCGCATTTCTTCAGGCAGTTGCAGGCGCTCTGCCACGACGACGGAATATTTGGACAAACGCTCGCAATGCCCCTCAGTGTAAGGATCCTTGGCTTCGATACTCAAAGCCAGGCTGAACAAGACGGTTTCGGCATTTTCAAGTTCGTCGGTGAACTCCTTTAGGCGGAGCAGCGAGTGCACACGCGCCAGGAGCTCATGCTTGTTTACAGGCTTGCTCAGGAAATCGTCGGCGCCGCACATGATCCCTTGAATGCGATCATCCGAGCTCGTTAACCCCGTGACCAAAACGACGGGTATGAGGCGGGTCTGCGGGTGGGACTTGATGGCCAGGCATGCTGAGAACCCCGACTTACACGGCATCATCACATCGAGCAAAGCCAAATCCACCGACTCATTCTGGACGGCTTGGAGCGCTTCTTCGCCGTCGCTGACGCAGACAACGTGGTAACCTTCGGGGCTCAGCAATCCGGACAAGAGGTCACGATTCGCCTCGTCATCGTCGGCGATCAAAAGCGTGGGCCTTCTGTTTAAGTCGGACACTGATTCTCCTGAGGTGCGCCGGCAGGATGGCCGCCAGACAATGGGCAAAATCCCGTTTACCGCCGCCCGACGCTTGAGGTTCGCCCTGGGTTAATTCTACCAATCAGGTCTGGACTCCGGGATTTTTGTGTGCGATAAGGACTTAATCAGTTAATGGCAACTCCGCGCCTTTCGCGACTCATCTGGTCGAGGGAGGGAAGGCCAAACGGTGCAAGCGACTCGGAAAAGGTGTGGAATAGACCACTGGGCCTTCCGGGACAGCTTTGGACAGATCACGCTCTTCCCTTTTTGAGATCTCGCGAAGAAAATCGTAGTTCTCACGATGCATGCGAACGCTCATCGTCTCGCCCATGCCTTTGCCTCGAATTTCTGTCTCGCACCCTCGATGACTGAATCTTCGTGGCGCTCATGTTTGGCCAGTGACGGCATGCTTCTCAACGCTCTAGGACCCTTCCAGCAATCCCTTTGGAATGCCTGCCGCTGTGGTAAGGCCCCGGGTAAACTACTCGCATTGAGGTAATCGCTTCCTCCTGCTCGGTAAGATAAGCACACTTCTGAACTCAACCATCCCGTGTACATTCCCTCCCTAGCCTAGTCTCGCTGTAATCACTTACGAAAATCAGGAGGCGATATGAATTTCAGGAGAATGTGTTTTCTGTTTATGTCGGTGTTGGTCGTTGTTTCCCTCAGCCCGGTTACCCACGATCTTGCAGTTTCTTCGGGCCAAGCCAAGATGTTGCTAGCCGATGGAGGACATCCCATGCCGCCACCGCCACCGATAGGACCAGCGTCTGCCCTTTCGCAGAGTCCGATCCTGACGGCCGATGGAGGACATCCCATGCCGCCACCGCCACCGATAGGACCAGC
>DASZCH010000234.1:0-26824 GCA_035943235.1 Candidatus Acidiferrales bacterium
CGTTTACGGTGATACCGCGGTGGGCCAATGCGACGGCAAAGTAGCGGCAAAGCACTTCGAGCGCGGACTTTGCTGCACCCATCGCGACCCATGGCTGCCAGCTCCCATATTGGCCGCCGGGGGCGTAGGTGATTGCGATGATGCGACCTCCGCTACCCATCATGGGCGCCGCTTCGCGGACCGCCACCAAAAAAGCCTTGGCCTGCGAGTCCACAGCCGTGTCCCAGCATTCCATCGTGATCTCCATGGGTGGTTGATAGAACGTTGGGGGTTCCGTGCGCGCGTTGCTGACAAAAATATCCAGCCGGCCGAATTCCTTCTTCACCTGCTGAAACATTTTGCGAATGTCTTCCAACTTGCAAATGTCGGCTTGGACGACAAAACCGTCCGAGCCGAGTTCCCGTACTTTTGCGAGAGTTTTCTTTGCCGCTGCTTCGTTTTTGAAATAATGAATCGCAACTTTGGAGCCGGATTCGGCCAGCTTCAATGCGATGCCGCGACCAATTCCGCGCGAACTCCCAGACACAAGGGCGAGTTTCCCATGCAGATTCATGAGGCACCTCCAGGAAAGTTGTGCTGGATATTACGCCGCGAGGGGATGGCCGTCAATCTGTCAAGCAGTTTTCCCGTGCCTCGCGCTGCCGAGATATATCATGACGATGTTTTAGTAGATGCCGTCGCCAGGCTGGGTCGAGTGAACTGTGCCGTTATAGACGGACAGCTCGTATACGGCTCCTTCGCCGGACCATATTTTGACACTGAAGCGCTCGCCGGATGTCAACTTGCGGGCAGATATGTCTGCGAACGTGAGTGGAACTCTGGGCCGGCAGATTGCTGGTTTTTTCGACGCTTCGAAGAGATAGACTGCGCCCGTCCCAGCCGTGACGCCCGCCCATCCGAGTCAAGCAGGAAGGCCGTGTGCTGGTCGATGCCGATGCCGCGAATGTGCTTGACGCGTCCCGATTGAAGGATTCGCGCCATGAAAACCAGAAGACGCCCGAGGCGATCGCGCTCGTGGAAATGCGTGTCCGTGATGATACCGCTGAGAATGGGAATGCGAATAAAATTCTGAACGGTGACAACTTGGCGATTGAACGGATTAGCGAGCGCCGCCGGCGAATTGAGATTCGGCCCGTTCGAGGAATCGTTCTGCGCCGAGTAGGCGAATTCGCCGAGCACGGCGAGGCCAGCACTCGTACCTCCGACAGGAACGCCGCGGCGAATCGCGCGATTGATGCCGCGCTCGACTGGTGTGCCACTCCAGAAATTGATGTAGTTCGACTGGTCTCCGCCGGAGATGAAAATTGCCGCTGCGCCATCGATGGCGCGTTCGGGGAAGGGATCCAGGGCTGCCTGACGCGTGGGAATCACGAGCGTGGCAATTGAATTTTCGCGGCAGAGCGATTGAATGTACGGATTATAGGCGTCCGTGCCGCTGGCGCGCAGAATCAAGAAGTCGCCTCCGCCCGAGCGTTCGCAAAGCCACTGGAACGCTGCATCCAAATCCTTGCCTCCGCCAATCAGAGCGAAGCCGGGACGCGTCGAGACGTGAATGTTGTTGGGATTCCCGACGCGGAAATACTGATATGGTGCATGGGGAACATCTTTAGCTGGGGCGGTTGCAACCAGCGTGAGCGTGTGTCGAAGGCTCATAAGTTTCCGCGCGTTATTGTATCCCGTCAAATGCGGCATCGAGCGCAGCAAATAAAAACGGCCCCGAATTTATTCGAGGCCGTTTGTGTTTTTGAATCAAGGATAATCCACTTAGTCGCCGGCGACGTGTTCTGCTTCGGCTACTTCCGGCTTGGCGCCGTTTCCGTTGTCCTTCGCGTGGCCGTTCGAGCCGTTACCGGTGGCGTTGCTGATTTCCACAGTGGCAGTTCTCCCTGAGCCCGGCACTGCGGTTTTCATGGCCGTGAGGGAGCCGATCTGCACGACTTCCTCTTTAGGCTTTTTGAGAACCATTTCCTCATAGATGGCGCGAACCTTGGCGGCCTCTTCCATCGCTTTGCGGCGGCGCGCGCGATCTTCCTCGGCTGCAGTAAGAGGAATATCGTGCTCGAGATGGCGAACGCGCGCGGCGTCTGAAGCGTCAACCTTCAGCGAGTGCTCGTAATGTTCAAGGTTGACGGCCTTTCCCTTGGCGTAAATTTCGTGCTTGCCGTGGGTTTTGTACCACTGCGCGACGGTCGCGTTCTTGTACATATTCTCGATTATTTTGCGCCAGCCGATTCCCGTGTTGTACGCGCAGAAGGAAATTTCGCCCTGCTGCGTGGCGTACGGGATGATGCACATCTCGGTGCGGCGGAAATCGTAGTTGAACAAGTCCTGAAACCACATGCCCGCGATGAAGAGGAAGTTCCACGGGTCCGTCTCGCGGCGCTTCATTGCATCGTCGTAGGTGCGCTCTGGATTCGTTTTGCCGTATTTTTTCTCCGAGTCCTTTGTCAGCGCCCAGGTCTTGTCGAATTTCGTGAACAATTGCTTGAGCGTAAGCGACGGCGGGGCGTTGAATGGGCTGTAATTCTTGAGCAGTGCCATGGCCATCATGAAATTGGAGAATTTCTTGCCGCGCGCCGCATCCGTGATGCCGTTGACGTCCTTCACCAGCTGTGTGGCATCCAGGAATCGCGGAACAGGTGCCCATTCTTTGGTGTTCTTGTTGATCATCATCGCCGTACCCACGCCGCAGTTCGGATGGCAGCCGCAAGAGAGCGAACCCCACTGCGCGTCGGCCCCGTGAACCAGGTCCGAAAAGCCGGCGAACGTGCTGACGAACGACAGCGGGAACCAGTCGCGCGTCGGCTCTAGCTGGCCAACCTGACTGCTAACGTCCTTGGCAAGATGCGAAAGCGTATAACGCTGCCGCATGCGGCGCTCGGGCGTGATGTCTTCGTCGCGGCCCGTGAATGAAACGGGCTGGAACGAAACGAAGGCGATTTTCTTCGGATTTTCCATCGCGAACTTGACGATCGGCCCTACCTGATCGTTATTGACGTTGTTGACGATCGTCGTCACCAGAACGATTTCGATGCCCGCCTCGTGCATGTTTTCGATAGCGCGCAGCTTCACATCAAATAGATTGCCGACTTGGCGATGGCTGTTCGCGTCGTTTCCGATGCCGTCGAACTGCAGATAAGCGTAGCGAAGCCCGGCCTCGAATGCCTTCTTCGAGAATTCCTTGCTCTTCGCGAACTCGATCCCGTTCGTGGCAGCTTGCACGCTGTTGTAGCCGACCTTGCGCGCGTAAGCGACAGCGTCAAGGAAATATGGGCTCATGGTCGGCTCGCCGCCGGAGAATTGCACCGACATCTGGCGGCGCGGCTTAATTTTCAGGGCGTTGTCGAGGATTTCCTGAACCTCTTCCCAGCTCAGCTCGTGAACATAGCCGACCTGGTTCGCGTCCATGAAGCAGGGATCGCACATCATGTTGCAGCGGTTCGTTAGGTCGACGGTAAGAACAGCGCCTCGGCCGTAACGCACTGTGCTGGAGCCGTGACGGTGAAGATCTTCGTCATTGTGCGCGGGAATATCGCGGCCGGGGAAATTCTTCTCGATCCATTCGAGGAATTTCGCATCGATGGCCATCAGGTCTTCGCAGACACCGTGGATGGGACATTCCTTCACCATCCAAACCTGACCGTCGCGCTCGATAATCTGCGCCTTGATCTCGCCCACTTTTTCGTGGACGAGGTCGGTCCAATCCTTTTTGCCGCTGATGATGGCTTCACGGGCGTCTTTGACGCAGCCCTGACACAGCGAATCCGTTGTGCGCGGCCAGCCGAGCGTCGGCTTGCTCTTCTCCCACGACTTGAGCAAAGGCTTATCCGACCATTTTGGCGTGAAGGATGGGTTCGGATTGCGCTTGTTGAAATACTGAATGCCGTTAAATGTAGCGGCGGCTGCTTTACAGACCGCCCAGTCAAATGATTTCCAGATGCGGTTACGAACCGTAATGGGCATGGCTCGAACCTCCGTTTCCTCAGAGTTAAGAAAATCTAACGCACTTGAATTGTATGAAGCCGCTGTTCGACCATTTATCGAACAAAGGGGTGAACAGGCAGCTCCCCCTAAACTATTGCCCGCCTATAGTTTCCGGCGTTACGGAAGGTCCGTCCAGCGTAAACACCCAAACGGTTGTTTAAGCGGTTAAATGGCGGGATTGAGCAGCGAAAGGGCGGTCACTGGAGCGCTTTCATGGCCGGGGTGGCGCGTCGAGTTTCATCAGCGCGCACGAAATTGGAAAGAATTGAGGACCGTAGTGGCGGAAGATGCGGGATGGCAAGGTGCGAGGTTTCAAAGCCAGAAGAAATCCACAGGACGGCTTGACCCTTTCTGCAAGTGGTAGTAAAAGCACACAATCTTTTCGGGGTGGAGGGGATCATGATGACACACAAGGTTGGCCGCTTCGTTCTCGCGTTGTTGATTTTTTGCGCATTCTCGCCCTTCGCGACGAAGGCGCAACAGACGCTGGGATCGATCAATGGAACAGTGACGGATACGTCCAACGCCGTTGTTGTCAAGGCCGCGGTGCAAGTAAAGAATCTTGGCACCGGACTGACAGTGAATGCGACGACGCAGAACGACGGATCGTACAACGTCGCGAATTTGCCCATCGGCACCTACAGCGTGTCAATTTCAAGGCAAGGTTTCAAGACGGAAGTGCACTCCGACATTCTGGTGCGCGGTAACTTAACGACCACAGTGAACGCGACCTTGCAAACGGGCGAGGTTTCGACGACGGTGACAGTGACCGGGACGCCGCTGATGAATCAGACCGATACGACGAATGGCTATACCCTTGGCACCGAAGTAATTGAGAACACCCCCCTCGGAACCGGCAGCTTCACGCAGCTCGCCATCCTCGCTCCGGGCGTGAATGCGGATCTGCTGAGCGGCTCGGGGACAAACGCAGGATTGGGTAACCAGGAGATTTGGGCAAATGGGCAAAGGGACACCAGCAACAGCTTCAGCTTTAATTCAGTAAACGCGAACAATCTCTTCAATGGCAAGTCTTCGAGCTCGGTCAGTGAGAGCCGCTTCGTTCTGAATACGAACGAAAATTTCCTTCCCGGCGGCCAGATCCAAACCAACGCGTCCGTATATGACGCCATTGGCCAGGGCCTGCCGACCCCACCGCCAGAAACAATCGAAGAATTACACGTAAATACATCAATGTACGATGCATCTCAAGGTGCAAACAGCGGCGCGCACATTGAGTTGACGACGAAGGCGGGCACAAATGACTTCCACGGGCAGGCATATGAGTACCATCAGACGGCGGGATGGAATGCGAATAATTTCTTTCTGAATGCAGCGGGCATCTCGCGTCCCTCCCTGCACCGCAACACGTTCGGCGGCTTGATAGGCGGGCCGATCGTTCATAACAGACTCTTCTTTTTTGGATCATATCAAGGACAGCGGGTGACCGACGGCTTCAATGGATCGACCGATATAGTCACGGTTCCGGATGGACTTACAGATCAGCGTGATCAGGCAACATTGGAGACCCTTGCCGGTGTTGCGCCAGGCAGCGCCGACAAAGTGGCTCTCGCCGTTTTGCAAGCCAAAACTGCGAGCGGGCAATTCGTTGTGCCATCGCAGAACATCTTCGGTGCTCAAATCGGAGTGCTGGGAGGAAATGCCCTGGAGCAAGGAGCGCCGAGTACGTTTCGCGCGGATCAACTGAACGGAAATGTGGATTATGATTTAAGCGCCAAGGACCGGCTGTCTGGGAAGTATTATTACCAACGCAATCCTTCGACGAGCCCCTTTGCCGTCAGCCAGACTCTGGGGTTCCCGCAAAACTTGAGCGCGGGAAGCCAAGTCGTGTCGCTCGACAATACCACGTCGCTGACACCGAACACCTCGTGGGAACAGAGAATCGGGTTCATACGCGAAATCGCTTTTGCCAATACTGGGCAGATACTTACGCCCAGCGGCACTGGGCTGAACCTGTTTGGGAGTAAATTCTTCCCCGGGTTCACCATCGCTAATATCGAGGGCGGAGCCAACCCAAACGGCAGCAGCCTGAGAATAGGGCCAGCGAACAATTTCGCAAACGCCGGTGTATTTCAGAACCAGTTCGAAGGGGCCTCCAACTACAATTGGATTGCGGGAAAGCACAGCTTGTCCTTCGGTTTCACGTTCGACTATGGGCAATTGAACATTGTGAATCGCGAAAATCAGGTAGCGACGTTTAACTTTGACTCAACGAGAGGTGGTAACAGCAGTTTCGCAAATTTCTTGACAGGAACGTTGAACGGAAGCCGAAATAGCGGGCGGCTGCTTGATGGGGAGACAAACCGCTACTACCGTTCGAAGCAACTCGGGCTGTATGCTCAGGATGACTTCAAGCTGAGATCCAACCTGACCGTGGATCTCGGATTGCGATGGGATTGGGATGGACCATTATCGGAAAAAAACGGCCTGCTGACTAACTTCTACTCGAAGAATTACTCCTACGATCTAGCCAGCGACACGATCCAGAACGTAGGACTTGTAATCGCCGGCAACAACAAACAGTTCTGCGCAATGAAGTCGAGTTCTTGCGCGAGCAATTCAACGCTCACCGGCCGGCAATGGGGTCTGGCGCCACGCTTGGGAATCGCGTGGAGCCCGGGTGCTCTCAAGAATGTCGTAGTGCGCGCCGGCTTCGGACTGTATTTCGATCGCGGAGAATTCTTCAGTGAACTTTCGCCGAGCGCCGGCTTGGGCATCAGCGGTCCGTTCGGAGTAACGACCGAAGAGCCGTTCACAATTCCTGTGACGACAAGCTGCAAAGGCTCGGGCTGCCTGGCCAATAATCCGTTCGGTACCTCAGCTCCGCCGCCACCTCCGAGCAACCTTACAGGCGTCGCAGCGCTGATCCACAACCAATCGCAACTTAGCGGGTGTCCGGAACCGGTGATGCCCACGTGCACCCCAACGGGGTTTGCGAATTTTGCATTTCTGTTTGGCGGCTATGACCCGAGGAACACGTTGCCCTACTCCGAAAACTGGAGCTTGGACTTGCAGTGGCAGCCATATAGTAGCCTTGTCACTACGGTCTCTTACACCGGAAACCACGGGCTGCACGAAGTTCTTCCCATCCCATTTAACGAACCGGGCGTTGCGACACCAACGAATCCGATTAATGGCCAGACCTTTTCCTACGGCATGGAGCCGCTGGATGCGAACGGAAATCCGCTTCAAACCGAACAGGTGCAAACTAGCATCGGCGAATTCGCTTTTTCCGACGGGAATACAGCCTTGCGTGTTCCCTTCATCGGTTACAACCCGAACTCCGATTTCAATGAGGCTGAGGGAATCTCTCATTACAATGCACTTGCGTTCAGCGTGAATAAGCGGATGAGCCACGGCTTGCAACTGAATGCTTCTTACACTTGGTCTCACAGCCTGGACGAAGGTAGCGGTTTGCAACTTTTCTATAACGGCAACGATCCGCTCAATCCCCGATCAGCGTACGGCAATTCGGGCTATGACCGCACGCACGTTTTCGTGCTCAGTTATGTGTATCAAATACCTACGGTCGCCCGGTTCACGGGAATCGTCGGTGACGTGATGAACGGTTGGGGAATTGGCGGAATTACCGTCTTGGAAACCGGACAGCCATTTAGCGTGACGGACTTCTCGGGCTCGGTGGGTAACATCTTCTTCAGTGCTGACGATTTCATCACCAATCCGATCCTTCCCATTGCTTCGGGAAAGACGGTCTCACAGGTTCAACTCCAAAGCACACGAGGGGTGGACCCCAGCAAACCTTATTTTGATGCCACGGCGTTTACCATTCCGTTTTTGAACCCAGGGCAAAGCGGCGTTCCTCCGTGCGGCGCGGCCGTGGACCCAAACACCGGAGCACCCGACGGGCAAACCATATGCGACAACCTTGAAACGGGATTCGGTAACACAGGAAGAAATATCTTCAGGGGACCCTTCCAAACACGTTTTGATTTCAGCGTGTTCAAGGATTTTAAACTGAGCGAACGGTTCAAACTGCGCTACGACGCGCAGTTCTTTAATCTATTCAACCATCCCAGCTTTGATGCTCCGAACAATAACGTCAGCTTGAATAATTGTTTTAGCCCTCAACCCTGCTACCAGAATCCACCGGCCTCAAGCCAGGGCATTGGACTAATTCAGGGAACACTCGGGAGTCCGCGGTTCATCCAGATGGCGCTGCACTTGACGTTCTGAGTGCTGCGCGCTGAAGCTGCGGTTTCGGAATTTCAAGCGAAAGAGCCTTTGCGGCGCGGCCCGCAAGGGCTCTTTGTATTTTGGCTGGTAATTATTCGCGCGAATGAATGGCGATTGGCGTCGCGCGTGCACGCGGCGAATCTTCGTCGCGCTCCCGCGCCGCTCTACTCCGCGTTGAGTGCTGGTCGCAGCAGGGCAATGGCGAAATGGGCGAGATGCGGCGCATCCTCGTCGAGCTGAAGCCAGCGAACAACGCAATGCTTACCGAGGTAGGCTGTGACTTGCGTATCGTTGATCGAGAGATGCTCCGCCATCTGAGCCCGCAGCGAAGCTTTTCCTTCCGTCCGAGCGCCGCGGCCGGCTCGTCCTGCCCGTGCCAGCTGGCTGGTCCCTATGCGCAGCGTTTGGCACGCCTCCACATAATAGTTCGTCATTAAATCTGAATCGGAAAGCAGAAAAACTCCCGGGCCTGCCGGCGCGTCTTCCAATTCGTCGACGCGATGTAGTGGCGCGGAAATCAAGCGTCGCAGCATGGATTCGAGTTGTGCGAATCGCGACGCAAGCGCAGGGTCGCCGGCGCGAATGTACGTCGAGCGCTCTACGAGCGGACCGGTAGGCTCGGGAACGAATCGTGGGACTACCGGTTCAGACTGGGCCTCGGGGCGGCTTGGCGTTGCAAAAACGGATTCGGCGAGACGAGGCGTGCCCTGCGTGCGTGGCATCGGCGTACGTACTTCCGCCACGGATCGATCCGCCGTGGCAGAGGCTGCGTTTGCGCCGTGGCGCTTGTGCCTTCGTCCGCCGCGCCGTCCACGACGGCGGCCATGCCGTTCCGCCGGTCGTGCACCCGGCCCTGTGCCCTGTCTTGTGGACGCTGGAGTTTCTTGCGTGCCACTCGGGGAAATCCCCGGCGCCGTTTCCGAATCAGCAGAGTCGGCCGGTTGAGCGGAATCCTCGGCATCAGAAAGAGATCCACGCTCCGCAGCCGCCGCAGTATTTCCGGAGACCTCACTCTCTTCCGGACCATCAACTGAATCGGATGCGGACGACGCTGGTAAGCTGTTCACTGCCTCTGGCACCGGTGCGCCAAGGCGAGTCAGCGCTTCGGCAGCCTTCAACCGCCAATCGGCGCGTCGGAAACGTTCTGCAGCGATTGTGTACCAGCGGATCGCCTCGTCATTCCGTCCGGCCTTCTCTTCGAGCGCCGCTGCTTCGAATGCGACCATCGCGTCGCGCGTCTTCTGAAACAATTCCGTCAGCTTTGCAAGCGGGTCAGCGCTTGTGCGCGCCCGTCGAATGCGTCCCTGAATCTGCCGCCAGTTTGCCATGACCCAGGATTGTATCAACGCTGGCGCGGCCATGCTAGCAGCGCTTGCGAGAAATACGCGGCGAGGAAGGGCCGCTCCGCCGCCCTGCCCCTTTTTGAGGCATCATAGTCGCAGGCGCACAGGAGCGCATTGCATGAAGACTACCGCCCCGTTGCAGGCACAGCGATTGGTGGACCAGGCGCGCTCCATTGGATTTGAATTGTGCGGCGTTGCGCCTGCGGACGATTTTGAAGAGCTCCGGCGTCTGCCGGAATGGCTCGAACGCGGATATGCTGGCGAAATGCGCTACTTGCATGATGCGCGTCGTGCAAGCGCGGAAAGCGTGCTGCCGGGAACGCGCTCCGTGATTGTATGCGCATTGAATTACAACGCGGCGTTTCCGTATTCAGCCGCAACAGACGCGATTGCGACGACGGTCGGCGAGGCTGGCACGCACAAACCGCGCGGGTGGATTTCCCGTTACGCCTGGGGTGCTGATTATCACGATGTAATGAAGAGGAAACTCGAGGAATTGCTTACGTGGATGCGCGCGGAATTCGGTGCCGCGTTTCAGGCGCGTTCGTACGTCGACACCGGGCCAGTGCTCGAACGCGTCGCGGCAAAATATGCGGGGCTTGGCTGGCTGGCGAAAAATACCAGTCTAATCAATCAGCAACTCGGCTCTTGGTTGTTTCTCGGAGTCATTTTGACGGATCTGGAACTGACGCCGAGCCTTCGCAACGCCGAAGCGCCGCCTGCGGATCTGTGCGGAAGTTGCCGCCGCTGCATTGATGCGTGCCCCACGGAAGCAATCGTCGCCCCTTACGTGCTTGACGCGCGGCGATGCATTGCGTATTTAACTATTGAGCTTCGCGGGCCGATACCGCTGGAGTTCCGGCCCGCGATGGGCAACATGGTTTTCGGTTGCGACATTTGCCAGGATGTTTGCCCGTGGAATCGCAAAGCTCCCGCTACGGCAATCTCCGAATTCTTACCGCGAAAAATCTCCATGAATACTCCGGTGGCAAGCGTGAAGCAAGATCCCGCGCTCCATCAAGAGGCAGACATCTCGCTCTTTGCCCCAGCCCTTGACTGGCTCGTGTCGCTCAACGAAGAAGAGTTCCGCGGAGTTTTTCGTGGTAGTCCCGTCAAACGCACCAAGTGGCGTGGTCTGATTCGCAATGTCTGCATCGCGCTAGGGAATTCGCCGATCGCTTCGGAAAATCCGTCGTACAGCTTAATCATCTGTCGCCTGGAGAAATTAGCGGCTGACGAAGACGCGAACATTGCGGAGCATGCTGCTTGGGCGCTCAAGCGTCTGCAGCGCGCAAACAGTGGCGCCGTTTCCACGGATTGACATCGCGCTCTGCATTCCTTAGCGTAGCTGCCGACACAGATTCAAGGACCCGTCGATTTGCTTCATCGGAGGATTGATAATGATACCCGGATCTGTTGGGTTGCATTCCCTCACGCATTTCTTAAATCTCAAACCGCATTTCAGCTTTCCGCAGGGCGCGGTCACCAATGAAGAAATCGTGCTGCGCTGGATTCATTTCGTTGCGGGAATCATCTGGATTGGGCTTTTGTATTTCTTCAATTTGGTGGGCACTCCTGTCGTGAAGTCACTCGACGATGCCACCCGCAAGCGAATGTACCCCGCCCTGATGTCGCGCGCAATGCAATGGTTTCGATGGTCCGCTCTTGTGACCGTGCTCGTCGGCCTGCGCTATTACGCGATCCTGCTGCAGGCGGACGCCGAAAATGCCGGCCATCCGGCGTGGACAGGAAAGTGGCTGGGCGAATGGTTTCTGGTCTGGCTCGTCGCGTACGCCATTCTTTACGCGCTGCAAATGCCCTTTGGCGGACTGCTCGGAAACGGCTGGATGCGAGCGACCTTGATTGCGATCGTCGTGATCGCGGCTTCATGGGTGATTCTCGATCTAAACGCAGGACCAGAGTCTTCGAATGCGCATCTTGCCATTAGCGTCGGCGGCGGGCTGGGATTTGTGATGTTGCTCAACGCCTGGGGGATCGTGTGGCGCGTGCAGAAACGAATGATTCAGTGGACGCGCGCAAATTCCGAAAAAAATCTGCCGATTCCTGTTCAAGCCGAACGCATGATGAGATTTTCGAATATTGCGTCGCGGACGGCGTTCTGGTTGTCATTTCCCATGTTGTTTTTTATGGCCGCCGCCGAACATTTTCCATTTCTTGGCAGCTCGATTCGGTGAATCAGAGGGGTTGTCCCCGCAAACTTACCTGCGTCCTTCGGCCGTCCGCTATTGTCGAGCTTCAGCGAGAGAGGATGCGCGTTTGCGTCTCGGAGACAAGTTCGTAGCGGATCCCGCGCCAGCGAATCTGCCGCTCAAACGCCGACACGATAAAATTCCACAGGAACAAGAACGGTACGAGAGGCGCAAACGCAATCCAGGCCCAGCTCCACTCATCGCATTTCGTCCGCCATTCGCGTAAAACTTCTTGTACGGCGACCGCGCGAAGCGCGCCCTTTCCAGCGGCCAGCAGGACGATGAGAATCGCAAGCAGGGACATTCCGGTCCAGGAATATCCAGCTAACATACGATCGAAAATCGCGTAAATTGAATAGAGGATCGTGACGCAATAGGAAAAATGCGTCAGCGCCGCCAGGATCCAGCGGCGCGGTGAATAGACGCGTGTCAGAATCATTTGGCGATTTGTAAACTCAACCAGCTGTTCCAGGTTAACGTCTCCGACCGTCGGTGCCAGGCATTCCGGCACAAACACCACTGGCAAACCGGCACGCTCCAGCGCCGCCGTGAGCGTCCAATCGTCGCTCACCGCCCCCTCCCAAGCTCCCAGAACATCGGCGCTTTTGAAAACTTCGCGACGCATGGCCGTGCCACCGCCCCAGCAAAAATTGCGGCTATGATCGCCAAATTGGGTCGCGATGGCTGCGTTCCAGGCGGAGAGCATGGCGCTTTCAAACCCGCCGCGGTTGGGAAAATACCAGCGATACGTGGTTGCTGCGCCGAGCTTTGTATTGGCAAGTGGCGCAACTATGTGGGAGAGCCATCCTCGACCGAGACGCGCATCCGAATCGACAAAAACAAGAACGTCACATTTTTCCGCGATTTCCTGAACCCCCGCACGCAGATTATTCACTTTCTCGCCGCGATTTTGCGGAGCGCCCGCCACCACCAGATGGGCCGGCCGTTTGCTTGCCGCCATGGCGCGATCAATAACCGCGCGGGCGGGATCCAGCGCGCTGGCCAAAACGAAATAAACCTCGTATTCGGGATAATCGAAGTTCAGGAGCGCGCCAAGGTTTCCTTCGAGGCCCCCTTCCGCGCCTTTGCAAGGGCAGATCACGGCGGCTCGTGGTGCGTAGAATCCCTGATGCGTAATCAGCCGGTGGCGCACCATAGTGAGCCATTTCCAGCCGTCCCATAACGACACAAGCCCTTGGGCGATCTGCTGCAAAACGAGAAGGTAAAAGAGTGTAAGCATCTTCTACAAGGATAATGGAATAACACACGGGGCCAACGGTAGAGGCTGGCTGCGGTGCCTAAAGGTTATTTGTTCGCTGGGACAGGTAAAACCTGCCCAATATTGACCGGTTCCATTAGTCTGAGGTTTTCGGGGTTAAACGAAAGGTGTCATTATCAGCGCTTGCGGCGGGAGAACACTCTCCTTAAAACTGCCGACGCCACGGCAATGAGCTCAGATTCGAATTTTGCCGCGGCATGGCGCGCCTGATCGAGCATGGGAGCGTCCAGCAACAGGCCGCAGCGATCCACAAATGGTCCTTTCGGCGCGGAAAGAGCGCGGCTGCGTTTTGAGGGGCGGGGCGCTTCCGCATAGAGCTTTCGAAAAAGGTCGATGTCGCGGCAAAAGTCATCGGAGTCCTCTTTGCCCCATCCCACGCTGCGGCCAAGGGCGTCATAAAATTCCTCGCGAAATAATCTGACCATCCTGGATTGGGCGGGATTGAGGCGCTGTTTTGGGCGAATGCCGAGGCTCTCGGGTGCCTGAAATTCAATTTGCAACGCGAGGACAAGCAACGCTTCCCGGCGAATTGTTTCGACGAGGTCGCGGTAACGCTGCGGGTCAGACGTTCGCCCCGGCCGCTTTTTCTCGTTCACATACCATCGCAGGAATTTTGGCACTAGCGCGCCGCCATCCAGCGTCGCAACAAGCTGCGATGCGGTCTCCTGTGCGCGAACTGCGACTTGCCTTGGAGTGAGCGAGGCCATCAACGAAAATGATACTTCGCCGTGAGCGCGCCGCGCCGCAAAAATACTGCGCCTGCGGTCATAAAAAAGAAAGGCCCGGCTGGTTGGCTGGGCCTTTCGCACAACGATCATCACTTGCTATTCGCAGTGTTAGTGCACCGGGCTGACCGGAGGACGCTCCTCGCGTTGCCCCGCGCCTCCCACTGTACGCGGCCACGGCTCGATTTTGCCCAGCGCCAGCTCGAGCGCCTGGTCCACCGAATGCACGAAGTGGATTTGCAGCCCGTCAAGCAAGTCGGCCGGCAAATCTTCTTTCACGTTCGGCTCGTTCTCCGCGGGCAGGATCACTTCGCGAATCCCCGCGCGCTTCGCACCAAGAACCTTTTCCTTGATGCCTCCGACCGGCAACACAACGCCGCTCAGAGAAATTTCTCCCGTCATCGCCACGCGCGGACGAATGGCGTGTCCGCTCAACAAGCTCACCAGCGCCGTCACCATCGCGACGCCCGCCGAAGGGCCATCCTTCGGAATCGCCCCCGACGGAACGTGGATGTGCACGTCCTGCTTGCGGAAGAAATCCGGATCGATGCCGTAGCGCTCGGCGTTTGCGCGAACCCACGAAAGTGCCGCGCGCATGGACTCCTGCATCACTTCGCCCAAGTGGCCGGTCATGGTGAATTGCTTTCCGCCGCGCATGCTCGTCGCTTCGATGAACACGATGTCGCCGCCCGCCGGCGTCCACACAAGTCCGACCGAAACGCCGGGCCGCGATACGCGTTCCTCCACTTCCTTTTCGATGTGCACCTTGGGCACGCCCAGGGTTTCGCGAACCACCTCAGGACTGACTACCAGCTTTTCCAGCTTGCCTTCGGCGATGCGGCGCGCCTGCTTGCGAATCAGAGTCGCAATTTCGCGCTCCAGACTGCGAACGCCCGCTTCGCGCGTGTAGCCGTGAATGATCTCCCGCAGCCCTTCGTCGGCGAATTCGATTTGCTCTCCTACCTTGAGGCCATTTTCGGAGCATTGCCGCGGGATCAAAAACCTCTTGGCAATATGAATCTTCTCTTCTTCCGTGTAACCCGCAAGCTCGAGAATTTCCATGCGGTCGCG
Source organism: Candidatus Acidiferrales bacterium (assembly GCA_035943235.1). GTDB lineage: Bacteria > Acidobacteriota > Terriglobia > Acidiferrales > UBA7541 > DAHUXN01. The sequence goes on from DASZCH010000234.1 coordinate 14,825, forward strand.
CAGCGGCTCTGGAATGGGGTCCATCCAGTTCGCCGTGGCCACGAACAGCACCTTCGACAAATCGAACGGCACGTCGAGGTAGTGATCGCGGAACGAGGCGTTCTGCTCCGGGTCGAGCACTTCCATCAACGCCGCCGAGGGGTCGCCTCGAAAATCGCGCCCGAGTTTGTCGACTTCGTCCAGCATGAACACAGGATCGAGCGTTTCCGCGCGTCGAATGCCTTGAATGATTTGGCCAGGCAGCGCACCGATGTAGGTGCGCCGATGGCCGCGGATTTCCGCTTCGTCGTGCATACCGCCCAGCGAAATGCGCACGAATTTCCGGCCCAACGCCCGCGCAATCGATTTTCCGAGCGACGTTTTGCCCACTCCCGGAGGTCCTAGGAAGCAGAGAATCGGACCCTTCATGCCTGGCTGAAGTTTCTTCACCGCTAGATAATCCAAAATGCGCTGCTTCACTTTTTCGAGGTCGTAGTGATCCTCGTCCAGAATACCTTGCGCCTTGGGGATGTCGATGTCCTCAACACCGGAGGTTTTCGCCCACGGCAACGAAGTCATCCATTCCAGGTACGTGCGCGAAACCATATACTCTGCGGAAGCTGGCGTCATGCGCGTCAGCCGTTTTAACTCACGTTCACACTCTTTTTTCGCTTCCGCGGACATGCCGCTCGATTCCACTTTTTCGCGCAGTTCAGCAACTTCGCTCTGCGTGTCGTCCGTGTCGCCCAACTCTTTCTGAATCGCCTTGAGCTGCTCGCGCAACAGAAATTCGCGCTGCGATTGGTTCACCTGTTCCTGCACTTGATCGTGAATCTTCGCGCGGAGCTCCAGCACTTCCTTTTCCTTGGTCAGTTCGCGAATCAACGATTCCAGGCGCTTACGAACACTCGCCGTTTCCAAAAGCTCTTGGCGAACCATAGTGCTCAGCGACGGCAACGTTCCAGCCACAAAATCCGCGAGCTGCGATGGAGACTCCATGTTCAAGGCGACGCCTTGCAGGTCGTCAGAAAGCTGCGACGACCGCGCCACTACCTCCCGGAACAGCTCTTGGGTATTTCGAAAAAGCGCCGTCAATTCAGCCTCAGGCGCGTCATCCACATCTGGCATCTCTTCCACGCGCGCGCGCAGAAACGGTTTCAGGCCGAGCACCTCGACCACGCGAATTCGCGTCAATCCTTCGAGAAACACAACTACATTTCCATTCGGAGTGCGCACCATTTTGTGCACTTTGCCGAGCGCGCCGATCTGGTGAAGGTCGGTTCCAACCGGGTCCTCGATCCGAGGATCCAGCTGCGCAACCACACCCAAGACTTTCTCTTCCCCTTGCAGCGAGTCGAGTAGCGCCAGAGAGCTTTCGCGCCCGACGGTTAGCGGCATCACGGCACCCGGAAAAAGAACCGTGTCCCTGAGTGGCAATATCGGAAGTTCATGAGGCACGGCAGTTTGTTGTTTGGCCATTATGTGATTCCCCTCTAGCCTCGTGGGAACAAACCCTCACGGGCCTTGCCTAGACTAATTCGATGCAGCAACAGCAGAAAGGGTTACAAGTTCCCAGAGTAACGATATCAGATAAGCTTAGCATGATAAGCTCACATTCTTGGCACTACTGCTAACTACATTGTATTCATAACTGTACTGACTCTCGTACCTTCAGCTTTACTGGGCATTTCCTCTCTCTGAAATCCTTGTTTCGCTCAAGGGAAAGGCGTCTCTTACCATTTCAACTGCCTGCTCGTGCGTTTGAACTTTGCCCTCAAGCTGGGCATCTTCCACAGTGCGCAGGATTTCCTTGAACGTCGGCCCGGGCGTATATCCCATTGCTTTCAGATCATCGCCAGTCAATAGCCGCGACGGTCGCACCGCTTCCGGAGGTGTGTCGGCCAGGAATCGCTGCGTGAAATCGTAACAAGTCATATCCCTGTGGCTGGAAAGGCAATCGAGGCGGTGCAGTTCGAGATGTTCCTCGAATCGTGGCAGGCGAATAAAGCGCTTCAGCGTCGACGCGCGCATCTGCGCCACATCCTTAAATCGCAAATGGTTTGCGACGAGCAATGCAATTTGCTCGGTGTCGCCATTCGAAAATCTCAATCGCTGGCAGATTTCCTCGGCGATCCGCGTACCCACTTCCACGTGTTCATCGAAACGTATCCGGTCGTTCGGACCAGCCGGCGGCCTGAACGTCGGCGGCTTGCCCACGTCGTGCAGCAGCACGCCCCAGGCAAGAGTCGGCGAGCAGCCCGCCGAAAGCTGCTCCAACATTAACAGTGTGTGTACCCAAACATCCCCCTCGGGATGGAATTGGGGCGGCTGCGCCACTCCCTTCATCCGTGAAATCTCCGGAAGCATTTCGCGGAGCAGACCTGTTTCATCGAGAAGCTCAAAGGCGCGTCGCGCGGCGCCCTCGGTCAGCATTTTGGTCAGCTCGTCTCGCAGGCGCTCTTGTGAGACTTGCCCGATTTCCCGAGCGCGTTTTACGATGGCCGCCCGCGTGCCAGCCTCAATCGCGTAACCGAAGCGCGCCGCGAAGCGTACCGCGCGCACCATCCGCAGTTTGTCCTCGTCGAATCGCAGCTCGGGATCGCCAATAGCGCGAACGATGCCCATCGCTAAGTCTGCCCGTCCGCCAACGAAGTCCAGAACGTGACCCAGAACGTGACCGTCGCGCGGATCCATCATCAAGCCGTTAATTGTGAAGTCGCGCCTGCGGGCATCTTCCTCCGGCGTGGCGGAAAATTTCACAGCCACAGGATGTCGGCCATCGGCGTACCCCAGATCGGACCGGAAGGTGGCCACTTCGACTTGAACGTCATCTCCGGTCACAACGATTACGCCGAATTGCGCGCCGACCGCAATGCTCTCCGGAAAAAGACGCTGCACTTCTTCCGGACGCGCGTCCGTCGCCACGTCGTAATCCACGGGATTGCGCTTCAGGAGCAGGTCGCGCACGCATCCGCCCGTGAACAGGGCTTGATACCCTGCGTCGCGCAATTTCGCGCAGATTTGTTCCGCCATTTGGCGCGCGTTCATGTCCGAATTATGTGCCTCAACAGCAGTCAGGGCAAACAACACTGTCTGTAAGAGTGCGGGGAATGCGAATCAGCGCAATTTGCCGGTTCTAACCGACATGTGCGAACAATTCTGCGGAAGATTAAAGAAAGCGTACCACCATGCAGGTAATGTCGTCGTGCTGACGCGCCGGACCGACGAAGGCATCCACGTCCGTCATTAAGAACCCCAGAACCGTCGCGGCAGATTCGTGCGTGAAAGCTTGAACGCGCGCCTGTATTCTTGCCTCGCCGTATTCTTCGCCGCCGCCATTCACGGCTTCAGCCAGACCGTCCGTGAAAATCACTAGAAGATCCCCGCGCTCGATTGCTTCCGTCACCGAGCGATATTCCGTCGAGCTGTCAATTCCGAAAGGCATACCGCCGTCGGACAAGCGTTCCATCACTCCAGAAGCGCGGCGCAAGAACGGTGCATTGTGCCCCGCGTTGACATAGCGAATGCCGCGTGCCGAATAATCGTACTCGGCAAGAAACGCTGTCGTAAAGCGCATGCCCATCAAGCTTTGGCCGCTGGCGTAATGATTCAGGTCCCGCGCTAGTTCGTCCAGGCTCCCCGGACGCGCCGCAAGCGAATGAATGCTCGCCTGAAAAGTCGCCATCAACAGCGCGGCTGGGACGCTCTTTCCAGCCACGTCCGCCACCACCATCAGCAGTGATTCGTCCGCATGGCCTTCCTGTCCCGCGCGCAAGAACGCGTCATAATAATCGCCGGCCACTGTGTTCTGCGGTCGCGTGGCGAATGCGATATCCACTCCCGGAACGATCGGTGGACGCTCGGGTACCAGCCAGTGCTGAATTTCGCGCGCGATTTCGAGGTCGCGCTTCATCGTTATGCGGTCCGCCAGTTCCAAAGCCAGCAGAAGAAACAAAATTAATGTGCCGATTCCCCCCAAATCAAAGTTGTATTGCCCGTCGCCCGCTCTGAATTGCAGGTGAAAAATAAGCAATACGCATGCAATGAGCAGCAGGACGCGCCGCGCGGGCGTCAGTTTCATCAGCATGGCCTGGAAAAGCGCCCAAGCGATGCGGAATCCTCGTTTCCATCGCGTTACTTTATTTATCGCTTCCCAATCCACGTCGTGCGAGTAAAAGGAATAGGTCGCGCGCGCGTCAGCCTTCATCTGACCCCAAAGCTGCCGAGCTGCGAGGCCTTCGGTAACGCGCTGCCAGTAATCGCGCATGGGCCGTCGTCGACGTCGCTTGCCGTCGGGCGGCGCGGAAAAGGTTCCAGGGGAGGACATGAGGAGCGATTATACGGCAGTGCAGTGAGAGTCGTGTCTCATTGCGGGAGCGCGCTCACGAACGGCCGCGTGGGCGCAACGAACCGCCCAGCTGAATTTTCGAGAAGCCGAAGCGGTCGCGCAGCCGGTCAGCGGCTTGCGCCAGGCGTTCGAGCTTCTCGCGGCGCCCGGCATCGAGCAATTCGAGCTGGCCCGTAGCCGACGACGCAGCATGGAATGAAGACAGCGCCACGCCAACTAAACGTAACTTTGCGGAACTCCTCCACGCGCCATGGAATAATTCTCGAACCGCCGCCAGAATCACAGCGTCGAGATCAGCAGGATTCGCAAACGTATGGCTCCGCGTGATGGTTTGAAAATTCGTGAAGCGCAGCGTCACCGTGACCGTGCGGCAGAAAAGCCCCGCGTCGCGCAAACGCTTTCCCGCTTTCTGCGTCAGCAGGCTCAAAGTGGATTCCAGGATTTCGCTGTCGGCGGTGTCGCTGCCAAATGTGCAGTTGTGTGAAATGGATTTCGGCTCCGCATCCACGAAGAACTCATACGTATCCTGCCCGCGAGCCTTGCGGTAGAGCGCCGTCCCCCAGCGGCCAAATGCTTCTTCCAATCGCTCCTGCGTCACAGCGGCAAGCTGCGCCACAGTTTGAATGCCCATGTTCGCCAGCGCGCCCTCGGTGACTTTCCCGATACCGGGAATTTTTCGCACGCTCAGCAGTGCAAGAAAAGCTTCTTCGGCCCCCTCGGGAACCCAGACGAGTCCACGCGGCTTGGCCTGGTCGCTCGCGACTTTTGCGACGAGTCGTGTGCTTGCGAGTCCGCCCGAGCATGGCAAACCAGTCCGCTTTGTAATATCGCGCAGCAGGCAATCGGCGGCAGCGAGCGCCGGCCCCAGCAGCCGTTCCGTACCTGTAAGGTCGAGATAGGCTTCGTCAATCGAGGCCATTTCGACCACGGGCGAATATTTCGCAAGGATTGTCGCCACGCGATCGCTCCATTGCGAATACAGCTCGTGACGATTATCGAGAAACACCGCGTGCGGACAAAGTTTTCCCGCCGTTCGCAGCGGCATCGCGGAGTGAACGCCGAAACGCCGCGCTTCGTAGCTCGCCGACGTGACCACGCCGCGCTGATTTGCCTGCCCGCCCACCACCACCGGCAATCCACGCAATTCGGGGCGATCGAGTAACTCCACCGACACGAAAAACGCGTCCATATCCACATGCAGTATGGAAATATTCGCCGGCCCCGACGACGGTGCGTCTGCTGGACTTGCGACCGGCGCAGCGTTTTGCTTGGCGCGATATTGCGCGAGCTTCGGCATTGCGGGGAACCTTCAGGTTGAAATCATACACGGAGAGGAGCCCTTATGCGCGCCTGGTCGAAATGACGCGAGGAATGCCCGCCAGATCATTTGCAACGCGAATTTCAGTCCAGGCGGGGAACTCGTCGAGCAGCGAACGTACGCGGTCAAGCGCGCCGTGTCCAATTTCAAGCGCGAGGAAGCCGCCCGCCTTAACCAGTCTGGCGGCCTGATTGATGAGCGGCGCGTAAATCTCCGTGCCTGTCACACCGCAGAAAAGCGCTGCGTGCGGCTCGTGCTCGCGGACTTCGCGTTGCAATTGCGCTTCTTGGTTACGCGAAACGTAGGGCGGATTGCTGACGATCATATCGAATGTCCCGCGTTCACTCGCAAACGCATCCAGCAAATTGCATTCGATGAAATGGACGCGTTCGGCCACGTTATGGCGCGCCGCATTTCGCGCCGCGACGTCCAGCGCAGCAGCGGAAATATCGGTCGCGAAAATTTCGGCACGCGGAAATTCATGAGCGAGCGCCACAGCGATGCAGCCGGAGCCCGTGCCGACATCCGCAATGCGCAGCGATTCATTCGCGCGCGCCTGGCCCAGACGTTCCACCGCGACTTCGACGATATGCTCCGTCTCCGGCCGCGGAATCAGCACCGCCGGTGTCACTTCGAATTCGAGTCCCCAGAATTCCTGCTTGCCCGTGAGATATTGCGTCGGCGTGCCGGCCTCGCGTTGCGTCACCAACTCGAAATACCTGCGGACAGCTTCCGCATCGAGTGGCGCTTCCGGATGCGCGTAAAGCCATGCGCGGTCGCAGTCGAGAACGTGCATCAGCAATAATTCCGCAGAAAGCGCGTGCGACGGGACATCGGCTGAACACATTTGCGCCATCGCGTCACGAAGAGCAGTTCGGACATTCACAGCAGGAATCTCCGCGCGTATTGCGCCGGACGCTTCGCCCGAAACCGCCGCGCGATTCTCGTTTGGCATCGCCATGCTCATCTCGCCACCATCTCAGCTCGCGACCAGCTCTTGATTCAGCCGCTCCGCTTCGTAGTGTGTAATCAGCGCATCCACCAGCGGCCCCAGCTTGCCGTCCATCACTTCCGTCAATTGATGAAGCGTCAGGCCGATACGATGATCGCTCACGCGGTTCTGCGGAAAATTGTACGTACGGATCTTCTCTGAGCGGTCGCCCGTCTTGATCTGCCCGCGACGCTCAGCCGCAATTTGCTGGTGCTGTTTTTCCTGCTCCATTTCGTAAAGACGGGTGCGCAACACGCGCATCGCCTTCGCGCGATTCTTGATTTGCGATTTTTCGTCCTGCTGCGAAACCACCAGTCCCGTCGGAATGTGCGTGATGCGCACCGCGGAGTACGTCGTGTTCACCGATTGCCCGCCGGGACCCGATGAACAGAATGTATCCACCCGCAAATCCTTCGCTTCAATTTTGATGTCGATATCGTCGGCTTCGGGCAGCACCGCGACCGTCGCAGCCGACGTGTGGATGCGTCCCTGCTGCTCGGTGGCCGGGACGCGCTGCACGCGATGCACGCCGCTTTCGTATTTCAGTTTCGAATAAACCTTCTGCCCTTGAATCGCTGCGATGATTTCCTTCACGCCGCCGATGGACGACGCGGAACTCTCCAGCACCTCCACGCGCCAGCCCTGCGATTCCGCGTAACGCGAGTACATGCGAAAAAGCTCGCCCGCGAAAAGCGAAGCCTCATCGCCGCCCGTGCCCGCGCGAATTTCCACGATGACGTTTTTCTCGTCATTGGGGTCCCTCGGCAACAGCAGCATTTTCAAATCCCGGTCCACCGTTTCGCGGCGCGTTTCGAGCGCATGCTGTTCGTCATGCGCCAACTGTTTCATCTCCGCGTCTTCCGCTTCCTCGATCATCTGTTTCGCGCCGGCGATTCCCTTTTCAATTTCCTTCCATTCGCGATATTTCTCCACAATCGGTGAAAGCTCCGCGTGCATCTTCGCCACTTTCTGGTATCGACCCGAATCTTCGTGCACTTCCTGCGAAGAGAGCTCCGCATTCAGCTCGTCATAGCGAGTCTCGATCTGGTCAAGTTTTTGAAACATGCTCAGTGTCGTCATGGAACGGCTCCAATAAAAATCGCAGCGCAACTGAAAGTAGAGAAGTGGATCGGATCGAACGGAAAAGTGCCGCGCCCCAGCGCGGGGCTCAGGAGGAAGCGCTAATAGAAGGAAGCGAACTTCATAATGAACACAGAATAGCCGCGCCTAACGAGCGTGTCAAATCCCCCCACGCGCAACGTTGCTGCCAACGAACGGCTATACTACGATACAGCGGCTGCACCGGTTCCTAACGCGGTTCGTGACGCAGTGCCTGACTATGGCCGAAATTTCAAGCCCCGCATTGACGAATGCCGACGGCGGAATGCTGTGGGATTTTTGGTATCCCGCGCTGCGCTCGCATCAGGTCCGTGGACGCGATCTGCGTCGCGCGATGCTCCTCGACGTCCCTCTTGTGATTGGCCGCGACGCTCGCGGCAAGCCTTTTGCGCTGCGCGACGTTTGCCCGCATCGCGGCATGCCTCTTTCCTGCGGACAATCCGACGGCGAAACGGTCGAATGCAGCTATCACGGCTGGCGCTTCGACGCGCGCACGGGCCAGTGCCGCGAGATTCCATCCATCACCGCGGATTCCAAACTCCGCGTCGACCGCATTTACGCGGGCAATTTTCCCTGCGAAGAGCGCGACGGCTACATTTGGGTTTACATGACCGCGCCGAATTCGCCGCGTCTCGAACACGCGTCCATCCCCGCTCCAGAGCTGCCGAAATTCAGCGAGCGTTACAGCACCGCGCATCTCTCCGCCGAAATGCCCGTTCACGTTGACCACGGAGTGATTGGCCTGATGGACCCCGCGCACGGCCCCTTCGTGCATCAGTCCTGGTGGTGGCGCAAGCGCCGCAGCATTCACGAAAAGCACAAACAATTTGAACCCATCCCCAGCGGCTTCCGCATGAGCCCACACACGCCGTCCTCAAATAGTTTGCCGTACAAAGTGCTGAAGATGATTACCGGCGCGCCCGTCACCACCACCATCGACTTCACTCTGCCCAGCTACCGTTTCGAGCAAGTGCGTGCGGGAGACCTCTGGTTTTCGAGCCGCGCCGTCGTCACGCCCGTTCGCCGCGATCTTTGCCGCCTCGATTTTTGCGCGGCATGGAACGTCCTGCGCTACGTGCCGATCGTGGGATTCATCGTTGAAGTTCTCGGCCCGCGCTTCATCGCGCAGGATACCGACACGATGACGAAACAATCCGTCGGCCTGAAATCGAATCCTCATCTCATGCTGATTGACGACGCGGACCGCCCTGCCAAATGGTATTTCCAGCTCAAGGCCGCGCATCTTGAATCGCAGCGGACCGGCGCGCCCGCTTCGCATCCCCTGGAAGGCCCCGTCACCCTTCACTGGCGTTCATAGGTGTGGTCGGCGAAATGCCGTTCACTGAATTTTCGCCATATCAAATTCAACCTCTTGAATCTGACCATCCGGCGTTTTAACAGAGATGTGTAACGGCGCGGAACTTATCTTTGCGGCGTCAAATTGCAGTTCAAATAGCCAGCCGACTAAAGCGTGGTGATTGTAGATTCCTTCGTGAGTTTCGCTAATCGACGTCAAAGCATGTCGCTGAGTAACGTGAATGGCTAAGTCAGGGCTCAATTCCGGCCAGGCATTCGGTTGTTTTGGGATATCGTGATTTGCGAAGTTCAACTCGATGCGCACTCGCACGATAAAATTCAGGGGTTGGTACCTTAGGTCCGTTTCTGTTTGTACTTCTGAATCACCCGGAGTATTTCGTTGTCCCCGAAGAATAATCTGCTGATATGGCGTCGCAATCTGGACCTCAGCTATGAAGTACCGTCCATTTTGACGTTCGGAAAAGTGATTGACATACTGGAGCAGGCATTCCGTAGTCTGGAAGTTGTTGCGCTCGCCGAGGAAGTACGCGTCGCGTATCGATTCCGAGCGCAATGGATAGTGGTAGGCATAGGCTGCCTGCGATGCGAGAATCAGGCCAATTAGAATTGCCACGCTTTGTTTGCAACGCATCGGCGTGAAGCCCCTCCACCGCTCGTTCTTTGGATGCAAATAATGCCGGGCCGCGACAATCGTCAAAAAAACGAGTAACCGTCAATGCTCGACAGGCGTACCGAACGCGCGCTGCACGCGAAACAGCACCCACGCGGTTGCCGCTCCGGCAGGGATTGTGAGCAGCAGCGGCCAGCCTCGCCCGCCATTGATGAAGTAGGGTCCCATCAAAAGAACGAATAGCCACGCTCGCCAGCCGCTTCCTTGCAGGGTATGTGAAGCTGAAATTGCGCCAAGCATTCCCGTGAGTGCCGGCGCAAGAATCGTTCCGCCGGCCAGCCAATGCCATATCCGGTTCCAATCCATCAGCGAGGCGGCATGGCGGAGAATGAAACCAAACAGCAGCGATGTTACTGCTCCGAAAATCAATGAGATGAAATAAATATAGAAGAGCAGCAGAACTGAGCGCGGGATGCTTGGATGAATCTCATTTCCAATCCAGATCGTGAAGCTCATAAAAAAGCAGCCGCAAACCCATGCAGCCAAGTAGTAAGCCAGGCTGCCATGGCGCGTCATATGCGCCGCTGAATATTCGGGAAATCCTGCCAGACCTTGACGCCGCAGAAATGCGAGCCTTCGGTGCAGATCGGCGTTGTGATGCCCGCGCGTAGGTAACAGGGCGGCCCGATGTAGCGCGCGAGTTCAGGGAATGCGGCTCGGACCTGCTCTACCTCCTCCATCGAAGCCTGATAAATTTCTTCCTGTGCGTTGAAGCACGTGCGCATGGTCCATTTGTGGAGCAAGTGGAGCAGTGAGCCGGACTCAACCAGACGAATCGATTTGGCATTCGGCAAAAGATAGAGCGCAAATTCGGCGGGCACGCCGTGGTCGAGTAGTTCGTTCTTGGCGTCCCATGCTTCCGTCATCGCCGTTTCGTAAATTTCGCGGGCGCGGGGATTGTCGCGGATCAGCATGGGCGTGATGTAATCGGGCTCACGTGTATCGGCCAGCGTCAAGATTGGCCGCGATCCCGGAATCATCCGGTGACGTTGATCCTGACTATCGGCCGTGTGGCTGATTTTCTTGGCGAACGTGAAGTTCGCGTGTTGCAACGCCCGCATCATTGGTGCGTGTACTCCAATATTTAGCGTTTCATGGCGATAGGGATTGCGCGATGGATTCAGCAGCCTGTCGAGCGCCTCCGCGTCCGAACAGTCTTGCTCAGTTGCGCCAATGACGGCGCGATAGGCATTGGCAGCGACTTGCAGTGTGCGCGACGAAAAATCCACAAGCTTTGAAGTTCTGCCGCAAAGCTCCGAATCGAACTCTGCTGTAAATGAATCTCCGTTCCTCATGTTTCTGGCAGCGGACCATTCCGGCAACTCTTCCATCGGTTCGGTTACGAATCGGTCGAAGAATTGCGGATCCATTTCATGAACCCGCTCGACCATCGCCTGAATCACAGCGTGTGATTCCGATGGCGTGTCGCAAGCCATCTGCATTCGCCACAACCTGTGCAACACGACGCCTGAAAGTGTATGCACCATGGTCGTAAACGCAGCGACGGGTAAAACATAGCGCGCAATCTCAATGGCTCGTTTCCCCGCGGCGCCCTTGATCTTTTCAATTCTCCGTGGGTGCGACATTGGCCCGATGTGCCAGATATCGCTCAGGATCTTACTGGCCTCCGGTTCCAATATTTTCGCCAGTTCGCGGTAATGTGCCCATGCGCGCCCAATTGCACGTTCGTAAATGACGCGGTCAGCCCCGCTGAAGAGTCCGCTTTCCGCCGGCACGTATGCATGGGCGCGATCTAGGCGCACGTACCGCTGGCTCTGCTGCTCCGAATTGTAAAAAGGGTGCGCGTGCAGAAATGACCATACGAATTGCCGGCTCACGTTTTCCAGCCCGAATTCGAAATGCGCGTGCTGATAGACGGTGTGATGTCCGCTGTAAAAAGTGGCCGCACCAATGTTCACGCGTTGCTTTTCCGTGATTTCCTCGGGAGCGATGATTCGCGACGAATAGCACGTGCGCGCGGCAGCAATTGCCGAATCATAGGGATGGGCAAAGGCATTTCGCAGCGTCACGCGCGGCACGGCCGTTTCGATCGGTTCAAATGGAATAGCCGGCATGGAGTGAGCCATGATCGAACGCCATTCTACACTGACAAGCGCGCCATGGCATCGACTTGACGCCGCATGCCGGAATCCATTCTCCCGACAGGTCTATTCCGAGAGGTACGAAGGTACCATTTACACATTTCACGCCGGCGGCTACTCTGCCATCGACAATTGAATCGAGGCTCTGGCTAAACC
>DASZCH010000235.1:0-42343 GCA_035943235.1 Candidatus Acidiferrales bacterium
GGGAAAGGCTCACCTCTCGGAATGGTCTGCCACGCAGACGCGGCTCGGAGAAGAAGCATTCGGGCGTCATGAGGATCGCCTTCGCTCCGCCGGAAATTCGTGGCTCGATGCAACCGTGAACCAGCTCGACGCTTTGAGCCAGAATCGCATGGACTCGTTGATTCGCGGCGCGGAAGACGCGATGCGGAAGGCATGCGTCGATGTATTCGATGGATTGGCGCAGGCGATGAAGGAAAAGCTCCTGGGCGCTTTCAGCGAACCGCGCAATGCACCAACAGCCCCACCGAGCGAGGATAACAGCCGAGAGCGGCGCGCCTCGGCGTGAAACGCTGCATGGTCCCCCAAATTGGGGATCTCCGGAGAGGGATTCGCCTTTCCGGCTTATCGTTTACCAGCGATTTCCACCAGCGAATCCGCGACGTAATCCACTTGCTCCCCGGCCATCTCCGGAAAGAAGGGCAATGCGAGAGCGCGTTCACAGGCACGCTCCGCGTGAGGAAAATCTCCGGCACGATATCCCAGATCTGCGAGGGCTTCTTGCAAATGGAGCGGCCGCGGATAATGCACCGCAGTCCCTATGCCGCGTTCTTCGAGCTGTTGCCTGACTGAATCGCGATTATCAACGTAAACGACAAATAAGTGATACGCGCATTCGTCGCGCGGGTCGTCTTGCGGCATTTCCAGCCGCGCGGTATTGAGATGCTCGCGATAGCGCCGCGCAAGCGCCTTTCGGTTCGCGGACCAAGCGTCTAGATGGCGGAGCTTTGTGCGCAGAACCGCGCCCTGAAAACCTTCCATGCGGTAGTTGTATCCGATGAAATCGTGGAAATACCGGCGCGACTCTCCGTGGCTTCGCGCTGCGCGGCAATATTCGGCGACGCTATCGTTGTTCGTAACCAGCGCGCCAGCCTCGCCATACGCTCCCAGGTTTTTCGATGGGTAGAAGCTGAACGCGCCAGAATTGCCCAACGCGCCCACGCGCCGCCCGCGGAAACGCGCCCCATGCGCCTGGCAAGCATCTTCGATTAACGCCACTTTATGGGCACTGGCGATCTTTTCGAGTGCGTCCATGTCGCATGGACGTCCGTAAAGATGAATCGGCAATATCGCTTTGGTGCGGGGAGTGATGGCGCGTTCGACCAACCGCGCATCGATATTGGAAGTCAGCGGATCGATGTCCGCAAACACGATCTTAGCGCCCGTGTAGGCGATCGCTTCCGCCGTGGCGATAAACGTATTCGGACTCGTGATCACTTCGTCGCCGGGTCCAACACGCGCGGCCAACAGCGCCAGGTGCAGCGCGCTTGTTCCCGAATTCAGCGCGATACAATGTTTCGCTTCGCAGTATTGCGCAAATTCTCTTTCGAATGCCGCTACTTCTTCGCCGAGACTGAAGGATGCGTTCTGGCAAACGCGGTCGAGGGCTTGCAGGATTTCGTCGCGCAGCCCGGCATATTGGGCTTTCAGGTCGAAATAGGGGACTTTCATCAAAGTCTTCACGTCTCAACTCTACTGTTTTCCGGCCCCGGCGCGCAATCGCGAAGGCGAATTTGCTTCTCATATGTGACGTTCAAGCCCTCGTGTTAATCTCTTGATGCGGAGTGCTCATGACTTCTTCTCGCATGGCTGAACAAGAGCGCCGGCCCAATGCGGCGCAATCGGCGTTGGATGTGAACGCGGAAGCCGAAGCTCCCATGAGGGTTTCCGTGATCGTGGCCGCATACAATGAAAGGAATTTCATCGAGGAGATTCTGCGCCGCGTGCAGGCGGTTAACGTGGTGTATGAAATTGTCATCGTCGATGATGGATCGACCGACGGAACCCGTGAACTCCTCGCGGAAATGCATCGGCTGCAGCAGACCGGTGAGACCGAGGCGGAAATCCTCGACGGGCGCGCCCGGCTGCGTTTGAACGGAATCCATTTTTTGTTTCAGGATCGCAACCAGGGGAAGGGCGCTGCGCTCCGACGCGGTTTCGCCGCGGCGACCGGGGATATTTTTGTGATTCAGGACGCTGACCTGGAATATGACCCGCGGGAGTACGCCAAATTGATCGAGCCGATCGTTGATGGACGCGCCGACGTCGTTTATGGCTCCCGGTTCCTCGGCGGCCCGCAGCGCGTTCACTTTTTCTGGCATTACGTCGGGAACAAATTCCTGACGCTGCTTTCCGATATCGTGACGAACCTGAAGATTTCCGACATGGAGACTTGCTACAAGGTTTTCCGGAAAGAAGTGATTCAAGGCATGTCCCTGCGCTCGAATCGCTTCGGTTTCGAGCCCGAAGTCACGGCGAGAGTTGCCAAAGGCCGCTGGCGCATCTACGAAGTGCCGATTTCATACGCGGGCCGCTCGTACGAAGAAGGGAAGAAGATTACGTGGCGTGACGGCGTGGTGACACTCTTCGCAATCCTCCGTTATCACTTCTTCGACTAGAAATATTTACGCCGAATTGGCGTTCGGAATCCCGTTCGATGTTGCCCGCCGGTAGAATTGCGAACTCGCCGCGGCGCGAGACGTTAGGCCGACGGTACTCTGTACTTTTGCCCCGAAATAAAGAAGTATATCTATCGCCAGGTACATTGCGGGAAGGTCCTCATATGAAGAGCGGCTTCACCAACGACGCGGTCATCGTGGCAACGAAGCAGCAAGTTTCGTGCAAACTGGGCGAGGAAGTGGCGATCCTCAGCATGAAAAACAGTGTTTATTATGGATTGGATCCGGTAGGGGCGCGGATCTGGCAATTGCTTCAACAGCCCACGAGCATGGGCGCCATTCGCGACCTGATCGTCGAGGAATATGACGTGACTCCGCAGCAAGTGGAAAGCGATTTGCGCGAACTCCTCGAAAAATTGTTTGGCGAGGGTCTCGTCGAATTAGCCCCCGATTCTCGCTGAAGGTCTGCGGTGGTAAATCGTTCCAAATCAATCCTGATAACCGCCGCAAGAGGCCCTTTCCCGAGGTTCGGCATCTATATGTTGACTATGCTAAGAATCCGGCGGTGGTGGACGCGATGAACGGCGCATGGGCACGCTTCCGCGGCCTCTCCGGTCGGCAGCGCCAGGATTTCTTCTTGGGATTGTTATTGCTTCCAGTTGCGACCGTCTGGTTGAGCGTCTTCAAGTTCCGTAGTGTTCAGCAGACACTCGAAAAAAAGTACGGCGCGGTCTGGGCGAAAAAGCGCGATGACGATACCAGTTTCGCCGAGGCTCATGCTGTAGCGCGCATGGTGAACGCCGCCGCGCGCAGGGGCATCGTTCGCGGAAATTGTCTTTCTCGTTCGATTGTATTGTGGTGGCTGCTGCTGCGGCGAGAGATTCCTGCGCAAATGCGAATTGGAGTCAGGAAAAGTGGCGAAGCGTTCGAGGCCCACGCGTGGGTCGAGATGGCTGGTCGGGCGATCAATGACTCGGACGACGTGCAAACTCGATATACGCCATTCGAAGGTCCCATCACCGGTAAAATGACCGCGCCTCAATGAGCGGAATTGTCGGCATGGCCAACTCGGAGGGAATGCCGGTAGATTCCAATCTGCTAAACCGGATGACCAAGTGGCTTTCCTTCTGCGGTCCGGATGCGCAAGAAATCCGGGTCGACGGCCCTGTGGGTCTGGGCCATGCGCTCCTCTCTCACGCGAATGAATCCGCGCGCGAACATCAGCCCGCGACAATTGACGGGTGCACGTGGGCCACAGCTGATGTCCGGCTCGATGCCCGACGGGAACTCGTCGAAGCCCTCCGTTCACGCGGCAGGGAAGCAAACCTTTCCGATGTTGATGTCCAATTGCTTCTTCAATCTTATGAAGCTTGGGGCGAGGGGTGCGTCGATCATCTGTTGGGAGATTTTGCTTTCGCCATTTGGGACGCGCGTGAGCACCAGATCTTTTGTGCCTCTGATCATTTCGGTATTAAGCCGCTCTACTTCGCGCAGGTGGGCCATTCTCTCATCTTCAGCAATACGCTGGACTGCGTGCGGCTTCACCCGGGGATTTCGGACCGGTTGAACGACGCGGCGATAGCGGATTTCCTGCTTTTCGGCCTGAATTATGACCCCGCGTCGACGTCATTCGCCGATATTCGCCGGCTACCACGAGCGCACACGCTTCAATGGTCCCGTTCAGGGCTGAAACTACGGGAGTATTGGCGCCCCCCCACCGACGGAGTGATCGCTTACCGGCGGCGCCAGGAATACGTCGAGCACTTTAATGAATTATTTGGGAGCGCCGTCGAAGACCGGTTGCGAACAAATCAAGTTGGAGTTTTATTGAGTGGCGGGCTCGATTCTTCGAGTGTGACGGCCGTAGCCCATGAACTTCGGGAGCGGAAATATCCGCA
This sequence comes from Candidatus Acidiferrales bacterium, assembly GCA_035943235.1. Classification (GTDB taxonomy): domain Bacteria; phylum Acidobacteriota; class Terriglobia; order Acidiferrales; family UBA7541; genus DAHUXN01. The sequence continues at coordinate 4,334 of DASZCH010000235.1, forward strand.
GCTCGAGTTGCACGCGTTTACGTCCGTTCGTCAAAGCCTTTCATGCGAGGGTGATGCACAGGCTGCCCGCATTGTGACGTCTGCTTTTCAGCTTCCGCTTCATTTATTGGTGATCGACCGCTTGGGAATCTTCGAGGGCTGGGACGACCCTAATATGCATTGGCCTGAACCGGTGGCCGAGCCTTTCGCAGCGAACTTTCGGGACGAATTCAAGGCCATTGCTGCAAACGCGCGCGTTTTGCTCTCCGGCGAAGGCAGCGACAATTTGATGGAATTTGAGATGGCGCAGCATCTTCGCCGTCTTTGGCGTGATGGGCGTATGGGGCAGGCGGTCGCTGATCTGGCTGAGCACGTCTTGCATAGATTCCAGGCGCCGGATGGACTTCGTGGGCCTTTGCGCAGGGTCGGGCATTTGTTCTCACGGCGCGAATCCAATACAGCCTTCCCTGAATGGATTCAGCCGGAACTGGCAAGCCGTTTGAATCTTAAATCCCGCTGGAACAATCCCGTCGGCAACCTTCCCTGGAACGCTCATCCGGATCATCCTGTGGGTTATGGCTCGCTTTTCTTGTCTGAATGGGACGTCATGTTCCGGCGGCAAAGCGCGGCCACGACACGCCAACCCGTGGAGGTTCGCTATCCGTTTTTGGATGTCCGCTTGGTGAATTTTCTTCTGGCTATACCGTCGATGCCCTGGTTTTTCCGAAAGCATCTGCTGCGCGAGACGATGCGCGGGAGGTTGCCCGAATCGATACGACTGAGGCCAAAGACTCCTTTCACGCTTGGGTCCTTAGTTGCTGCACTGCAGCGCGACGGCTCCAAGTCCATTCCTAAAATGCAACCCGCCAGCCAGTTGAGTCATTATATTAGGGAGAGTCGATTGCCGTCTTTGGAGCGGCTGACGAGCGCCAGCGAGGCGGAATTGAGAATACGCCCCGCATGCCTCAATTTCTGGCTGCATTCTCTTCCGAGAAAATGCGGCATAGATGGGAATTAAAACTGTGATCTTGAGGAACCGGCGAAAAAACTGCTTTAGAATTCTCGTGTTATTGTTGAGGTGGTAGATTTGATTGCGGCCCGAGAGGAAATTGGGTATAAAATCTATGAGGGAAAGATCAGAGCGGCAAAGGGCTGACATGTCCAAGAAACTGTACAAATCGCCTGTCTTGATCATCCACGGAACGGTCAAAGAGCTGACGCAACTGCTGGGACGCCGAGGCAACGCTGATAACCTCATTGACCCACTACAAAAGACACATCTATAAGGCTTTTGTCCTGATCGCTCTGGTATTTGCCCGAGAATCGCGGTTAATAGCTAACCTGAAGCAGAGTTTTCGTGTGAGCAATCCGACCTGATTGTCTGCCAAGCGAAATGCGAACCTTAAGAGTTCCGTGAAGCCGCGCGATACCAGTCTTTACCTCGTCTATGGCCTGCGGCTGGCGTCTGACCGCCCCATTTCCGGGCTAAACTCAGTTGAATCAAGCCAAGGCGACCGAGCGGATGTGTCAGTCCAGTTTGAAGCAGAAGAAACGGAATCCGCAGCGGACTTCGCCGGAGAGACGGTCTGGTACGTCGGTGATATCGTCGACCACAACGGCAACCCTGCCCTGAAAATTTGGAAACACCAGCAGAGCGGGGAATACCGCATGCGCTATAGTCACGGCCTGACGTTTTACCTGGATGCCAGACTAACCGTGATACGGGTGCGCTGTGCCGTGCCCATGGAGAACGATGATGTTGCCGATTTTCTACTCGGCCCCGTGCTTGGAGTCTTGCTGCGTCTCCGCGGAGTCATTTGCTTGCATGCGAGTGTGGTTGGGATCCAAGACAAAGCGATAGCGTTCGTGGGGCCGCCGGGCGCGGGGAAATCCACCACGGCGGGATTATTCTCGCGACGGGGGCATTCCGTTCTATCCGATGATATTGCCGCCCTCTTCGAGCGTGAAGATTCTTACTACGTTCTGTCTGCCTATCCGTATCTGAATCTTTGGCCCGAGATGGCTGCCTTGCTCACCGGGCCGAAAGTCGGGTCACTTCCGGAGACGTCCACCGCCGGTATGGATAAAGCTAAGCTCCGAGTGCCCTTGGACGAATGCAATTTGAGATTTCAGCGCGAAGGCCTTCCGCTGGCAGCAATCTATGTATTGGCGGAACGCTCCGGAGAGTCGCGCGCGCCGTTCGCGATGCCACTTGCGCCCTCGGAAGCTCTAATGAATTTAGTGGCCAATACTTACGGCAACAAGACCCTTGATGTGTCAACGAGAGCGCAAGAGTTCCGTGTCCTCGGTGAATTGACGAATGTCCTTCCGATTCGTCGAGTCGTTGCAAATGAAGACCCATCGCGCCTGGACCGCTTATACGAAATAATATGCGAGGATTTCGCCTGCACGTGCACAGGCGCCTTTCAAGGCTAAAAGGAACAATTGCTGCCGCACTCCCTTTCCTACCACAGCTAAACCAAAAAATAAGGCTTTCAACATTGCAGGCACCGGCGGCCCGGGTACAGCACTAGCGTGGGATTTGCCCTCGAATATCCCGTCGTGAAACTGCCATTGCCATTTTGTCCTTGCGTCGCGCCGCAGATTCGTAGCAGATTACAAAATTGTGGGACCGAGCGCCGCAGAGGAACGGAAACGTTGGGCAATTTTCTGCCTGGCGGTCGTGGTTTCCGCGACCATCGTTTATCAAGCCGCCAAGCTGAGCCTGGCTTGGTATTGGGAAAACTCGGGACAAACGAACAACCAAATTCGTGCGGCCAAGCTCACCCCCACGAATGCGCAGGTTTGGGCGGAGTTAGGCGAGGGGGCAGAATTTGGCCTTGATGAAGCCAATCCCATCCGCGCGATTCCATATTTCGTGCGCGCGGTGCATGCAAACCCGCTTTCTGCTACCCAATGGATTGAACTCGCAAATGCTTATGAAGCAACGGGAGATGTGGCTCGCGCAACCGAAGCCTATGAGAATGCAAGGCGCGACTATCCCATTTCCGCCGATGTTGCTTGGAAATACGGGAATTTCCTGCTTCGCCGGGGGCAAACGGAGCAAGGCCTGTCGGAAATCCATCGCGCACTCTTGAACGATCCGAAACTCACAGCGCTGGCGATGCGGAGCGTTTGGAACTTCGATCCGGACGTGAATTTGATTCTGGACCACCTTCTTCCCGCCGATGAAGACGCGGATTTTGTGGCTCTGGATTTCTTCGTCGGCATGCATCAAATAGAGCCCGCACTGGAAGCGTGGAAGCGAATCGTGCCGCTTTCCGCCCAGACGCCGATAGAATTGAAAAGCGCCTTCCCGTTGCTGGATGAGCTGATCGCGCGGGATCGCGTCGACGATGCGCAACGGGTGTGGCGCGCCGCGCTCGAGGGCGCACGCTGGCCGGCTGCCGCTCCCATGGATCATTCCATTGTCTGGAATGGCGGGTTCGAAACCCCAATTGCAAATGGCGGATTGGATTGGCGCGTCCAGCAGCCGCCCGGCGCATACACAAGTGTGGATCCCTCGATTCACCATTCCGGAGAGCACTCCTTGCGCGTCGGCTTTACCGGCGGAGTGAACGTCGAATTTGTCCACGTATTCCAGATCGCGCCAGCCCAACCGGATACGACCTACGATTTTCAGGCTTTCGTGCGAACCGAGGGAATTTCCACGGACAAAGGAATTCAGTTTGAGGTATTCGATCCGCAGCACGAGCCCCAAGTCTACCTTCTGACGCCGGGCATCATGGGAACCATGCCGTGGACGCCGGTGCGAGCGGTGGTGTCGACGAGCCCGATGACCCGTTTTCTTGAAATTCGTCTGCATCGATTTCCCAGCCGTTTATTCGACAGCAAGATTAGCGGCACGATCTGGATAGACGACGTCACGCTGGTGAAAAAAACGGTTATATCCAGTCAGTCCAAGCCATGAGACTTCTACGGTTAGGCATCTGCCTGCTGATTGCTTTCAGCGTTCTCGCGTTTGGCGCTGTGGAAGTGTGGTCAGAATCCATTCTGGAAGCCGGGGCAGCTCTGCTTTTTCTATGGTGGGCTATTCTGGTTCTTCGCAACCGCGACATCGAAATACATTGGAGCCTCGTCTATTGGCCCCTTCTGGCTTTCCTGGGAGTAGCAACGTTGCAGCTCGTTTTCGGTGCAAGCGCATATCCGTTTCTGGGCGGCGTTGCATTGCTCAAGATTGCCGCGTGTTCGCTGATTTTTTTCTTGACTGGTCAGGCATTTTGGAGCCGTCGCGATTTGCGTTTCCTGACATGGTTTTTAATGTGTTTTGCCTTCGGTATTGCCGTATTTGGAATTGCCCAGAATTTTACGTCCCACTACGTCTTGTATTGGTACCGGCCGCTGACTGCAGGGGGGAACCCCTTCGGTCCTTACGTCAACCGCAATGATTTTGCGGGCCTGATGGAGCTACTCGCGCCGATCGGCCTTTCGCTGATGCTGTTCCGCGGTGTGCGCAGGGAGCAGATGTCGTTTGTCGGGGCCCTGACGGTAGCTCCGATTGTCGCGTTGCTGCTCACGGGCTCGCGGGGCGGGATACTAAGTTTTATCTTTGAAGTGGGTGTGTTAGCGCTGATCGTCTATGTCAAGCGTTCCAGAAAATCCCAGGTGATTCCGTTCGCGCTGGTATTGTTAATCGCCCTGCTCGCCATCGGTTGGTTGGGCGCGAGTCGGATCGTGGACCGATTCAGTGGCTACCACGCCGACGACCTGACTGCGAATCGCCGAGTCACCATGATCAAAGGGGCCTGGCATATCTTCCTCGATCATCCGCTCATGGGTTGCGGACTCGGAACGTTAATTGCCGTATATCCTCGTTACGAGACTTACTACGACGGAAAAATCGTTGATCACGCACACAATGATTACGTTGAAGTCCTGGCGGAAACCGGCATCGCGGGCGGTATTTGCGCGTTAGCGTTCTTTCTCCTGTGGCTCCGCGAGGTGCGTCTGCGTCTGACTCCGGAACAAAGCTCCCTATCCCAGGCGATCCATGTTGCCGGAGTGGCAGCGTGTGCTGGTCTGGCAGTGCATAGTTTCGTCGATTTTAATCTCCACGTATCGGCAAACGGATTGGTCTTCCTAGTCATGGTGGCCGTGAGTCTATCTCCAGTACTAGAACGCAGGAGAAGCGAGCCGTCTTCTCGGGGCTCATACACGACTTCGGGCATTGACTTTCGGCGAGAGCATAGTTCATAGTTTTTGCCGGGGTCTCTGTCGATTCATGGCTTCTACAGTCCAGAAGGCACTGGACTGCGTGGGTGCGTACTCTATCTGGTTGATCCTTCTGCTTTTATGTGGGATGCAATTCTCGTTTGGCCAGGATAAGGCGCAAACTCCGCAGCAGGCGAACGCTAAAATTGAGCAACTGGCGCAAGCCTCGCGTCTAACGACGGGAGAGATTCCGGTCGGCGCCGGGGACCTCGTACGCATTGACGTTTTCGAGGTACCCGACCTTTCTCGCGACGTGCGGATCGGCCCGACGGGGTTCATTTCTCTCCCCTTGATTCCAGAACCCATACCTGTTGCAGGATGTACGCCTTCTCAGTTGGCGCAAATCGTTGAAAAATCGCTCCAGGTCAATGGACTCGTAACCCGTCCCCAGGTCACGATCGCTGTCAAAGAACAAAGCAGCGCACCGATTTCCGTCGATGGGGCGGTAAATCACCCCATTGTTTACCACGAGGTGCGTCCGACTAGCTTGTTGGAAGTCATCGCCGCCGCGGGAGGGCTTTCGAACGACGCCGGCGATTCCATCATTATTTCGCGTGGAAAAAAAACGGACGCGGTGTGCGGTGCGTCTGACCCGCCCGCGGATCCGCCCGGTGACACGCAACAAATAAAAGTTCGTGTCTCCGAGCTCTTGCAGACGGGCGACCCTGCTTTGAATATTCCCGTTTACGGTGACGATGTAATCGTTGTGCCTCGTGCCGGCATTATTTATGTAGCGGGGGCGGTGGCACAGCCCGGCGGGTACGCGCTTACGGATCCCGGCCAAGTCATCAACACGATGAAAATTATCGCTCTTTCGCGCGGTTTCGCGGCAGCTGCCAAGCCCAATAACGCGGTGATATTACGCAAAGATCCGTCGACCGGAGAAGCCAAAGAGATTCGGGTAAAACTAAAGAAAATAATGGATCGCAAAGCTCCCGATGTTCGTTTGTATGCCAATGACATCTTGTACGTTCCGGACAGTTCGTTAAAACGATTCTTTGAAAAAACTGGTAATGCGGCACTAGGCGCGGGTACCAGTGTGGCGATTTACCGCATCCCATAGCGATGAACTGAAGGAACTACTGATCCGATGGAAGAAGCGCCCAAACTAGCTCCTGTTGAACGCCGGAAGGATTCCTTGGCGGTAGTCGCCCCGGCTCCGCCTGTCACCTGGGAACCCGCTCCTCGCGACCCCAATCTGCTCGACTACCTCATCGTCCTGCGAAAACATCAATGGATGATCCTCACGTTTCTTTTGACCGTTGTTACCATCGTTACCATCGCCTCATTCAAAATGAAATCCGTATACATTGCGTCGGCCCGCGTCGAGATCGACCGCGAGAACTACAGTACGCTTCCTTTCCAGAACACTGATTCATTCGACATGTCGCTTGATCTGGACAATTACATCGAAACCCAGATCAAAATTCTGGGGAGTGAAACGCTTGCGATGCAGACGATTCGGTCTCTCGACTTGCCGCGCTTCCCTGAATTTGGCGGGAATCCCGGCGAGCTGGTTACGGTCGAGCCAAACCAGAAAGAGCCCCCGATTTTGGGAGCATTTCTGGACAGATTAAGTGTCACGCGCGTGCCGGACAGCCGGCTGATCCAAGTGCATTTCGCGGCGGAGGATCCGCAACTTGCCGCTCAAGTCGTAAATGCGCACGTTCATAACTATATCGAGGAGAATCTGAAGAGCCATTATGACGCGACGATGCAGGCGTCGGACTTTCTTCGTTCTGAGTTGGAAGATCTACGCGCCAAGATGGAGAAGTCGGAACAAGACGAAGTCGTCTATGAACGGCAGAACCAGATCTGGATGGTTGACGCGAATCAAAACACCACCACACAAAAACTTTCCGATCTGAGCAAGACCCTCACCGAAGTCCAGACTCAGCTTGCGCAGAAAGAGGCCACCGTCGAACTGGCCCATTCGGCAAACGTGCAGTCTTTGGCCGCTGTTCTGGGCAACTCCGCGGTTCAAGATCTGGCAAAGAAAAAAACAGACATGGCCGAGCAGTACATGGAGGCACTCAATCAGTTCGGGCCCAACTACCCCAAGGTCCAGCGCCTCAAGGCGCAACAGGACGACATACAAAAACAGTTGGATGGCGCGAAAGACGCGATGGTCCATCAAATCGACACGGACTATAGCGAGACGCAGGCTCGCGAGGCTCTTCTCGAACGCGATCTAAACCGCCAGGAGATTCTTGCGGACAATATGGCGCAGAAATTGGTGGAATATAATCTTCTGAAGCACGACGCCGAATCCAACAAGGAACTCTATGATGGGTTGCTGCAGAAACTGAAAGAGGCCGGTATTTCCGCCGGCTTGCGTTCGAGCAACATTCGCGTGGTCGACCCTGCGTTGGTGCCCTCCACACCGGCACGGCCGCAAAAATCGCGCAATATCATGCTGGCCTTTCTTGTTGGAATCGTCGGCGGAGTGGGTCTGGCATTCTTGCGGGAATATCTCGACAATACCGTCAAGTCGCCCGACGACATCCAGCATTTAACCGGATTGCCATCTCTTGCCGTGGTTCCCGCCTTTCTAAACGGAAATGGCAGCGGGCCGCTGGCACGAATCTCGCGCCGGGCTGGTGCCGGCGCGAACGGCGCGGATTCGCGCATCGAACTGATTTCCTTGCAACAGCCAAAATCAGTGGTTTCGGAAGCATTTCGCGCGTTACGCACGTCGCTCCTGCTATCGCAGCCGGACCACCCGCCGCAGGTGATTTTGGTCACCAGCTCTCTCCCGCGGGAAGGCAAGACAACTTCAGCCGCCAACCTTGCCGTTACGCTCGCCCAATTGGGCGATCGCACCCTGTTGATCGATTGTGACTTGAGAAAACCTGGAGTCAGAAAGGCGCTGGATCTGCCAAGCGGCCTCGGGCAGGACACCGGTGTCAGTTCTTACCTCGCGGGCGTTGCGCCCCTGCATGACGTGATCGTGCCGCACCCTGCGATTTCCAATCTGGATGCAATTCTCACCGGCCCCATTCCACCGAATCCAGCCGATCTGTTGTCATCTCATCGCATGTTGGAAGCAATTGCCGACCTGCGGCTCCGCTATAAATTCATCGTTATTGATTCTCCACCAATCATGGCGGCTACCGACGCCGTGATTCTTTCGGCTGTTGTTGACGGCGTTCTTCTTGTGGTTTGGAGTGGAGAGACCCCGAAAGAAGCGTTCCGGCGCACTCGCGACCTGCTTTCTGCCGTGAAGGGGCGCTTACTCGGAGTTATTTTGAACGCAGTAGATTCGGGCGCTCCCGATTATTACTACTCGTATCGGTACTACCCCTATGTTTACGGGTACGGAGAGGATGAAGCAGGAAGTCCAGAGGATTCAAACAAGCCCGGCATATTTCATAATTCCTAACGGAGGCATTTCATGCGTGCACTCATCACAGGCGGAGCTGGATTCATCGGTTCACATCTCGCGGAACAATTGATTGCTCGTGGAGATGATGTTTTTATTCTCGACGACTTGTCCACCGGCAGCGTCGAGAACATTCGTCATCTGAAGAGCAACAGCAGATTTCATTATGTATTCGATTCGCTTCAGAATCGCCATCTTCTGGCGGAGTTGGTGGACGAGTCCGAAGTTGTCTTCCATCTGGCGGCGGCGGTCGGAGTACGTCTGATCGTCGAGAGCCCGGTACGCACAATCGAGACGAATGTGAATGGAACACAGATGGTTCTCGAAGCGGCCAGCAAGAAAAAGAAGCTTGTTTTTACAGCATCCACCTCAGAGGTCTACGGAAAGAGTGACAAGATTCCTTTTCGTGAGGATTCGGATCTCGTCCTGGGTCCCACGACAAAAGGCCGCTGGAGCTATGCGGCGTCCAAGGCTCTCGATGAATTCCTGGCTCTTTCGTATTGGAAGGAAAAGCAATTGCCGGTCATCGTCGCGCGTTTCTTCAACACGGTAGGACCCCGGCAGACGGGCCGGTATGGGATGGTCTTGCCGAATTTCGTAGCACAAGCTCTCGACGGACCCGACATCACCATTTTTGGAACCGGGCAGCAGTCCCGCTGTTTCTGCGACGTCCAGGACTGTGTGCAGGCCATCCTCCGGCTGGTTGACAGCGGGCACGCAGTGGGAGAAGTCGTAAATATTGGCAGCAATCAAGAAGTGACAATCGAGGCCCTCGCGCAAATGGTCAAACAGCGAACCGCGAGTTCTTCTCCCATCACCTATGTTCCCTACGACCGGGCCTATGAGCCGGGCTTTGAAGATATGTTGCGCCGCGTGCCTTCGCTCGAAAAGCTCCAGAGGATTGCCGGCGGCAGCCCCAAGACGCCTCTGCACTCGATCATAGACAGAGTCGTCGCTTATTTCCGCGCCAAACGTGAAGTGCCCGCCGTCGAGACGGAGCAGGCTGTGCCGCTGCTCACGCGGACGGCTAGCGAGGCTGGAGGGACAATCGCTCTGTGAGTAGCGAGCGGCCTTCTCCCGCGCAAATCAATGTTTTCAGCAGAGCTTCGGTTCCCGAATTCCGATACCCGCTGCGCCATGTCGCATCATGCGCAGGGTAATCTGATGACCGTGAACGATCCGTTTGTCTATTCCGGAACCGAGCTCGACGCGATGGCCGAGGCCCGGAATTACTCCCGTTGGATCCTCGGCTTTTTTGCTCCGCACCTCGGCAATCGGGTCGTTGAGATCGGCGCCGGCGCGGGCACGTTTTCTCAATTGTTGTTAAGCGCTGACGGCTCCTCGGAACTCGTTCTCTTCGAGCCGGGCGTCAACCTTTTCCCCTTATTGCATCAGGAGTTTGAGCATAATTCACGGGTTCGGCTTCACTTTGGCTCTTTCGACCCTTCTGTTTTGCACGAACCCGTTGATTCGGTAGTGATGGTCAACGTTCTCGAGCACATCCAGGATGATGAAGCGCTTTTGCCGCAAGTCCGGCAATCATTGCGTCCTGGCGGTCGCCTGCTCCTGTTTGTGCCCGCCCTCCAATGGAATTACGGTTCGCTCGACAAAGCATTCGAACATCACCGCCGCTACAGCAAAATTGCATTGAAAGGGAAGCTTGAGAAAGCCGGCTTTCGCGTCGAGCGCGCCCGTTACGTCAACTTTCTCGGCGTCGCCTCCTGGTTTTTTGCCGGCAGGGTGCTTCGTCAAGAAACGCTGAATCCCCGGCAGGTGCGTTGGTACGACCGCTGGATTATTCCGTTGAGTTTCAAGCTTGAAGAGATTTGGGAGCCGCCCATCGGCCAGAGCCTGATCGCGATAGCCGTGAAGTAAGATGATCCCTTCAACGCAAAGACACGGCCTCAATCGCTACGACAAGATCCTCATTGTGATTTTCATTCTCACTGTGCCGCTGGTCAATCCCTGGGTGCGCGGCGACGGGGTCGGTTATTACGCTTATGCCCGCGCTATCGTCGTGAATCATAATCTGCAATTCGAGCCTGATTGGCTCCATGCGAACTCGAGCTTCTATTTGGGCCGGATTGACGCCCCGGGGCATTTGCGGGCCGATCAATATACGCGCACCGGGCACATGGACAATCACTTCACCATCGGGCCCGCGATGATTTGGATTCCTTTTCTCGCCATTACGCATGTGGCGGTTCTTGGCGCAGATAGCCTCGGCGCCGGCATTCCTGCCGATGGTTTTTCCTGGCCGTACATGGACATTATGGCGTTCGTCACCGCATTGGCAGGATTTCTTGGACTTTTCTTGGCATTTCGGCTCGCGCGAAAATATTTTTCCGAGCGCTGCGCTTTTCTCGCAACACTTGGGATTTGGTTCGCCAGTTCTCTGCTCGCCTACATGTATTTCAATCCGTCGTGGTCCCACGCACATTCCGCCTTCGTGGTCGCATTGTTCCTGTGGTATTGGGACCGCACGCGCGCCAAGCGAACCTTGCCGCAATGGCTTGTGCTCGGGCTGATCGCCGGACTGATGCTCGATATGTACTATCCAAACGCGCTCTTTCTTCTGGCGTTGTTTGTAGAGTTAGCCGTTACCGCAACGCGTATCTTGCGGTCCCGACTATCAAGCCAAACGCGCGAGATTCGTGCGCTTGTACTGAGGAGTTGTGTATTTGCCGTTGCCTTGGTCGTTGCGTTTCTTCCTACACTGATCAGCCGGTGGGTGATTTACGGCAGTCCATTCTCCACGGGTTACACCGAGGTACACGTTTGGCATTTCACGCACCCGCTGTGGGCGCAAGTGCTTCTTTCATCCGACCATGGGCTGTTCAGTTGGACGCCTATTTTGTTTTTTGCCTCAGCAGGCTTGTTGCTGGTTTTGCGCCGCGACAGCATCCTTGGCTGGGCGCTCATCTCGTCGGCATTCGCGTTTTACTTCTTAATCGCGACGTATCCGGATTGGGACGGCATTTCCTCGTATGGCAACCGTTTCTTCGTATCGCTGACTCCGATATTTATTCTCGGCCTGACGGCGCTTCTCGCCGCCTCGGAGGAATTCGCGCGTAACAGCCGCATCGCCTGGCGAGGGGCGATTGCAGGGATTGCATTGCTGGTATTATGGAACCTGGGACTGATGTTCCAGTGGGGCATGCATTTGATTCCGGAGCGCGGCCCGATTTCCTGGAGCGAAATGGCGTCGAACCAGTTTCGCGTGGTTCCCGTGGATTTTTCCACCTCGCTTGAGCATTACTTCACGCGCCGGCATCGCATGATGCAAGGCATCGAGGAAAAGGATTTGCGCCAACTCGGCGAAAACAATCCGAAGGCAAGCAAAAGCGAAAAGCCATGAGCGCCGCAAACACAACCAACGTGCTCGCCGAACCGCCCGTACTGCGGATCACGCCGCCGCAGGGCTGGTGGGAAGTCGATTTCCACGAGCTGTGGCAATTCCGCGAGCTGATTTACTTCTTCGTCTGGCGCGACATCAAAGTCCGCTACAAGCAAACGGCCATCGGCGCGGCCTGGGCGATCCTGCAGCCGGCGTTGACGATGATCGTTTTCTCTCTGTTCTTCGGCAAACTGGCGAAAATGCCCACCGAAGGACTCCCCATCCTCATCTTTTATTACAGCGGCCTGCTGCCGTGGATGTATTTCGCGAACAGCCTATCGGGCGCGACCGCGGCCATCGTGCAGAATCAAGGGGTCATCACAAAAGTTTACTTCCCGCGGTTGGCGTTGCCGATTTCCGCCGTGGTTTCCGGCCTGGTGGACTTCGCCATCGGCTTCCTGCTGGTTGTTCCCTTGATGATTTATTACCACATTCGTCCCGGCGTTTCGTTGCTGCTGTTCCCGGCGTTTTTGTTTCTGGCGGTGCTGATGGCGCTCGGAGCAGGCCTGTGGCTATCGGCGATGAACGCGCTGTATCGCGACGTGCGTTATATCGTGCCGTTTCTTGTGCAATTTTGGATGTTCGCCTCGCCCGTAGCCTATGCAACCTCGATTGTCCCGGCGAAATACCGCTGGATCTACGGCCTGAATCCCATGGCGGGAGTGATCGAAGGCTTCCGGTGGTCGCTCACGGGGAGAGGTGACCCGCCCGGCCCCATGATCATCGTATCTGTGCTGGTGACCCTGGCGGTATTCGTGACAGGGCTGATCTATTTTCAGAAAATGGAGAGCACCGTTGCCGACGTTGTGTGATTGCCGCCGCTTAACCGCCATGGCACAGAGAGTTGCGAGTTATGTCTGACGCCGTAATCCGCGTGGAAGGCATCGGCAAGCGCTACCAGATTGGCGAGCGCGCCCAGCAAGGTGCCCTGCTGCGCGACGTCATTGCGGGCGCCTTTCGCCGCAACGGCAAGCGCTCCTCCCGCGACGCCATCTGGGCCGTCCGCGACGTTTCCTTCGAAGTGAAGCAGGGCGAAGTGGTCGGCCTGATCGGCAGAAACGGCGCGGGCAAATCCACGCTGCTGAAGATTCTGGCGCGCATCACCCGGCCCACCGTGGGCCACGCCGAGCTTCACGGCCGCATCGCCAGCCTCCTCGAAGTCGGCACCGGCTTCCACGCCGAGCTCACCGGGCGCGAGAACGTTTTCCTCAGCGGCGCCATCCTCGGCATGAGCAAAGCCGAAATCACGCGCAAATTCGATGCAATCGTCGCCTTTGCCGAAGTCGAGCGCTTCATCGACACGCCCATCAAGCATTACAGCAGCGGCATGGGCATGCGCCTCGCCTTCGCCGTCGCCGCGCACCTTGAACCCGAAATCCTCCTCGTCGACGAAGTCCTCTCCGTCGGCGACGCCCGCTTTCAAAAAAAGTGCCTCGGCAAAATGGAAGAAGTGTCGCGTGGCGGCCGCACCATCCTGTTTGTAAGTCACAGCTCGGCGGCTGTAACGCGCCTGTGCAGCCGTTGCGTCCTGCTGAATGCCGGACGAGTCGAACAAGATGGTCCTGCTTATGAAGTTATAGGTGCCTATTTGCGCGACTTGACGGTGACCTCAGCCTCACGGCATTGGGATTTGGCCGATGCCCCGGGGGACAGCGTGGTCCGGCTTCGCGCAGTGCGGGCGCGAAAAGTCGACGGAACTGTTTCAGACGCGTTCGATATTCGCCATCCGATTGGCATTGATGTGGTCTTCGATGTGCTTCAAGGCGGACATCTTTTGGCTCCTAACGTGCACTTTTTCAGCGAGCAAGATGTGAACCTTTTTATTACGATTGACTCGGACCCAGAGTGGCGCTATACGCCGCGGCCCGTCGGTCGCTATACCAGCACCGTTTGGATTCCCGGGAATTTCCTGGCCGAAGGCTCAGTCGTAGTTCGGGTGGCCATCACGACGCTGGCGAATATGAATATTCGGCTAGACAAATCCGATTTAATCGCATTTCAGGTCTTTGATTCGTTGGATGGAGATTCTGCGCGCGGCGATTACGCAGGACACCTCCCCGGCCTTGTTCGCCCTCTTCTGAAGTGGAGTACGGCTTATGAACCTGAGCGAAACGACGCCTCCTTGCTCAATTCAGCCGTAAGCGACGAATATGTCCAGCCGTAACAGCGAATTTCTAGCCATGAACGCGAATCCTCTCATACTAGAGAACACCGGCGAGCGCATGATCCCGGAGTCTTCTGACAACTCGACGTTCTGGGAGCATGTTTATCGCTACGCGTTCGCATCGCGCTTCGTAAAAGGCAAGCAAGTCTTGGACATTGCGTGCGGCGAAGGCTACGGCGCAGCAGCACTCCAAAAGGCCGGCGCCGCGCGCGTAATTGGCGTCGATATCGCCGAAGATGCCTGCCTTCACGCCCGCGAAAAATATGGTATCGAGGCGCGCACCGGCAGCGGCGAGAAAATTCCGGTCGAGGACGGTTCAATTGACATCATTGTTTCCTTTGAGACCATCGAGCACATCCCCGATCCGCATCGCTTTCTCGACGAATGCGCCCGCGTGCTCGTGCCTCACGGCAGACTCATAATTTCCACCCCCAACAAAGGTATCTATGGATCACCAGACACGCCGAATCCTTATCACTGCTCGGAAATGACCGAGGACGAATTTGCATCAGCCTTACGCAGCAGATTCCGGCAAACTAGATTCTACTCGCAGCATCCGCATTTCGCTCCGTGGTGGAGTCCTCGAACGTTCGTCGCGAATGTGACATCCTGGAATAGCCTACCCGGATTCAAACGTCTCCACCACTCGGCGCAATTTAGGCTCGCTCCGCGAACCGTCTATGATCCTACCGAGACACAGCGAAACTGCGTAATCGAGCAGATTTTAGATATGAGAAAAAATCAGCATCCTTTCTTGAATCCCTACACTTTGCGTCCGCGCCGCAAATGGAATGGCGAAAAGCCTACCTACATCGTGGCCAACGCTCTAAGCCCATGCCAAAAGTAAGCGTCATCGTTCCCAATTATAATCACGCGCGCTTCTTGAGGCAGCGCATCGACACCATCCTCGCGCAAACTTTTCAGGACTTCGAACTCATCCTCCTCGACGACTGTTCCACGGACGACAGCCGCTCGATTCTGTCTTTCTACTCCGGCAATCCTCACGTCAGCGCCGTCCAGTTCAATGAAAAAAATTCCGGCAGCACGTTCAAGCAATGGAACAAAGGCGTCCGCCTCGCTCGCGGCGAATACGTCTGGATCGCCGAATCCGACGACTACGCCGACCCGCGCTTCTTGGAGAGGCTTGTCACAGTCCTCGATGCGGAATCCCAAGTTGTCTTTGTCAATTGCCGTTCATGGGGCCTTGACGCAGACGGCCGGGTGGACGGCTACGCGGATTCGGGACTTGTAGATATAGATCCGGACAAATGGGCGAATGATTTTAACGCTGATGGGCGGGAGGAATGCCGAAACTATTTCGTATATTTGAATGCCGTGTTCAATGCCAGTAGCGTTCTTTTTCGAAAGGCCATCTACGAGCGGGTCAGCGGCGCGGATGAGAGGCTTCGGCTATGCGGTGACTGGAAGCTTTGGGCTGCAATGGCCCTCAAGGGACGGGTCGCGCACGCCAAAGAAGCGCTGAATTACTATCGGGTCCACGGCGCGAACGTCACCGCCACGAGTCATCACGGAGGACTTGCCGTAGCCGAATACATGAAGGTAATTCATTGGATTCTCGGCAGGGCAGGCGCCACAGAAGATACTAAACGAGCGCTACGCGCCAAACTCTCCTATTCTTGGATTCCGGCCATGGTCCAAGGACATGTTCCGTTTCGGCGCCGGTGTGCGATCCTTCGCGACGCCATAGCGATAGATCCCCATGCGTTGCAACGGCTGAGTTCTCCTATGTTCGCAGCGATCCGCATAAAGATATCTCATACCCTTCGCTTCCGCGCGACAAAGGGAAACGCATCATGAGTTGCTCAGATGGTTAAGCCATTCCGGATTTCCGTCGTGACGCCGTGTTTTAATCACGGCGAATTTCTGGTCTTCGCAAACTGCCCGCAGGGGGCGGCACATCCGATGACCCGGCCATTTGGGAAGGCAAGGGCCGTAAGACAATGAGGCCACTCGTTACAGTATTACTCGATACCTATAACCAAGAGCGGTACATCGAGCAAGCGCTTCTGAGTGTCCTCGAACAGGATTTCCCCGCGCACGAGATGGAAATTCTCGTGGTGGACGACGGCTCAACTGACGGTACACCGGAAGTCGTACGCAAATTCGCGCCACGCGTCCGCCTGCTTCGTAAAGAGAACGGCGGGCAAGCCTCCGCCTTCAACGCCGGATTTGCTGAGTCCACAGGACAAATCGTCTCCTTTCTTGACGGTGACGACTGGTTCGCCCCGGGTAAGCTGACGCTAGTCACGAACGCGCTGGAGAGAGAGCCACACGCTTCCGGCATCGGTCACGGATACTATGAGTTCAGCCAAAACTCGAATGCCACACGTATCTGCGCGCCAAGCGAGGCAAGATTTCTGACGCTATCGACTCCCGAAGCGGCTCGCGATGCCTTTACAGGTTGGATGTCTCTCCTGACCAGCTCCTTCACGGTTCGAAAAAAAACCCTCGACAGAATATTTCCTCTATCGGAGCGGCTGTTTTTTTGCGCCGATGCCCCAATCGCTCTCGGCAGTATGGTGGAAGGCGCGCGACTCTTGAACGAGCCCCTCTGCTACTATCGCGTGCACTCAGAGAACCTACACGCCATCCAAACACAACAGCCGTTGAAAATCCGTCGAAAGCTCGAGATTGAGGAAGTCATGTTCCAAGAGCTCGAGTCCGTGCTCATTCGTTTGGGCGCACCACGCGAGTCAGTTGCCGCATTGTTGTACCCACCTTGGACCGCAACGAGACGCGCCAAACTCAGCACCTTCGGGGGTAGTCGCCTCGATACGCTACGTACAGAAATGCGGCTCTTCCACCTAGAATCCAAGCGGCCCGGAGCAGGCTACCTTCTTTTTAAGTATCTCGTGATGGCTCCCACAACCCTTCTCCTGCCGCCTCGTAGCTTCTATAAGGCTAGGGAATGGTATGGTCGTCGGAACTTGGGTCGAATTCGGGAGCGAGTCTTTGGAACCGGCAAGGACACGCGGCAAGATCGGATCAATGTGCAGGAGCATCCGCGTTGAAAAAAATCGCATTTATCGCCTCCAATGAGTACGTCTCCTGGGGCGGCAGCGAATACCTCTGGGGGGCCGCAGCGGAACAGTTAGTTCAGCGGGGCATGGAAGTCTCGGTCAGCAAGGGTTGGAGCTGTCCCGTCGAACAGATCGAGCACCTCCGGGCGGCAGGGTGTCGAGTGTTTTACCGCACGGTTAACCCATCCTTCCTGCGTCGGGCGGTGCGGAAGCTCCCTCCATGGCGAAATTATGTCCAAAAGCATACGGCCAAACTCGTATCCAGAGCCGACCTAGCAGTAGTGTCACAAGGCGGCAATATCGACGGCTTGATTTGGATGGAAGCTCTCCAATCTATCGGTTGCAGGTATGTGGCAATCGTTGAAGGGGGTGCAGATGTATGGTGGGCCAACGACGACTTAATCGAAAGGCTCGCCAAAGCTTACGCAGGAGCGCATGCGGTTTACTTCGTAGCTGAAGCGACAGTCGACCTCTGCCGCCGTCAATTCGTCATACCTCTGACACAGGCGAAAGTGATTCGCAATCCTTTTAACGTCCGTTACGATGCGCGTCCCCCGTGGCCAAGTCCTGGCGAGGGCCTGTCCCTCGGGTTTGTTTCTCGCCTCGAAATCGGCGGCAAAGGGCATGATCTCTTGCTCCAGGTCCTCGGGCTTCCACACTGGCGAGGACGGGATGTCTCCGTCTCGCTTTACGGCGACGGTCCGAATGAACGTTCTCTTCGCCGCATGGTCGATGCTGCAAGGCTCACCAGCGTTCAATTCGGCGGACTTGTGGCCAACCTCGAAAAGATCTGGGCTAACCATCACGCGCTGATTCTCCCGTCGCGCTACGAAGGCATGCCGCTCGTCCTTGTCGAAGCCATGCTCTGCGGACGCCCCGCCATCATCACCGACGTCGGCGGCGTGCGCGAACTCGTTCGCGACAACGTCAACGGCTTCCTCGCCAAAGCTCCCACAGTCGAATTGCTCGACGAAGCCATGAATCGCGCCTGGGAAAATCGTCACCGCCTCAAGGAAATGGGCGAACAGGCCGCCATCGACGTTCGTAAATTTGTCTCTCCCGATCCCGTCGAGGATTTCGTCCGCGAACTCCTCGCCCTTGTCGACTCACCGTGTCCAGCAGAGCATCCTGCACAGCAACACACCATGGAAGCGCGCACATGACCCTCCTCGACCAGCCCGTCACCGTTGACAATTCTGAATTGCGTGCTATACTAGCGTTTCGTACTGGCCGCCGGCTTTCGGCGGCCTTTTCGCTTTTTATGCGCTTTTCGAATTCTAATGAGTTTCTACGGGAAATTAGAACGTGACGCAACTAACACAAAACAAAGCACCGAGGTCACTTCTAACCGAGTTTTTTCGCGCTTTTCTTCGCCCCTCTGTTCAATTCCGAACACGCAGCTCCTGAGGCCTAACCCATGCCTCCCCTCGTCGCCGTCCTCGTCAACACTTACAATCACGAGCGCTTCATCGCCCAGGCGCTTCAGAGCGTCCTCGACCAGGATTTCCCCGCGGATCAAATGGAAATCATCGTCGTCGACGACGGTTCCACCGACTCGACGCCGCAAATCATGCAAAAGTTCCTCCCCAGAGTCCGTTACATTCGCAAGGACAACGGCGGCCAGGTTTCCGCCTTTAATGCCGGAGTTGCCGAAGCGCGCGGCGATATCGTCGCGTTTCTTGACGGCGACGATTGGTGGGCGCCGGGAAAAATCTCCGCCGTCGTCGATGCCTTCAAAAAGAATCCTACAATCGGGTGCGTCGGACACGCCTACAATGAAGTCGACACGAATGGCCGCATCACCGCGACCATTGTTCCCACCGCGGATCGTCTGAGCCTGGAAAACCCGAGCGTCGCGCGCGAGTCCTACCCCTTGTGCGTTTTTCTCGGAACCAGCAGGTTCGCTATTCGCCGTGCCGTCCTCGAAAAAACGCTGCCCGTTCCTGCCGAACTTCCTTTCTTTGATAATTTTGTTTTTTCGCAGGCAATCGCCATCTCCGGCGCGGTGTTATTGAAACAGCCGCTCTGCTATTACCGTCTGCATGCAAACAATCTGTGGGAATCGACCTCTCCCGACCAGCGTGTGCTTTGGACGAAGCACCGCCTCTTGAGCGGTTTGTTGAAGCACTTGCCTTCGCGGTTGGCGTCTTTGGGTGTGCCGCAAGGAACGATTAACGCTTATCTGGACGGTGCTCGACCCGAAGCGGACCGTCTGCGGCTGAAATTAGAGGGAGGCAAGCGGAGCGACACTTTTCGCGTGGAGCGCTTTTGCTTCCGTCTTGCATACCGCAACCCGGATATAGGCTACCGGATCTTCAAGTCTTTTGTGCTCTTGCTCACGCTGTTGTTGCCGCCACGCGCTTTCTATCGCGTGCGCGATTGGTACGCGCGCAAGAATTTCAGCCGCGCCCGCAGAGTCCTCGGCGATGCAGAGCTAATCGAACCACGGCCGTTCATCCAGCGCCAGGAAGCCGCCATTCCTAGTGGCCGGCCAAAATGAGCAAGCCGCTCGTCTCCGCCTTAATCGACACCTACAATCAGGGACGGTACCTGGAACAGGCGCTCGTGAGCGTGCTGGAGCAGGGCCTTTCGCCGGAGGAACTCGAAATTATGGTGGTGGACGATGGCTCGACGGACGAGACTCCGTCGATCGTTCAGAAATTTCTGCCCCGCGTGAGCTACCTGCGCAAAAAAAACGGCGGCCAGGCCTCCGCCTTCAATGCCGCGATTCCCGAAACGCATGCTCCGATTATCTCTTTCCTCGATGCCGACGATTGGTGGGCGCCGGGCAAGCTCCACGCCGTGCTCGAAGCGTTTTCCAAGAACCCGGACATTCCCGCCGTGGGACACGCATTTTACGATACGCGCGAGGACGGCACTCCAACTGAATTGGTGACGCCTGACAACGTGTGGCGGATCAGCTTGAGTACCCCGGAGGAAACTCGCGTTGCCGCGTCACTGAAATGCTGCCTGGCGACCAGCAAACTTTCTCTGCGGCGCTGGGTCATGGATCGCATGGGACCAATTCCCGAGCAGCTTGTTTCTTGTGCCGACGATCCCATCATGAACGCAGCGCTGGCCCTCGGCGGCGCCATCCTCATTGACCGCCCGCTTTGTTATTACCGCTATCACTCCGGTAATATGTTCGGTTTCGACTCCAGAGATCCCGCGCGAAATAGAAAGAGGTACGAGGTTCAGGCTTTTCTTGCAAAATATCTCCCTGAACTGCTGGGCAAACTTGGCGTTTCTTCGCAATCCGTACAGATTATCCTGGATCGGTTCGCAGCGGATATCGAGCGATTCGAAGCCCTTCAGGATGGTGGACGCCGGCAAATCTTTCGCATGGAGATGCGCTCTTTCCGCCGGGAATCCAGAAACCCGAGCGCCGGCTATTTGTTGTTCAAGGCGGCGGTCGGCGCGCTGACGCTGTTGCTGCCACCCGCGCGCTTCTACCAAGTGCGGGATTGGTATGCCAAGAAAAATATTCGCCGTTTCCGGGAAGCCATTGGCAATGCCGAACCCGCTTTTCCCGAAGTGTGCAGGCGAGTGCCTCTACTGAAACAGGACTGATTCGCAACGAGGCTCGAACCCGGTGAATGAACAGAATGCGTGACGCCATCGTGATGTCCGGCTGGAACTGGGAAACGTTCAACGTTCCGGAAAGGGTTGCGCTGGCGCTTGCTCAGCTCGGGTCAAAAGTTCTGTACTGCGAGAATCCCGTTTCCCGTCTGCGTGGCCGCGGACGGCCACTGGAAGAGATCGAGCCTCGAATATTCCGGCTCGGTCCCGAATTTTTTGGTCACCGCCTGAACTTGTTTCCTGGCGGTTTTTCGCAACTGCAGGCCCGAATGGTGGCAAACCAGGTGATCGAGAACGCGTCCAAACTGAATCTGAAAGATCCGCTGTTCTTTTACGCACATGGCAAATTTTTCGTGCCGTTGTGCCGCGAATTCAAACGACGAGGATTCCCGCTGATTCATGGATGCTTCGACTACCCTGAGCCGGGTCAGGATCGCCACATTGCGTTATCTGATTTAACCCTCACGCTGTCCAAAACGGTCTTCCATCAATTGAAGGCCAAATATGGAGAAAAAATCGCACTGATTCCAGAAGTGAGGTGGATTCCGGGTCCTCATCAGCAAGCATCTGCGGACACCGGCACGCCTGACGAATTCGCCGGAATACCCAGGCCGCGTCTGGGCTACACCGGCCCAGTCACCGACCGTCTGAACCTGCGAGTTCTTGAATCTTTGCTCACCGCCCGGCCCGATTGGCAGTTTCTGCACTTCGGCGCGACGAAATGCCTTCCCCTTCCGAACGTTCATGTGATGGCATGGCGCCCTCCCCAGGAACTGCAGCAACTGACTGCAAAACTCGACGTTGGCCTGATGCCTTACGACTGCTACAGCAATAAGAATTTTCATTGCATGCCATTGAAGGTGTTCGACTATTTTCTTGCGGGCCTTCCGGTCGTCTCGACGCCCATCGTCAATTTGTGGGAATTCTCCGACACCATTTATTTTGGAGACGATGCGAATGAACTGAGCCGCGCGATTCAAGCGGCGCTCGACGAGCCCGCTGATAGCCCGAAAAAATCCGCGCGAATCGCGATTGCCAAGAAACATTCGATAGAAGGGCTCGCGGCTTGCCTCGACAGCGTATTGTCTTCGCATGGATTGGGTGCTCGTTAAAATAAATGTTACCGCCTGAGGCAGGGACTCTTCGCGATGGCTGAGAAGAAATTACGGGTGCTGCTGGTGTGTACACATCCCGTGCAATATAGCGCGCCCATGTGGCGGCTCATGGTGCAGCGTCCTGAGCTGGAAATAGTTGTCGCGTATTGCAGCCTGGAAGGCGCGGAGACGCATGTCGACCGCGACTTCGGGGTCGAAGTCGCCTGGGATATACCTCTTCTCGACAATTATCCGTGGATAAAACTCAAAAACATTTCTCCTCGTCGTGCAGTGGGGAAATTCTTTGGCCTGATCAACCCTGGCGTTTGGAGACTCATACGTTCCGGAAAATTCGACGCGGTCCTCATGTTTACCGGCTACATGTGCGCTACCTTCTGGATCGCCATGGCGGCGGCAAAGCTCTTTCGCATTCCCATTTTGTTTGGCACCGACGCCACTAGCCTCGCTCCGCGGGATGCGAAACGGTGGAAGGTTTCGATTAAGAAAAGATTACTTCCGGTCATTTTTCGCCTTGCGAACATTGTCATAGCTCCCTCTGAAGCGGGCCGACAATATATGCGCACTCTCGGTGTTGCAGAACCTAGGATCGTGCTGGCGCCGTTCGTTGTGGACAATGATTGGTGGGGACGATGCGCCGCCGAGGTTAACAGGAGCCAGGTTCGTGAACAGTGGCGGATTCCAGAGGAAGCGACGGTGGCTCTGTTTTGTGCAAAGCTCCAGCCGTGGAAGCGTCCTCAGGACGTCTTGCGTGCATTCGCGATTGCCAACCCCGCAAACGCGTATCTCGTGTTCGCCGGAGACGGCCCGCTGCGCGAGGAACTCGAAACTGAAGCAAAATTGGTGGGAATTGCTGAAAGAGTGCGATTTCTCGGGTTTGTCAACCAGACCGGGTTACCGAACATTTATTGCTCCTCGGACGTTCTTGTCCTCCCCTCAGAATACGATCCTTGTCCGGTAGTCGTCTGCGAGGCAATGCTCTGCGGCTGCCCAGTGTTGCTGAGCGATCACATTCGTGGGCGATTTGATCTCGTTAGGCATGGCGAGACCGGCTTCATCTATCCGTGCGGGGACATCGAAGCCCTCGCCGCCCTCTTGCGAAAAAAACTGTCTGACCGCGAAGGGCTTCATCGATACAGCGAGGCTGCCAGGCGTCGTATGACAGAATGGTCGCCTCGAGCGTATGTTGATAGTCTCATCCAAGCAGTTCGACGAGCGCTAAATCCGCGCCGCGGTGAGGATCCGCCGAATCTACCGAATCCTGGAGGCATGATAGAGTCATAATTGAGAACCAATATGACGACTTGGGTGGGAAAACTCGGAATAAAGAGCGGCGCAACCTCTCCAGGTGAATTTCGCTTTTTTGGACTGCGGAACCAGACGCTGATCTCTGTAGTCCTTTTCCTGTTCTCTGTCCTCGCCGCCTGGCAAGTGGCGCAGTGGATCTCGACAGGCCAAACGAAAATGCTCATCTTTGCGGGGATGGGATTCGTGCTTTGCGCCATCGCCCTCACTATTCTTAAAAGTTGGCGCATGGGCTTTTATTTGTTCATTGTCTGGTTACTGTTTGAAGATCTCATTCGCAAGTATCTTGGCAATAATATGGCGATCTATTTCGCCAAGGACGTCCTGGCGGGTCTCACATATCTATCTCTGTTCGTCGCGATTCGTCGCGGTCGCGCGAAACTTTTCAAACCGCCGTTCATGCTCTTTTTCAGTTTATTCTTCTGGCTCGCGGTCCTCGAAATATTCAATCCGTATTCGCCAAGCATTCTGTACGGCATCCTCGGAATAAAGCTCTATTTCTACTATATGCCGCTGATGTTCGTCGGCTACGCTCTGATTCGCGATGATCGGGACCTGTGGCGTTTTCTGATTGGGTTCATGGTGCTCGCTGGTGTCATCTCCGCGTTGGGCATAGCCCAGGCAGTCATCGGACCGACATTCCTGAGCCCCGCCACTCTTGCACCTGAGCTGCAAGATTTGGGTGCGCTCGAGAAGTTCGTGCCTCAATCGCACCAAATGTTTCTCCTGCCATCCTCCGTATTCGTCAGCACGGGACGCTTCGCCTTCTTCCTGGTCCTTGCAACGATCGTCGGCTTGGGCGCAGCCGGCTACTTTATCCTCTCCAAGTTGCGAAGGCGGAAAGTCGTCCTCGGCGGGATCGGTGTTATTGCCATAGCAATTCTTCTAAGCGGCTCGCGAACGGCCTTTTTGTATTCGCTGATTAGCACTTCCACGCTGACTGTCGCGTATCTGTGGGGCGCGCCCGTTCACGGCGGTCAAGGACGGCGGCTGATGAAGGCCATACGGCGTAGCATCATGTTCGCTGCGATTGGCCTCGCGATTTTTGTGGCCTTTTTCCCATCCGCGGCCGGCTCTCGCTTAGATTTTTATTCCCAGACATTGTCGCCCGGAAGTTCCAGCTATGAGCTCAGTAACCGCGCATGGAGCTATCCGGTCGGACAATTATTAAGGGCATTTTCGGATCCGCACTGGGTCGTGGGAAACGGCACGGGTACGGCGTCCCTCGGTGGTCAATATGTGAGCAAGATTGTCGGTGAGCGTCCGAGCAATGGCGTGGAGGAAGGCTATGGTTCGCTCATTATAGAAATGGGAATCCTGGCGCCGTTTCTTTGGATTCTGTGGACTGCCGCGCTCGTATGGTCATCTTGGAGAGTCGTCCGGCAACTCAAGCACACGCATCTGTTTCCCGTGGCGATTGCAATTTTCTGGTACGCATTTGTGCTTCTTTATCCACTCACGTTCCTGGGCCTCGATATCTACGAAAATTTCGTTAACAATGCCTTCCTTTGGACTCTAGTTGGCATTTTATTTCGTTTGCCGGATATTCTCAGCATCACAGCCGCGCCGGAAATCGCCCTGGCAACAGAGGTGAGAACATAATCTCGGATGCCACAAGCGTACACGTGCGGGATTAATCGGATATTCCCGGGACGGCTATGACCACGCGACGACCGCGGCTGGCAATCGTCTCGCCATTCGTCGACAAGCATCACGGTACTGAGCGTTACGTTGCTGAATGGATTTCGCGTCTGGCTGATCAGTTCGAAATTCACCTATATAGCCAGCGCGTCGAAGGGCTGGATTTGTCCCGCATCCGTTGGCATAAAGTCTCCAGACTTTCCGGTCCGCATATTTTCAGTTATCTGCGGTGGTTCATATGCAATCAGTTTCGGCGCGCTTGGGATTCGCGTGTCGCCGGGTTGCATTACGACCTTACGTTCTCTCCGGGGATTAATTGTCTCGATGCCGATGTAATCTCCGTCCACATCGTTTTCGCGGAACTGTTGCGCCGCAATTCATCGGGTCCGGCATCGGGGAAAGATTCCGCATTTCCATCGATCCGAGTGTTGCACCGCCAGTTGTATTACCGGCTTATTGCATTGCTCGAAAAACGCGTCTACAGAGCTCCGGCGACGTCTCTGATTCTCATCACGCCGCGAACAGCTGCGTCCTTGCAAAAATTCTACGGCCGCGCCGGGCCTTTTCCGGCGGTGTATTTCGGTTTAGACCATGACGAATTCAATCCACAATGCCGGTTGCGGCTGCGTGACTCGGCACGACAGGAACTTCACCTCGTTCCAGAACAATTTGCGCTGCTACTTATTGGCAACGGTTGGCAAAACAAGGGCCTGCCTGTTATTTTGGAGGCAATGGGTCATCTTCGCGGCCTTCCGCTCCATCTTCTTGTCGTGGGTCACGATGATCCGTCCCCGTATCGCGGCGCGATGGAGAGGAATTTGTTAATCGGTCGAGTTCATTTTCTGCCGGTCCGCAACGACGTCGAGTTTTACTATAGTGCCGCGGACGTTTACGTCGGGCCATCTAAAGAAGATGTGCTTCCGTTGCCTCCCGCCGAGGCGATGGCCTGCGGTGTGCCCGTAATTGTCAGCGCCGCTTGCGGAATTGCAGAGATTATTACGGACCGCGAGAATGGGATGGTCATTCAGGACGCGTCCGATGCCGCGGCTCTGGCGGCAAGAATCCGGGAGCTCTGCGAGAGCCCAGTCCTGCGCGCGCATTTGAGCGATAGGGCGATTGAGACGGCGCGGCAATATACTTGGGAGCGCAACGCCCGCGAGTTCGCCGCGATTCTACTGCGTGCCTTGGAAAAAAAGCGTCATGCCCAGGCCTGCATCGCCCGACAGGATGCGTGAATGAGACGTGACTCCTTGCGCTGCGCCAGCATTCGAATTGTTGTCCGCCGATGATTGTGGGACTTTTTCCGGGACTCGCGAGCGTCGGCGGCATTCAACTGGCCGGCTGCCAGACTGCCGCCGCCCTATCTTCCGTCGCCAACGAGCACGGTTGGTCTTGCGTATTTCTCAGCCTGAACGACGCACGTGGAGAGCAAGATGCCGCCGTGGGCAGCCTACATTTTAAGTATCGTGGTTTTCACCGCAACAAACCGCGATTCATCGCCGCTGCTCTTCGTCTAGCTCTTGCTCGCCCAAATGTTATCTTTGCCGCGCACCCTTATCTTGCGCCGATCACCGCTGCGATGCATGTCCTCGCCCCGCGGGCAAGAATTATCGTTGGCACACATGGAATTGAGGTGTGGCAGCCTTTGTCCACCATTCGGCGAAAGGCGCTGCGTAGCGCAGACATCGTCCTTGCCCCAAGTTCCGACACCGCGCGCAAGCTGACGGATATCCAGGGCGTGCGCGCTGAACACGTTCGCCGGCTACCCTGGCCGCTCGATCCTGAATTTCTCGGACTCGCGAATTCGCCGGACCGCCTGTGCCGGCCTCGGCAATTTCCTCAAGGCAGAATTGTACTTTCGGTTGGCCGATGGGCGGCAAATGAGCGCTACAAGGGCGCTGACCTGTTGATTCGTGTGGTTTCGGAACTAACGCGGGAATTCCCGGATTTGCATCTGGTATTCGTGGGGACCGGAGATGATCTGCCACGCCTACAAGAATTGGCGCGCCGAACCGCCGCGCCCGACAATATTCATTTTATTTCCAACTTGTCCCGCCACGAACTGGCGGCTTGCTATGCCGCGTGCGATATTTTCGCGTTGCCGAGCACGGGCGAAGGCTTTGGTCTGGTATTTCTCGAAGCGATGGCGTTTCAAAAACCCGTTATTGGCACGTCCTCCGGAGGCATTCCAGATATTGTTGAAAACGGAGTAACCGGAATATTGATTGAGCCGGAAAATCCCGGTTCGCTTTCCAGCGCGCTGCACTCTCTATTGTCGAACGATGCCGCGCGTGTGCGAATCGGCCAACAGGGCGCAGAAGCCGTTCGCTCGCGCTACAACTTTGAATCGTTCAGGAACGCTCTGTCGGGCTATTGCAGAAAATGAATCGAGACTAGTATCAGTGTAATATCGGAATCGTCTGCGCGGCGGCCAGCAAAGACCAAACGCCTCATCACGCCCGGGCCCTCAAGGAAATTGACGGCGAATGCATATTCTGAAAACGGTTCAGGCTTACTATCCCTTTCAGGCGAAGGGCGGCCCGGTTGTCAAAGTGCGGGCGATGGCTCTCGGACTTGCGCGTCGCGGCCATAATGTCACTGTTCTCAGCGCGGATCTCGGATTCAACCCATCTTTAGCGCCCACCATGAAAGCGGAAATGTGCCGATGGGGATGGTGTGCGCAGGAGCAAGGCGTTGAAGCGATTTTCCTTCCGAGCCGATGGCATTATCGAGCGCTCACGCTCAATCCGGACGTGATAAAATATTGCTCGGCCTCACTCGCGAAGTTCGATGCCGTACATATTTACGGCTTGTATGATCTGTTTGGACCGGCGGTGGCATTTTTTTGCCGCAGAAATCACATTCCGTATGTGGTGGAACCTATGGGTATGTTCCGCCCGATTGTGCGGAATTTTCGGGCCAAGGAAATTTATCACGCCGTCTTTGGGAATCGCCTTTTGCGGGGGGCGTATCGCGTGATTGCAACGTCCGAGCAGGAAAAAGAGGAACTCATCGCCGGAGGAATAGATCCCGTTCGCGTTGCCGTGCGGCGAAACGGCGTTGAAGTTCCGGATTCGTTCCCGCCCCTCGGCAGCTTTCGCCAAGAATGGGCGATCTCACGGCAAGCAAAAATGGTTCTCTATCTGGGGCGCATGGTTTCAAAAAAGAGTCCCGAGCTCTTGCTCGAAGCGTTTGCGCTATGGCGCCGCGAAACACCAACCGCTACGGATTCCATTCTCGTACTCGCCGGGCCTGAGGAACGCGACAGATATTCAGCGCGTCTCCAGTCCCTCGCCGTGGCATCGGGGATTGCCGATAGGGTGCTATTTACAGGACCTCTTTATGACGCCGCAAAATGGGCTGCTTATCAGGACGCTGATGTTTTTGTGCTGCCCTCACAGAACGAGAATTTCGGCAACTCCGCCGCCGAGGCGATGGCTTGTGGCACGCCGGTGATCGTCACCGACCAGTGCGGCATCGCGTCTATTATCAAAGGACGGAC
Organism: Candidatus Acidiferrales bacterium; assembly: GCA_035943235.1. Lineage (GTDB taxonomy): Bacteria > Acidobacteriota > Terriglobia > Acidiferrales > UBA7541 > DAHUXN01. The sequence continues at coordinate 32,668 of DASZCH010000235.1, forward strand.
TGGCCTGGTTGTCTCGCATGATTCCCAGTCACTCGCAGGAGCCCTGAAGGTATTACTTGAGGATGGGTGCATCGCGGCCGAATTCCGTGAAGCTTGCCCAGACGTTGTGCGCGGCCTCTCTTGGGAGCAGCCGCTATCTGAAATGGAGGAAATCTACAGACACGCGATTTCCGGGGGGCGGGCTGCATGAAGGATCACCCCATCTTTCGCTTCATTTGGGCTCTTGGCAACCTGCTGCTTATTGTATCCACGCTTTGCCTGCTGTCAGCGCTTTTTTGGGAATATTCCACACGTCAATATTTGAAGGGTTTCTCGGACGCCGTCGTTCCCGCAAACGCCCTTCCCGGGGAAAAGATCCAGGCGATAATCGACTGGATGAACTTCGGCCCGGCTCGCCGCGAGGGGTCCGTCACCGGAGAGCTGGCTCTCCGCGATCCCAAGGAAACCCTCAACTATGAATCGTTATTGCGTGTTTGTGGTAGTGCTACAAATGCATTTATTAATTTGGGCGTCACCAGTGGGCTCGAGGTGCGCCGTTTGCTGCTCTTGGACGCACGCGGCTCGACAGCCCATGTCGATGCCGAGGTATTGCTCGACGGGCGATGGGTCGTCGTCGATCCCGCGTTTCGGATAATCTTGCGGGGCTCTGACGGAAAGCTTCTCACCGTGAAACAGTTGAAAAATCCACGGACATTCGAATTTGCAACTTCCGGGCTGAAGAATTATCTTCCCCAATACTCGTTCGGGCGTACTGCCCATATTCACTTTGGGCGAATCGGTTTTCTTGGACCTCTCGTTAAGAAAATTGTGACTACCATTTTCCCTCGAGCGGATGCCTCGCCGCTCGTGACCCTCCTGGTGGAGCGCGAATCCCTCGCCGCATGCGTTGCCGCTGCGATTTTGTTTCTCTTCTCCTGTGTTCTCAGACTCGCATTAGGGTGGATTGCGGAGGCCCGGCTCGGCATAAAACGTCTGCACTTGACGGAACGGTTGCGCAGAAGCGGTGTCGCCTTCCTGAAGCAGCCGAGCTAGTCCATGTGTGGCATCTGTGGAGTAATCGGCTCCGATAATCCATCAGAATCCGCCGCCGTCCTCCAGCGCATGATGCGTGTCATGGAGCACCGCGGGCCCGATGGCAATGGTACGTTCATCGCTCCCGGCGCCGCAGTTGGCATGCGGCGCCTAAGCATTATCGATCTCTCTGGGGGCCAGCAGCCAATCTGGAACGAAAACTCCACCCTTGGAATTGTGTTCAATGGCGAGATTTATAATTTTCGTGAATTGCGGCACACGCTCGAATCTGCCGGCCACATTTTTCGCACGCAATCGGACACGGAGGTTATTGTTCACGCCTATGAAACCTGGGGTGAGAATTGTGTGCGGCATTTGCGCGGTATGTTTGCATTCGCGATTGTCGAAATCCCCGAAGGCAGAGCCGGGCGGCCCCGGCGCGTTTTTCTTGCGCGCGACCGTATGGGCATCAAACCGCTCTATTATGCCGCGGTAGCGGACAAATTCTTCTTTGCCTCCGAAGTGCGCGCGCTTTTGGCCGGCAACTGCATCCCGCGCAATCTTTCAGCGCCGGCACTGTCGAGTTATTTGCTTTTCGGCTCCATCGGCGAACCCATGACGCTCGTTGATGGAATTTATTCCCTCCCTCCGGGCCATTACGGTTACGTTTCGTGCGACCAGCCGTCCGCGTCGTTCCGGCCCAGCGCTTATTGGAGCGTTGCAGACATCAAAGAATCAAACGCTCGCGAGCCGCGACAGGTTTCGCCGGCCGCCCAGGTGCGGTCGGCGCTCGAAGATTCAGTCCGCTGTCATTTACTTGCCGACGTACCTCTCGGAATCTTCTTGAGCAGTGGAATCGATTCCACGGTGCTGGCTGTTTTGGCCAGCCGCCAGCGTTCCGGCATAAAAACATTCACCGTGGTTTTTCCGGAGCAGGAATTCAGCGAAGCCGCCGTCGCGCGCCGCACGGCCAATCTTCTCGGCACCGAACATTCGGAGTTGCTACTCAGCGGGGATGAAATGCAGTCGCGTCTGGACGACGCCGTTGGCTCCTTCGATCAACCGAGCGTTGACGGCATAAATACGTATTTCGTTTCCTGGGCGGCGCGCCAGGCCGGCCTCAAAGTCGCGCTCTCCGGGCTCGGCAGCGACGAAATTTTCGGCGGCTACTCGACGTTCAGCTCCACTCCGTGGCTATCGCGCATGGCGGCCCTCTCGCGCTTCTTGCCATCGGCGCTCCGCGGGGTTGGCGCCACGCCCGTTCGCGCCTTGGCCAGCTACGGTTCACATCCCGACGCAGTTCTAAAACTCACGGATGCGTTTTCATATCCTGACTACTTTCCCCACCCCTATTTTTTCACACGAACCCTTTTCCCGCCGCACACGGTTTTCCGGCTTCTTCGTGGCGATCAGGCCAGTGGGGAAGGCTCTCCGTGGTACGACTGGCTTGCCGCCGCGGGCCGCGAATCCTCGCAACTTGACGCTTTCACCGCCGTTTCGTGGCTGGAAATTCGCTCCTATCTCGTCAACATGCTCCTGCGGGACACAGATAGCATGAGCATGCGCCATTCACTCGAGGTTCGCGTTCCATTTTTGGATCATCCGCTCGTCGAATTGACGCTCGGTCTTTCGGCGAATGTGAAGAACCAGAACGGGTTGGGGAAAGCGCTGCTCATTGAGGCACTCGGTCCCTTGCTGCCCAAAGAGGTCGTCTCACAGCCCAAGCGAACGTTTACCTTGCCCTGGGAGCATTGGTTACGGGGTCCCTTGCGCGGACGTGTGGAAACAGAGCTCGCAAATTGTGACCAAACCCTCGGCGATATCATCGACAAGAGGGCAGTTAGGAATATCTGGCAGAACTTCCTGGCGGGGCGCACGAGTTGGTCCCGGCCGTGGAGTCTATTTGTGCTGAGCGAATGGTCCCGTCGAAATCTGACGGGCAGCGCTGGATACCCGATCAACAACGACAAGAAGACAGCTTCCGCGCTATCCTGATCAGACAGACCAGCGGGCGTTCCGAAGCTGCGCAAGAGGGAATTGACAGGCCCATGATCATCTTGGGAATCAACGCTTACCACGCGAACGCCTCGGCGGCACTTGTCGTCGACGGCCACCTTGTCGCCGCGGTGGAGGAAGAGCGCCTCAATCGCGTGAAGTACGCCGCAGGATTGCCCGTTAAGGCGATTCAATACTGTCTCGATACTGCTGGCCTGAAGTTATCTGAAGTGGATCACATTGCGATTCCACGCAATCCGTGGGCGCGCCTCGGCACAAAGCTGCGTTTTGCTCTACGGATGCCCCGCTTTGCTCTCGAACGCATTAAGGTTCTATCGCGTTTTGCGGGAATAAAGGAAGAACTCGCCGCTGCGTTCGAAATCGATCCACAAAGCATTCGAGCTCAATTTCATCGCATTGAGCACCATCAGGCGCATCTGGCCAGCACGTTTTTCGTCTCCCCTTTTGACCGCGCCGCCGTGCTCTCTGCCGACGGTCTGGGCGATTTCGCCAGCACTATGTGGGGAATTGGCGAAGGCTCGCAGATTCGCGTTAATGGTTCTATCGCCTTTCCGCATTCGCTCGGAATGTTTTATACGGCGATGACGCAATATCTGGGCTTCTGGAAGTTCGGCGATGAATACAAGGTAATGGGGCTCGCAGCCTACGGCTCTCCGGCATATCTCGAGGAGCTTCGCGACGTGGTTCGTGCAGAGCACTCTATCGGGTTCCGCCTCAACCTTCGCTATTTTACGCACCACAAAAGCGGCCCAGAAATGACGTGGAAGAAGGCCGATGAAACGCCGGTGCTCGGCCGCCTTTTCTCGCCGCTGCTCGAAGAACGCCTCGGCCACGCGCGTGCGCCTGAACGGCCGCTCGAACAACGCCACAAAGATCTCGCCGCGACAATGCAGGCGCATCTCGAAGAAATCTTGCTGGCCAACGTGAATGCTCTCCACGCGCAAACCAAGGCGAAAACCCTATGCCTCGCGGGCGGCGTCGCTTTCAATTGCGTGGCGAACGGCAAAATTCTTGAGCGCACGCCTTTCGAGCGTGTTTATGTGCAGCCTGCGGCTGGCGATGGCGGTCTCTCTCTTGGCGCCGCCTTTGCCGTTTACCATCAAATTCTCGGAAAACCCCGCAGCTTCACGATGGAGCATGCTTTTTGGGGGCCCGGTTTCACGTCGACGGCTATCGGCAGTGCCATTTCGAGCCGGGGGCCTGATTTCGAACGCGTCCAGGTTGCCGAACTCCAGGAAGACGCCCTCGTGCATGCCGCAGCCAAGCACATCGCCCAGGGAAAAATTGTAGGCTGGTACCAGGGTCGCGCTGAATGGGGTCCGCGCGCGCTGGGGAACCGCAGCATCCTGGCCGATCCGCGCCGCGCTCAAATGAAGGAAACACTCAATCGCCGCATCAAGCATCGCGAGACCTTCCGGCCCTTCGCTCCTTCGATTCTCGAGGAAGCCACGGGAGAATATTTCGAACGCACCCATCCGTCGCCATTTATGACTTTTGCGTATCCGGTGCGCGCGTCGAAGCGCGCGGTAATTCCTGCGCCGACCCACGTCGATGGCACCGCGCGCCTGCAGACCGTTAGCCGCGACACTCATCCGCTGTACTGGCGGCTCATCCGCGCCTTTGGCAACTTCACCGGGGTGCCTGTCTTGCTGAACACTTCGTTTAACGATAACGAGCCGATCGTTTGCCGCCCCGAAGAAGCGTTGGCCTGCTTTGACCGTACAAAGATGGATGTTCTGGTCTTAGGAAATTTCCTGCTGGAGAAGAAATCGCAGGAGACTGCAAGGGAAGAACCGTCAGCCGCCCTTCTGGACACAAAGTCATGAACACGCGACTCCGTTGGTTTAACCCCGTCGCTTCAGCGCACATGAACCGTAACCCGGAACTGCCGTGAACATTTTATTGCTAAATGAATATTTTCCCCCCGACACTTCGGCGACGGCAAAAATCGCGGCAGTGGTCGCTGATACGTTGTCCAAGCGCCACCATGTGACCGTCCTCGCCGGACGTCCATCCTACGATCCGGAGGAGCATTACCCCTTCGCATTCCTTCAGCGAATTGTTTCGGGCGATCTCACCGTCGAACGCGTGGGTTCGACCACGTACCCTCGTCACCAAATGCGCCGACGCGTGGCCAATTATCTTTCCTATGCAGCGCTGGCAATTCCTCGGGCAATGGTCATCAAAGCCGACATTGTCCTCGCCATGACGGATCCGCCCTTCAATGGCATTATCGGCGCGACGGTCGCTCGAATGAAGCGCATTCCGTTCATTTATAACATCCGCGACCTTTATCCCGACATGGCCCTCGGCGGTGGCATCGTCCGCCCGCGAAGCTGGGTTGCCGCTTGGGAACGCCTTCACCGCGCCGCTTTGCGCCAAGCCGCGCGAGTCATCGTACTGGGCGACGACATGCGCGACCGTATCCTTGCGAAAGGAGTGGATCCTAACCGCGTGGTCGTCGTTCGCGACGGCACCGCACTTCCTGCCGCTCCCGCGCCTCCTGGCCATCCCGCGATTGGCGAAATCCGCGGTGCGGCCGACTTCGTGGTCCTTCATGCCGGTAATCTGGGGTTTTACGGCGCCTGGGACACCCTGCTCGAAGCCTCAAGACTGCTTCCTGTGAACGGGACGCGCATGATTTTCGTCGGCGACGGGGCCAGCCGCTCTCGCCTCGAGGAATCCAGCCGCGGCTCTACAATCGTGCGGTTTCTGCCGTTTCGTCCGCCCGAGGAGATTCCCTGCGTCATGGCCGCGGGAGACCTGCACATCGTCACCGTGCGGCGCGGTCTTGGCGGGGTCGTCGTGCCCAGCAAGCTGTACTCTATCCTCGCGGCCGGCCGCCCCATTCTCGCCGTCGCCCCGGAAGACACTGATGTTGCGCGGATTGTGCGCGCGGCGGACTGCGGACTGGTCGCGGACCCGGACAAACCGTCGGAAGTGGCTGTCGCGATTCAGGCGCTCAAGAGCAACCCGGTCCGGCTGGCCGCCATGGGCGAACGCGCCCGTAAAGCAGCGCAGAATTATGCTAGAGTTAAAGAGTTAGAGAAGTTCGTCGCAATCATCGAAGAAGTTCACCCTCCAGCCTACGGGAGCACTCCTACATGATGTGGAAAAATAAGAAGGTACTTGTCACCGGAGGCGCATCTTTTATCGGCTCGAACCTTGTGGATCAGTTGCTCGAACGCGGCGCGCAAGTTCGCGTCGTGGACGATCTCTCAAGCGGCAAACTGGAGAATATCCAGAATCACGTCAAGGCCGGAAAGGTCAGCTTCATCGAGGCGGATTTGCGCGAGCCGGGCGTAACCCGCGGCGCCATGAAGGACATCCAGGTGGTTTTTCATCTCGCCGCCGACCACGGCGGACGCGGCTATGTTGATTTGCACCAAGCCGGTCCTGCCTCCAATCTCTTCCTCGATGGACTTGTTTTCTGGGAAGCCGTGAAGGCGGGCGTCGAAAAAGTCTGTTACGCCTCGTCAGGCTGCGTTTATCCCAACTACATGCAAACGGACACCACCAAGGAACTTTACCTCAAGGAAGCCGACGTTAAGGCGCCATACGACGCCGACAATATGTACGGCTGGGCAAAATTGATGGCTGAAATGACGCTGCAAGCCTACCACCGTGAATATAAACTCGGCGCGGCGTCGTGCCGTTATTTCACTGTGTATGGTCCGCGCGGCGTGGAAAATCACGCCGTGATCGCCATGATCGGCCGCGCATTCGTGGGACAGAATCCGTTCGAAATTTGGGGCGACGGTCAGCAGATTCGCAATTGGACGTATGTGGACGATATCGTCAACGGCACAATTCTGGCGGCGGAAAAAATCAACGATGGCACGGCCGTAAATCTCGGCACGATGGAGCGCGTGCGTGTGATCGATGCCGCGCAGCTCGCGCTTGAATATGCGGGCAAAAAGGCCGACTTCAAGTTTCTGCGCAATATGCCCACAGGTCCGGCGAATCGCGTGGCGGATAATTCTCTCGCCAAGCAGCTGCTTGGATTTGAGCCGAAAGTGATGTTCCGTGACGGTTTGCGCCGCACCATGGATTGGTATTTCGCCGACAGAAAACCAGAACAGGTAAAAGAACGCCTCGAAAAAATGCTCACAGCTCGCTAGCTATCGGAGTCTCGTCCATGTGGACCATTTGGATTGCTTTCATCGTCGCCCTACTCGCTTCTTTCAGCCTGACCGTCCCGGTTCGCCGGTTCGCCTTGCATATCGGTATGGTGGATAAGCCAAGCTCGCGCAAGGTTCACGTGACGCCGATACCTCTACTCGGTGGCGTGGCGATTTATGTCAGCTTTGTGCTGGCCATGGTCGTCACGATGCACAACAACACACGCGCGGAGATACTCGCGATTCTTGCGGGTGCCACGCTTCTCGCCATCACGGGCATACTCGACGACAGCGGCATGCTCCACCATCAGGTAAAGTTATTCGTGAGCATGCCTTTGGCGGCATGTATCTTGCTCGCTTCTGGAGTTCATGCCCAGGTTTTCGCTGATTTTCTGCCCGGCAACGCCGGCGCCGGGTTGGATATTGTGCTATCGCTTTTTTGGGTCGTCGGAATCACCGCGGCGTTCAGCATTCTCGATCACATGGACGGTCTTTGCGCCGGCATCGCCGCCGTAGCGGCCGCTTTTTTCACCATCGCCGCGCTTCTCAACGGGCAAATCCTTGTCTGCACGCTTGCGGCCGCCACTTTTGGCGCGGCGGTGGGTTTCCTGCGATGGAATTTTTCCCCGGCGAAGATTTTCATGGGCGATGGCGGGGCCATGTTTCTTGGGTTTTTGATGGCGGTCCTCGGCTTGAAATTGCGGCCCACCGGTGTCCATTTTGCGGCAAACTGGCTTGTTCCAGTCTTAATTCTCGGCGTGCCGATTTTTGATACCACGCTAATCACTATCTCCCGTTTCCGGCGGGGTCTGCTGCCCTTCACCTCGCCGGGTAAAGACCATACCGCGCATCGCCTTTCGAATCTAGGCTTTGGCCATAAAGGAGCCGTCCTTTTCCTGTATGGATGGGGCTGTCTTTTTGGCGTGCTTGCCCTTCTGGTCACGTACTTTCCGCCGCTGGAGATATATGCTTTCTGCGGTGTTCTGCTTCTCTCTGGTGCTGCGGCGATAGTCTTCCTGGAGCGTTCCCCTTACGAGCGCCAACCGAAGGTCTTTGAGTTACTCAATCCCACCAGCTCTCACTAGCCGCCGCAGTTCTATTGTGCGAATATTCAGGTACGTTATACTCATTCGCCCTTACATTCTCGCCGTGGGGAGCTTGGCGGCAATATGCCGGACATTCCGAATGTGATTTTAGCAACCGCCGCATTAAGACCGCCATCTTAGGCAGTGCAATGGACCGGACAGTGTGAAACCCAGTGGAAGAGGATGCCCGTTGCCAGTTCCTGATCAGAGTTCGAACAGCTACCCCGCTTCCGGCGAGCGCAATGAACCCGTCGCCGTAGTCGGCGGATCTGCTGCCGGTCTTTTCACAGCGTACTTGCTCGCTCGCTCGCGCGTCCCGGTCCGCGTGTTCGAACAGTCTCCCAGCATCGATCCCGTCACGCGCACGCTGATTGTCACCCGGCGCATGAAAGATCTGCTGGGCGATGTCGGTTCGGCGAGCATCGTCAACGAAATTCGCAAATTCGAGCTTTTCACCGACGGCCGCGCCGCTACCGTCACCCTCGACCAGCCGGACCTGATCATTGAACGCGCCGCGCTGATCCGCTCGCTCGCGGAACACGCGCAAAAAGCGGGAGCGCAAATCTCTTTCGGAAGAAATTTCCGCGGTCTTAACGCGGACCAGAGCAAAATCACGCTGGAACTCGAGCACGCCGCGGAAAACCGCACCGAGCAATTTTCCGCGCAAACCGTTGTCGCCGGAGACGGAGCTTCGAGCCGCGTTGCGCACGCCGCGGGATGGCCTAAATCAAAAACAGTTCCGCTCGTTCAGGCCATTGTGCCGCTTCCCAAAGACATGTCGCCCGATACTGTCCGCGTCTGGTTTGTTCCCGCGGACACGCCGTATTTTTACTGGCTGATACCCGAATCCGCGGAACGCGGCGCACTTGGATTGATCGGTGAAGTAGGTTCGGAAGCGCGAAGGCACCTCGAAGCATTTCTCGTGAAGCGTAATCTTGAGCCGCTGGCCTTTCAGGGCGCGCGCATCCCCGTTTATACGCGCTGGGTTCCCGTGCAAAAGAAACTCGCCGGCGGGGAAGTCTTCCTCGTTGGTGACGCTGCGGATCAAGTCAAAGTAAGCACCGTGGGCGGCATTGTCACCGGACTGCGCGGCGCCGCAGGGGTCGCGGAAGCCATTCTGCGCGGCGGAGCGAGCCGCGAGCTGCGCGAATTGCGCCGTGAACTCGATTTGCACCTTCTTGTCCGGCGCGCGATGCACCACTTCACGCAGGACGATTACAGCCGCCTCGTCGATTCGCTTAATGCGCCGGCCCGGCGCTCCCTCAGCCGCTATTCTCGTGACGAAGCTCTGAAGGTCCTTTGGCGCGTTTGTGTCAGCCAGCCTCGTCTGATTTTGATGGGCCTTCGCGGCCTTCTGACTCATGGCCGCTCATTTGGCCCCGCCAAGAATCCGTAGCATCGTCCTCCTGTAAATGTACTTCCTCGGATTATCCGCGCTGGAGC
>DASZCH010000236.1:0-19695 GCA_035943235.1 Candidatus Acidiferrales bacterium
GGAGCGAAGAGACTGCCGGACGCTTGCCCTACGAAGGCATAGTTTTCAGTTGTTTCCCCACGAAGCGTCTCTATCCCAGGGACAAGGCTTCCGCCGAGAACTCCGATGACGCGTCCGTAACTATCGAGGAGTGGGGAACCAATCGTCCTGCTTCCGTCATACCAAGACGTATTCACACGTTCCCCAGCATCGGGCGTTTCCTCGATGCCAGTGATTCCGACATTCTCGATCGTTCGGCTGTTCTCGTTGGGAGAACCAAAAAGATACCCGCCGTCTCCGACCTTCCAAGACTTAAGCGGTGCTCTCTCCAGTGCCTGCGCTTTCGGGGCGTCTATTTTGAGAATTGCCCAATCCTGTCGACGATTCCAAGTCAGGACCCGATTCGTGGTGATCTCCTGTCCATCGGGAAATTCAACCCGCAGTGAACTCGCGCCGTCGATCACTTGAAAGGCGGTCACGAGCGTGCCTTTTCCCAGCGAGAATCCCGAGCCTCGTCTGAGGACTTCCCCGGTAGCGTTAAGGCTGTCGATAAAAGCACTGGCAGCCACGGCGCGTTGGTAAACCTCCGCTGCGGTGGGGACAGGTGCAGGTGCTTTGGGCGCATTCGGGCCCGCGATAATCTGGAACGTATGCTCCCCGGCTGGGTGCCCGTCGATTTGCGCTTCAAGCGCCCATAGGCCTTGTTTGACACTGTCTGGAATATTCAAAGTCCAAGAGCACTGGAATTTTGAACCCGGAGCCTGAATGTCGACGTTTCCGACTGACTCTGCATTGCCTGACGGGTCCACCCAACTGCCCTGAAGATGATGCAATCCTGGCGGACCTTCCCATTCGAAGACAACAATGATTTGGTGGTCATCCGGAACGTGGAAGACTGTTTTCGGATCCAGAATGATGTATTGCTCATCCTTTGTAATTTCCTTACTGCCGGATGTCGAGCGTATTAGGCGAAACGGTGATGTCTGCGATTGTGGGTTGCTCGTCCCCTGCTGGTGAGGTGGCACGAATCCCGGAAGAATGCTGCCAGCCAAAAAAATGAGAATAGCCCAAGTCGCTGATAGCCTCATTTTGTCTCGAAGGAAATCTGCATATTTTTCGAAGATTATGGTGGGGATACTAGCAAACAAAATTCGGACGGGCCAGCATAATGGTGCTGTATATGAACAAGATGACAACGGATATAAACGCGGATGGGATACCCATAAAACGAAAAGCTGCCGGCCTTCCCGCACAAAACGGGCAGGCCGCCGCCACCACGAAAACGAAGCAACAAACTTAACGGCGGGCGGCGAAGAAAGTTTGCAGGAGCGCGGCGGCTTCGTCGGCGCAAACGCCTGCCGTGATTTCGACGCGGTGATTGACGCGCGGATGCTCGAAGATGGCGAAGCAGGAGCGCACCGCGCCTCCCTTCGGATCGTCGGCGCCATAAACGAGCCGCGCGACGCGCGCCTGCAAAATCGCGCCGGAGCACATCGCGCACGGCTCGATGGTCACGTAGAGAGTGGTCCCCAGCAGCCGATGATTCCCCATCGCCGCCGCTGCGGCGCGCAACGCGACCATTTCCGCGTGCGCCGTGGGATCGCAATCCGCAATCGTGCGATTCGCCGCGCGTGCGACGACGTTTCCACCCAGTGTGATGACGCAGCCAACCGGCACTTCGCCACTGCTCGCCGCCGCGCGCGCTTCCTCGAGCGCCAGGCGCATATAACTCTCGTCGTCTTTCCTGGCAGGTGTCCCGGCAGAGGCCGTTTGCGGCGGCCGGTCGCTGTTCCAATCTTCAAGCATCGGGCATCAGAATAGCATGAGGAGTTTGCTCGGCATGCCATTCCTGACGCGGAGAATAATGCCGTTCATGGGAGTCGCGCAAAAATTGCGCCGCGCGCCGTCGCGGCTCCTGCTGGTTGTCGTGTCGTGCGGACTTTTCTATCCTCTCCCGAGTGTCAGCGCGAAATCACGTAAGACAGCACCGCCGGACCTGACTCCCGCAGCGCTCTCGGCGCAGGCGTGGTCAATTCTCAATGAGGGCGCCGAATCGCACAGTCTCCGCAAACGCACGGACGCGATTGCCGCGCTGGCTTCGATGGAAGGCGACCCGAAAGCGGTGAAGCTGATTGAAGAGGCGCTGGCCGACAAGCACGCTGACGTCCGTCGTATCGCCGCTGCCGCGTTGGGCAGCATGGGCGCGAAAGAGGCGATTCCCGCGTTGAGGAAAGCGACCGATGACGATGATTCGGCGGTCAGTTTCGCAGCCGCGGAAGCCCTTTGGAAAATGGGAGACCGCAGCGGAGCCGAAATTTTTTACGCGGTGATTCTGGGGAACCGGCATCCGGCCAAAGGCGTGGTGGCGAGCAACATCAGTCAGGCGAAAAAGACGCTCCATGATCCGATGGCGCTCGCGATGATCGGCGTCAACGAAGGCTCCGGAGCTTTGCTCGGACCTTTTTCGGAAGGGATCACCGTGGCTGAGGCGCTCGCGAAGGACCGTTCTTCACCGGCGCGCGCGCTTTCCGCAACGCTGCTGGGGCAGCATCCGTCTGCCGACGCGGAAAAAATTCTGGAGGACGCTCTCGAAGATAAAAATGTGGCGGTGCGCGTCGCCGCCACAAAAGCGCTCGGCGGATTCGACGATCCCGCGTTAATCAAGAGGCTCGCGCCGCTGATGGACGCCAAGGGCACGCCGCTGATCAAGCCCGTCGATTCGGTGCGCTATATGTCTTCCGCATCCGTTCTTCGCCTGCTGCGCAAACAAAAACCCGCCTCTCCCGCCGCGTCTGCGCCGGCAAAATCCATTCGTTGAATTTCGCAGCGTCGCAACCGCGCCGTCAACGCCGCTTGCTCGAAGCTTCGCGCTGCGGTATAAAACTTCGGCTTCTTATTTCGAGAACAAATTATGGAATTGCGCAAAGATCCGATCACGCGGAGCTGGGTGGTGGTCGGACATTCAGGTCACGCGGAATTGCCGGCGGATCCGTGTCCGCTGTGTCCCGGCAATGAGGGCGACACGCGCACGATTCTGCAATTGCCCGCGCAGGGTCCGTGGCAGGTTCGCGTGCTGCCGCATTTTCGGCCGCTTTATCACATTGAAGGCGATCCCGGCCGTTCCGCCGAAGGAATTTACGACCGCATGAGCGGCGTGGGCGCGCACGAGATTCTTATCGAAACGCCGAACCACGCGCATTGCATGGCCGATGAAAGCGTCGAAAATGTGGCGCTGGTTCTGGAGGCGTACGCGCGGCGAATCGCCGACTTGAAGGGCGACCCGCGATTCAAGTATGTCGCCGTCTTCAAGAATCGCGGCGCGAACTCCGGCGAGGAATGGAAGCACTCGCATTCGCAAATATCCGCGACCACGTTTGTTCCGCGACGCGTGCTGTACGAATTGCGCGCGGCGCGCGACTGGTTTCACGAACGCGACCGCTGCGTTTTTTGCGATATTCTCCGCCAGGAAGAAAAGCAAGCGAAGCGCGTGGTCGATTCGCAAGGCGATTATCTTGCGTTTTGCCCGTATGCGTCGCGCGTCCCTTTCGAGACGTGGATTTTGCCGCGCACGCACGCGCATTTATTCGAGGCGCCCGGCAGCGAAGACTTTCGCGCGCTGGGCACGCTGCTCGCGCGGATGATTCGGCGGTTGCGCTCGGTCGCGCACGGATACCACCTGGTCGTTCACACCGCGCCGAATTCGCTGCAGAAGAAAGGCGAGCTGAGCGATTACTGGAAAAGTATTGCGGACGATTATCACTGGCACATCGAAATCCTTCCGGTGGTGTCGACGGGCGAGAAGTCGTACGTGATCAAGGAAGTGTATTTCAACGCGCTGTTGCCGGAGCAAGCCGCCGAATTGCTGCGCCAGGTCGATCCCGGGCGATGATGTTGCGAGCGCACCGTGCGGCCGAGCGCGGCGGAATTATTGCGAAGCTCCTCGTTTTGATTATCGTGGTTGTCCTTTGTTTCCTGATTTACGTGCTGCGTGGCCCGTTGCTCCGCGTCGCGGGAAATTTCTGGATTACGGCCGACACTCCGGCTGAGTCCGACGTGATCGTGATTCTGAGCGACGACGATTTCACGGCTGATCGCGCGTCGCGCGCCGCCGAACTCTATCACGCCGGGTGGGCGCCAAGGATTGTTGCGAGCGGCCGGCGGCTGCGTCCATACGCCAGCATTGCGGAATTGATGGAGAAGGACCTGGAGGCGCGCGGCGTGCCTGAGAAGGCCATTATTCCTTACCCGCACGATGCCACAGATACGCTGATCGAGTTGACAGACATTCGTGGCTTTGTGCGGCAGCATGGTTGGAAGCGCGTGATGATTGTCACGTCGAGTTTTCACACGCGGCGCACGCGCTACGTATGCAGACATATCTTTCCGGCGGACGTCAAAGTCCTGGTCGAGGCCGCGTCCGACGTCAATTACGATCCTGACTCCTGGTGGCGCACTCGCGGAGGCCTGAAAATTTTCTTTCACGAGGTGGTTGGGATGGTTGTGTCTGCGTGGGAAGTACACCACCAAAAGCCAAACGCCACCGGAGTTCTGCTATTCGCGCCGGCGCATGGACTTGTCGTTAAGTGAACCCCCTGTTCTCTCCAATTGGTTTACACAGGCATGGCTCTGTACTATAGTGCCTGAACCGCAAAGATTGCCTGTACCCGATTCGCAGGCTGTCTTAATATCTCACCGCACTGGAGGTTTCCATGTGGCGGAAACAATCTGAAGGAAAACCGTCTCCCTCGGCGACGCCTGGAGCGCCCTCGGCATTTGCGCCGCCGTCCTACGCGCCACCTGCGGAAAAATCCATGGGAGCGCCGTCATCTCCAGCGAAGCCCGCGCCACCTGTGCCCGCGCCGTCTCCTGAAGCAGCGATACTCACGCAAGGAATCCGTATTCGCGGCGAATTGACCGGGAAGGCCGACCTTTTCATCGACGGAGATGTGGAAGGCAGCATCCGGCTCGGCGATTCGCGGCTGACCATCGGCCCCAGCGGGCACGTGAAAGCGGATATCGAAGCGCGCGAGATTTATGTTCGAGGGAACGTTCAGGGCAATCTTCGCGGACGCGAGCGAATCACACTGGGGAACTCCTGCCACATGAAGGGCGACCTGGAATCGCCGCGCATTGCCATCGAGGATGGCGCGCAGTTCAAGGGCCGGGTGGAAATGGGTCCCAGCGCCGATGCGCGCGAACGCCAAAATAAGCGCACCACGCCGGTTGCGACACCGGTCGATAAATCTTCCAGTGACTCTACGTCAACTTCCGTACCTATTGAAGTCGAGCGAGGCTCACGCTAAGAAATGAACTGGGTGGCCGGAAAGTCGCGTTTGGGGGGCGCGGCGGCGCCAGTGGCGCCCAAGACGCGTGGGTCTGCGTCCATGGCTGCACCTCCGGCATCGGTGGGCAAATCGAGTCACAAGCCCGAAAATTTCCGCCTCTCGAATGGCCTCAAGGATTTTCTGTGGCTTCTCAGTGACGTTGAAAATGGCCGCCTGCTCGATCTGGGCCAAGTCTCGCAAGCGACGCTCAATTTTTTCATCGAACGCGGCTTCCGTGTCACCACCGACGACATGCTCCGTTCGTGGAAGGAATTCCAGCGCGCCGAGGAAGAAAAGCAGCGCAAAGCCCCGCCGAGCGATTTTAACGAGCCGCTTTCCCCCGAGGAGATCGCACAGCATTTCCTGCAAGATTCGCTGCAATATGCGGACGACGAATTCAACGCCGTGCTGATTTGGGACATTTTTGACCGGCTCGACGCGGAATTGCTTTCGAGAATAGCCAACCGTCTTTATGAAATCGTGCGTCCGGGTGGCGCGGTGCTGGCGCTCTTCCACAGCAAGGCGCCCGAGCGGACGTACCGCTATCGCATCGTCGATAATCAAACCATCGAAATTGTGCCCATCGGCCCGGCCGGCGCACATCTGCGCGTTTTCCAGAATCGCGAAATTCTGAACCTCTTTAGCCGTTTCCGCTCCGCAAAAACTTTCGTCGGCCGCGACCAACTCCGCGAAGGCCTCTTCATTAAGTAATTGCGTTGGCAGATTTTACCGAACAGACTGCCGGACCTGTGGATTTCGGGTCTTTTCCCTATTGCATTGCGGATGGCGCGGGAGTATTACGGAATTGTACTTGGAAAACGACGGAGGTGGGATGACTCCACCGGACAACCAAGAGTCCTGAAAACATCCACACCGCTCTTGCGGTGCGCTACCCCACGACGCCAAAGAGATTGGAGATCGACGCCGCGTGGGCCTCAGGAAAACGACAAAGCGGGAGGCCGTCAGGCTTCCCGCTTCGCTTTTTTGGACTTCAAAGAAAGGCATCGCTACAAGAAAACAAAGGCCTGGTCTTCATGGAATGAGGCCCGCCCCATATATGGCTTTCGATAGCTGTTTGGTAACGAATTGACCCCTGCAAGACAGAGACTTACTCCGAGACACGTGCCTTAGCCTCCCCATCATACTTATTACAAATAACTTAGATGCGAACTCCGAATGGCTGCGCTCATGCTCTTATCGCTGTGGCTAGGCGAGTCGAGGAGCGGAATTGCAAATGAGGAAGCAGGCAAATTCGAGCATGGGCTTCAGCCTTATCGAAGTACTCATAGTCATAACTGTAGCCATGGTGATGATGGCGATTGCCGTACCGTCCGCGATGCAGGCGTATCGAACCTACCAACTGAACAGCGCCGCCTCGCGCGTTTCCGGAATGCTGAAGTACACACGGCTTGATGCCATCCGAGAGAACAGGCAGGTTAATTTCCTTATGCAACCGGTAGGTGGTGGTCCCACGATGCAGGTTTGGACCGACGAACCGACGGTTGCGGCTCCCACTGGCGACGGCGTCATGCAGACGTCGGAAAAGCAAACTTTACTGACCAGCAGCGCCACGGTTGTGCCGCTTGCGGGCGTTCCCGCGACGGGCGCAATCGCCGCGGCCGTGGGAGTTGCGAATCTGACGGCTGTTCCCACTGTGGGTGGCTTACCCACGCTTACGTTCGACGGGCGAGGAGCCATGGCGAGTCCGCCGATGGTGCCCGGAGTTTACGCGATTTGCATTCAGAATACCGGGCTGGCCGCGGCCGGTTATCGCGCTGTTATCTTGATGCCCTCGGGATCAGTTCAAACATGGAAATCGGACGCCGCCGGAAATTGGCAGCGGGCTAACTAACATGAGGATAAGAGGGCTAAACATGCGACGACAAGCCAAACAGAATATGCACGAGCAGAGCGGCTTTACCCTGGTCGAGATGCTGATTGCCACGGCCGTGCTGCTGATCGGCATAGTGAGCGTGGCAAAGCTGGTGCCCGTCGCCGTTGGTTTGGATGCGAGTAATCGCCGCGATTCCACGGCGCTGGTGATTGCGCAGCGCGAAATGGATTACATGGTGGGCCAGCCGCTGTCGGCGACGACATTTGCCGACCCGCAGGGCATTCTTTGCCCCGCGGCAACCGTCTGCAACCTGGGGATTCCGCCGGTGGGTCTGCCAACACGTCAGGGCAGCCCCGTCATTATGGTTGGGAGCCGGCCGTTGGTTGACTTCAGTCAGGCCAAAGTGGCGGGCTATAGCTTCACGTACGCGGACCCGAACGATCCGGCGAACGTCGCCTATGACATTCGCTGGGGGGTAATCGTTTTTGCGAACGGAGCCAAGCGTTTCATGGTGGGTGTCCGCCGGCAAGGCGGTAACACTCCGCTCCTGCCGGTCACTCTGGATACGATGGTGGAAAAATAATGACGAATACGCGAAAACAGCAGAAGCAGGAAGGGTTCACGCTGATCGAGACCATGGTGGCCATGGCCGTGTTTCTGGTGATCTGCGGAGCGATTTTTGGATTGCTGAACGTTTCCCAGCAACGGTACAAAACGGAGTCGCAGGTACTAAGCTCGTTTCAGGATGCGCGCCTGGCATTGGACCAAATCGTGCGCGATGCCAACGATTCGGGCTACCCGACACTGGGCAATTTCTCAGCCGCGGTCCCTCTGCCTGGTCTCGGCGGTTTCGCGGAGTATACGAACACTCCGATTGCCTGGAACCCCGGCTATGTGGCGGGCAATCCATGCCTTATCGGCACGGCGGGAGGGGGCACGTGCACCACACCGGGCGATTTTGACGTAATCTTCGAGGAAAATACAGACAACACAAACGTGAAGTGGATTCGGTACCAATTGGTGGGGACCACGCTGAAACGCGGCGTGGCGAACAAGACAGCAGGCCTGAGCGCGAACGCAGGTACCTCGCTTGCCGGGGTGATGGTCCCTTATGTTTCCAACGTGATGAACAACGCTCCAGCCGCGCAAATCGCTCAGTACCGAGCTGCCTACCCGGCGATGTTTCCGGGAGGAACTCCGCAGCCCATTTTTCAATATAGTTGCGATACGAATACGGGTCCGGTGCTTTGCCAGAATGCGGGCGCCAGTAATTCTCCGGTGAACATTCGCGATGTGGAAATTACGCTGATTGTCGCGACGCTTGAGAATGACGCCCAAACCCGTGTGCCGCGCCTGGTGGAATTGAACGGGCGAGGCCATCGGGTAAATCCAAATAAATAACGAACAAGGAGTCCGCCCATGACAGCCCATAAAACCTTTCCACAGAAACACCAGGAAGCCGGAGTGGCGTTGCTGATTGCCATTCTGGTCCTGCTGCTCGTCAGCGCCGTAGGGCTGGCCCTGGTCGCCGCCTCTGGAACGGAAAGTTCGCTCGCGGGCAATTACCGTTCGTCGACCAGCGTCTATTACGCGGGTCTTGCGGGGCTGGAAGAAGCTCGCGGCCGGCTCTTGCCTAGCAACCCTGACTACTTCAACAAGACCGTTGCCAACTTTATTCCTACGGCAGGACCGTTGGCGGTAGGCCAGGTGCGCTACATCCTGAATCCCGCGCCGGGAGAAGTTGTCGCGCCGGCGACGCTGGGCACGGCATTTGCCGACACCGAATATCAAAACGAATTCCCCGGTCCGGTTCCCGTAGCCACGACGCAAACGATTCCGTCCGTGTGGACGGCGGGCGCACCGATCGCAGCCCTGCAAGGGCCGCTCTACAAATGGGTGCGAATTACGGCCGCTACCGAGAAATCGCTTAACGTCGACGTGAATGGTGACGGCGTCAAGGATCCGGCGACACCGCTGTACTACGATCCTGCGAATTTGCCCAGACCGGGTCTGATCGTTCCTGCCCTTCCGCCTGCCCTTGCGCCTGCAACGGCATCGCAAGTGTTTGAAGTCACCACGCTGGCAGTTCTTCCGAACGGCAGCCAGAAGTTGATGCAGTACGTCGTTACACCCGTTACATTCAATTTGAATCTCCCATCCGCGTTGACCATCCCGGGACCAATTGGCAGCTTTAATCCGCCGAACTCGAATGGCTACTGCATGGACGGAAACGACACCGCGCAGCTCGCCACCGTCTCGGGATGCTCCTTCACGCCTCCGCCACCCGTGCCAGGCTGCGGCACGACATCGCCGTCGGTCCCCGCCGTTGGCGTTTCGACGGGGAATGATGCTGCTACCAGCCAAACCAATGTCAATTATGTGGACAGCCAGATTCCTTGCTCAAGTCCCAACAGTTGCCTCGACCAAAACTACATGGGCTCCACCGGGACCACTCCGAGCGTTGGCACGCCGCCACTTCCCCCGAATATGAGTTCGCCGGCACAGTTGCAGCAGGAACTGGCGACCATCCAGCAAAACGCGGACGTGTGCCTGGGATGCGCCGGAGCGGGAGGCTCGACGTATACGTTCTCGAACCTCGACACCGCCTCGGGCAGCCTGTGGGCGTCATGCGGGACTAACTGCGGAACCACGCCGCAGGTCACATACGTCAATGGCAATCTGGACATAAGCGGCAACACCTCCGGCTCCGGCATTCTAGTCGTAACCGGCAACCTGACCTACGACGGTAATTCCAGCTGGAACGGAATCATTCTCGTCGTCGGCAACGGACTGACGACGTACATTCAGAACGGCGGAGGAAACGGTCAGTTCAACGGCGCGATCTTCGTCGCAAACACTGCCGGCAACCCGCCAGGCACTTATGGCCCCGCCGACTTTACGATCAATGGTGGCGGAGGAAACGGCGTGTATTACAACAGTTGCTGGATTGCGAACTCCCAGAAGCCTACCACGCTGAAGGTGGTGTCCTTCCGCGAGTTACCCAACTAATGCCGGGGAGAAAGAAAATGACCGTGAAACAATTCGTTCGAATATCCGTCGCGGCAACCGTCATCCTGGTTGCCTCCCTCGTGGCCGCCGCGCAACAGCCTGCTGCGCAAAAGCAACAGGCAAAGCCCGCGGCGAAACCGGCAGCGCCCAGGGTCTGGACCGATGAAAATATAGATGCAGTTCGTTCGCCTTCAGACGACTACCAGATACAGCAGGGGCAGGAGAAGGCGCAGCAAGCATCCGCGGCGCAGGCGGCGGCCGGCAAGAACTCGCAAGCCGCCCCTCCACCCACTCTGCAAGTGAAAACGGTCCAAGAGGCCGATACTATGATTGCTGCGAGGACGCACGATCTCACATCGGAACAGGGCTATTTGCAGCGTTTGCAGGAGCAACTCAAGGATCCCTCGGCAACAGGCCTTGAAGAAAAAAGGCTTCAATGGCGGCTCGAGTCCCACACCGCCACGGCGCAACGTCTGCAGTCTGATATAAAGCAGCTGCAGGCCGAGAAGGACGCGCTGGCCAAGAAAGCCGCCGCGGACAAGGACGCATCGGCCTCGCAGCATCCGTCTCAATAGTTACTCTTGCCCACGCCCTGGCCCTCAACGCAAGCGCATGACGCAAAGAAGGCGCTCCGATGAATCGGGGCGCCTTTTTTTATTCATACCCATACAAATTAAATGCAATCTAGTTGCGAAGTCATGGCTTCGCGGGCTTCGTGGCTCGGCCGGGGATAAACCGCGGAACACTATCGCAATACTTCGCATACGCCGGGCCGAAGCGCGCCCGCAGCTCGCGTTCCTCGAATGCGATTACGATGAACACCAGGAGCAGCCATATTCCCGCGATTGCCCACATCAATTTTGTGGCGGCGAGCAGACATGCGCCTGCCACGGAACAGATCATGCCCGTGTAACGCGGATGGCGAATGCGGGCATAAATGCCCGTGCACGCGATTCCCTGGTTGCCGCAGTTCTCTGATGCGCGAGACAATTCCGGCTTGCCGATCAGGCGCGACGTGCCGAGATCACGTCGCACGCGCGCGAACAACCACAGATCGAGCGCGATCAGCAAAAGTCCGGCGCCCGTTTGCAGATTGCCCGGCCGAACGTGCGTGAATATAATGCGATGGTACTCCGCGAGGAAAATCGTCACCAACCCCCAGGCAACGAGCAGCGCCGTGACGTAGGCGGCACGCACGTGACCTCGCCAGCGTTTCACTTGCGGGTGCACAATCAGCCAGAACAGTGGGTTGGGCAATTGCAGGAAAAATACAGCCGCCGCGATCCAATCGAACATTTTCATTACACGCTCGCAGTTGATGCCAAATACGCGATCGCTCGCGTTCGTGAATCTTAATCAACGCCGCGGCTCCACGCAAATGCCGGCGGCGCGCAATGCGATCGGGATTGACGAAGCGCCGCTTTCGTTGGAGGATTCCAATTCCGGCAATCCGCCGAAGGAGCCAAGATGCCCGAGATAACTTCGTGGGACAAAATCGAGAAGGAAAAGTTGAGCGCGACGATCACGCGGCAGATGATTTTCGGCGAGAATGCGATGCTGGCGCGTATTTTACTGGCCCGCGGCGCGATTGTGCCCCGCCATTCGCACGTGAACGAGCAAATCACGTGGATTATTTCGGGCGCGCTGAAATTGATTTTCGACGATGGCGAGCGGCTTCTGCGCAGCGGCGAAATGCTGCTGATCCCCGCGCATCTTCCGCACGCGGCCGAGGCGATGGAAGATACCGTGGACATCGATATTTTTAGTCCCCCGCGGGAGGACTGGATCAAGAAAACGGATGAATATCTGCGCAGATAAATTTCCCGGCAGGATTTTTCCTTGAATTGAGGGGACGCGAGCATGGACCTGGGATTGAAAGGGAAAGTGGCGATTGTGGCGGCGGCCAGCAAAGGGCTGGGTCGCGCGTGCGCGGAAGAATTTGCGCGCGAGGGGGCGGAGGTCGCGATTTGCGCGCGTTCGGCGGCGAATCTGGAACGCGCAACGGAAAGCATACGCAAAGCGACGGGACGCGAAGTCTTCGCGCAGGAACGCGACGTGACGCGCCACGAAGCGGTGCGTGATTTTGTGGCGGCGGTGGAGAAACGCTTTGGGCGCGTTGATATTTGCGTGACGAATGCGGGCGGACCTCCGTCGAAGAAATTCGCGGATTTATCGATCGAGGAATGGCGGGCCGCGGTCGATTTGACGCTGATGAGCGCCGTTTATTTTGCGCGCGAAGTTTTGCCGCGGATGAAGAAAAATCGCTGGGGCCGTTTGCTGGCGATTACTTCCGTCTCGGTGAAACAGCCGATCGACAATCTGGTGCTGTCGAATTCGATTCGCGCCGGAGTGACGGGCTTGATGCGCACGCTTGCGAATGAATTCGGCGGCGACGGAATTACGGTGAACTGCATTTGCCCCGGTTACACGCTGACGGAGCGCCTAGACGAGCTCGCGGCCTTGCAGGCGAAAAATGCGGGCGTGGAGCGCGAAAAGATTTTGGAGCGTTTGAGCGCGCAAGTGCCCGTGGGCCGCGTGGGACGTCCGGAAGAATTCGCCGCAATGGTGACGTTTCTCGCGTCGGAGCGCGCGAGTTACATCAATGGCTGCTCGATTCCCGTGGACGGCGGGTGGACAAGGAGCCTGTTGTAAACACCGCGTACTGTCTGTTCGAACTTAGCCCGCCAGAAGGATGCGCAGGTCGCGCAGATTATTTCCCGTGGGTCCCGTGACAACGGCGTCGTCGAGATGCTCGAAAAAAGTGAAGGCGTCGCTGCGGGTGTAATAGTCGTGCGGGGCCACGCCGATTTTTCGCGCTCGTTCAAGAGTTGTGCCATCGGCGACGGCGCCCGCTGCGGGGCTGTTGCCGTCGATCCCATCGGTTCCCACGCTGAGCACCGTGATTTCGCGCCCGGCAATTTTTTCCACGCACGCGAGCGCAAACGCGGAATTGCGGCCTCCGATTCCCTTCCCTGTGACGGGGCTGCTGACTTCTCCATCGGCGATGAGGGCGACCGGCTTGCCGTTAAGCGAACGCGAAATCGCGTCGAGCTGCGCGAGCAAATGTTGCGCGGCCTTTTCGACGGCCCAGCCGTCCGTCGCGTTGTCGCACACGGTGAAAAATCCGGCGGCTTCGGCGGCAACGTGCGCGTGATGAAATAAATCGCGCCGACCGAGGAGCAATTCGAATTTCGCGCGCGCAAAGGCAGGGTCGCCGGGCTTCGGTGTTTCGACGAGCGTGCGTTTTTCGAACTTTGCGCGCAGCGACGGAGGCAATTTGTCGAGCAACGAATATTGTCGCGCGACGCGCTCGGCGTCAGCGATTGTCGTGGGATCCGGCAGCGTGGGGCCGGAAGCGAGCGCGGACTCCTGGCCTTCGGGCACGTCGGTGACACCGAACGTGAGCTTCATAGCTTCCGGCGCGGCGGCGGCGAGACGTCCGCCCTTCACGGCGGAGAGATGCTTGCGAATAGCGTTGATTTCCTCGATGGGCGCGCCGCAGGTGACAAGCGCGTGATGCAGCTTCACGAAATCGTCGAGCGAAATAGTTTTGTCGAGCGGCAATTCGACAAGAGACGAACCGCCTCCCGAAAGCAAAAAGAAAATGAGCGTTTTGCTGTTGCACCGGCACAGCAATTCGAGAATCGCGCGACCTGCGCGGAAACTTTCTTCGTTCGGCACGGGATGCCCGCTCGCAATCGCTTCCCAGCAATCCGGCAAGCGCTCCCGCGTCGGGGGACCAGCTAAAATTCCGCGATAGCGAAATTCCGGCGCGAGAATTGCATCCATGCCCTGCGCCAGCGCAACCGCTGCTTTGCCGATGGAAATTGCCCGAATGTCGCGGTATTCGCGCAGATCCACGCGCAGCTCGCCCGCGCAGATCACTCCATCTGAGGGTTGCAGCTTCTGTTCGAGTGTTGCGGGAATATCAATTCCGGCGAGCGTGTCGCGAAAAATCTGCCGCGCGATTTCCTTACGGTCCGTCATGTAGCGAAGTGAGCTCCAACGCGGAAGGTCAGCTCGGCGAAACACCAGCGATCTGATTCTCTACTTTAGGGAACCCAGCAGCTCGCGTTGCCGCGCCAACCGCTGCTCCCGCTCTTTCGCGAACCGCGAAATACCGGCAAAAATCGACGGCTGATCCAGATGCGCCTCCGCGATTACGTCCGCCTCAAGGCCGCCGCTCAGCCAGTGATCGCCCCAGTCTGACGTCAGCGAATACGCATCCGTAAGCGGCCCAACGTCGCGAATGGGCCAGGAGCGCCGCGTTCCCGTACTGACCACCATTAGATCGTACAGCGCCTCACGAGGCAGCACGGCCCGGCGGTAAGCTTCAGGCTGCCGATCGAACAACTCCTCGCTAATCGCAGCGATGATTTTTACGTTGATGCCGGCTTCTTCGATGTGCGGCAGCTCCTTCACCAGATTCATCGTCGAGCTGGCGCCTTGTGCGACCACATATCCATGCCGTGGCTTGCCCGGCGCGAAATCGCGAATGACGTACAGTCCCTTCGCAGCCGCATTGATATCGGAATCCGCAAACCGGCTGCGGTCAGCCACCGTAAAATCGGGTCGCGCCACTTCGATAATGATGATGCCCACTTTGGGATCGCGCGCCGCAATCTCCGCCGCCGCAAAGTATCCCGGCGCCACATCGTTGTAATCCCAAAAATTCAATTGAATGGTCTCCCCGCGCGGGAAAAGCTTCCACACCTGCGGCGCGAAAATTCCGAAGTGCGTGCGCGCGTCCGCGGCCGTTTCCGGCCCGGAGTGCGCCGCCAAAATGTGCAGCACGCCCATACGAAACTTGCTGTCTTGATTCTGCTGGCTCCATACGCGCGCCGGTGTGTACATCAATGGCGTGAACGCGCCATACGTGCCGCTGAGCGCCCACACTCCGGCAAACTTTGTGGGATCGACCGAAGCGCTCTGGTTCACCAGTCCAATCGCGGTTGAAACATTGCCCGCTTCCTGAATACCGGCTTTCAGCCGCGTGCCGAGCGGATTCGTCTCCGGATCATAATGTCCCCACAAGCTGCCATGTTCGACGTTAATCGATTCGGACAAATCGGCTGCGATGGTGAAGAAACGATTGTCCGTCACATAGTTCATCCATTTGATGACTTCCGAAATGGCACGCCGTGCTCCGGCAACCTCTCCGGGTTTGCGAAATAAAGCAATCGCAACTTCCTTCTGCTTCTTGGAAATTGCATTCGTAACGGAAACTTTCTGTGGCTCGCGCGGCAAATTCGCCACTCGCAATCGTTCATCGAGAAACGGATTGCGAGTCACGTCAATGCGCACGGGAAGTTTGTCGCTCAACCCGTCGCCAATCTCGACCAGCCGGTCCGCCAGCCAATCGCCCAGCCCGTTGCGGTCCAGCAGCGACATCACCACGTCAATATTCGTTTTGAACTGGATCAGCCGCTCTCTCGCATCCGCCACCGGCCCTTTGCGAATGCCGCTGAATTCCACGCCGAAGTGCTGCTCGAAAGTCTCCGCCAGCGCGACAAAATATTCTGAATTCATTTTCTGCGAATACGGATGACTCGGATAGCCAATGATCTGCGCGCAGTGATTCGCGATCTCCCCGCGAACCGCTGTCGGCCAATAGCCCTTGATCGTCTTGCCAATCACAATCATCGGACGGCGATCCGCCGCATCCCACTCTTCCATCTTTTTCAGCGCGGCCAGCACCTGACGGTAATCGTCGCCGTCGTCCATCGAGAACACATTCCAGCCGTACGAAGTCCACTGTTCGTGGAGCTGGTAGCCTTCATATTTTTTGGCGATCACGCCGCCAATCAGACAATCGTCAATTCCGGCATTGTTATTCGAGAATAGAATGCGCAAGCGCTTTCCGACCTGCAGCGCCAGCGCCTGAGTTTTCAATTCCTGAGCGTGCCCCTCGGTCATGGCAAATTCGCCTTCGAACGCAATCACCTTGGGAGAACTGGGCGCGCCAATGAAGTCCCAGAATGCCGCCTTGCCCGCGGATGTGGCGATGCCGATGCCCGAAGGCCCGCCGTTCACGTCATTGGTCACGTCTGTAGCTTCCGCGTGACCCTGCAGCGCTCGGATGCCGCGTCCTTTCGCTTGCGCAAACAGCGGATGATCTTCCAATCCCAGACTTTGCAGCAGATTCTTGAGAGCTCCGGCGCCTCGGCGAAATCCCAGCGCATCCACCGGCAACATCGCGTCGTGCGGATCCACTCGGTAGCGCGGATCGCCCGTCAGCGCAAATTTCCGCGCCATCGCCTGTCCCATAATCATCCACAGCGCGTAGCAAGTAGGAATGCAATGGCCTCCCGCCAGCATGAACTTGTCCGCATAAGGATGTTTCGGTCGCCGGTAATCGTAGCGCAGGCCGCCCAGCTCAGGTCCGGCGAGATGCGCCGCAACATTGTACGGCGTGTACGCGAGGGGCCCGCCAAAGTGGCCCGTTTGCGCATAATTTCCCAGCAAAACCAGCGTCATGCAGGTCATGAATCCGACGTCTTCCAGATTGCGGTAATCTGCCGCGGCGGGAAGCGGCGGCGTCTGCTCAAGAGTCACATTCATCAGTGATTAGCTCCCATTCTGCCATCGTATCACGGCCTCACTTGCTGACGCACCCATCTCCCCAATGGTGGTGGGCCATCTTGAATTTCTTGCAAACGATGCCGTCAGGTCGCTGGATAGTGGAGCCTTGGGGATCATCGCGCAAGGATCCAAAATTCACGCGGAGCCACTACCGTGTTGGCGGAAGACGCTTGTTGTTCGCACGCGCGTATCAGTCTATATTCGGGCTCGATGCACAACCCGCTGGTCAAGTACCTCATCGGCGCTTGCATTCTCAGCGTCGGATTAGTGATTTTGCTTTCCGCGACGGAAATCGCCCATGGCTTAACGCATTTCTGGGAGCATTGGCTCGGCAAGCATCCGGACGAATCCGCGTCGCCCGGCACGCGAGTTGCCGAGTCGGAGGAACCGCAATATCGCACACGCCTGCTGATGTGGCGCGCACTTGGCGCGCTGATTGTGATCGACGGATTCGTCTGGCTCGCGCGCGCCACTTCGGAAGTATTTCGCTTGATGGCACACGCGAAACGCTAGTGTGTTCGCGTCACGTTGACGCGAAGAGAGGCGCGCGACTATAGTGGTTTTCGCGCGTCTAAACAGTTGTCTAGGCGGTCGTCCAGCCAATATGAATCACCATCTGCTTAACGAACTCGAACAATTTCTCGGCAAGGATTCGGTTTTGAGCCGGCCCGAGGATTTGCTGCTGTACGAATACGACGGATCCGTGGAGGTTGCGCGGCCGCAGTGCATCGTCTTTCCGCGGACCGCCGACGACGTGGCGCGAATCGTCGGGCTTGCGAACCGATACAAAGTCCCAATCGTGGGGCGCGGTGCGGGCACGGGACTTTCGGGAGGAGCGCTGGCGCGCGAGGGCGGCGTGATCGTTTCGTTCGCGCGAATGAATCAGATTCTCGAAATCGACGCGGAGAATCAACGCGCGGTGGTGCAGCCCGGCGTGGTGAATTCCGATTTGAATGCGGCGGTCGCGTCCGCGGGCCTGCATTTTGCGCCGGACCCGTCGAGTCAAAAGGCGTGCACGATCGGCGGAAACGTTTCGGAAAATGCGGGCGGACCACACACGCTCGCTTATGGCGTGACGACGAACCATATTCTGGGACTCGAAATGGTGATGCCCACAGGCGAACCGGTGCGCATCGGCGGCAAAGCGTTGGACGCGGCGGGCTACGATTTGTGCGGCCTGTTTGTGGGATCGGAAGGGACGCTAGCGCTGGTGACGGAAGTCACGGTGCGGCTGACGCGTTTGCCGGAAGCAGTGAAAACACTGCTGGCGATTTATGACCGCGTCGATGACGCGACGGAGACCGTC
Source organism: Candidatus Acidiferrales bacterium (assembly GCA_035943235.1). GTDB lineage: Bacteria > Acidobacteriota > Terriglobia > Acidiferrales > UBA7541 > DAHUXN01. The sequence goes on from DASZCH010000236.1 coordinate 18,035, forward strand.
GTCGAAATCACGGCGCGTGGAATTACTCCGGCGGCGTGCGAAATGCTCGATGGCTGGACTCTGCGCGCGGTGGAGGCGTGGGTGCACGCGGGATTTCCTCTCGACAGCGCGGCTGTGCTGCTGATTGAAGTTGACGGAATGCGCGAAGCCGTCGAACAGCACGCGAAAGACATCAGCGAAGTTTGCACGATGCATGGAGCGCGCGAAGTTCGTGTGGCGCGCGATGCGACCGAACGCGATTTGCTGTGGAAGGGCCGCAAGAATGCCTTCGGAGCCGTGGGAAGATTGTCACCGACGTATTACGTGCAGGACGGCGTGATTCCGCGCACGAAACTGCCGCAAACGTTGCGCGAAATCGAGCGCATCGGAAAAGAAAATGGCTTCGAGATTGGCAATATTTTTCACGCGGGCGACGGCAACCTGCATCCGATAATTCTTTTCGACGCGCGCGATGCGAAACAGTTCGAGCGCGCCGTGTCGACAGCCGATGCGATCATCCGTTTCTGCATCGAGATGGGCGGCGCGATCACGGGCGAGCATGGCGTGGGCATGGAAAAGGACCGGCTGATGCCTCTGCTTTTTACCGAGGCGGATTTGGCGCTGATGCGGCGCGTGCGCGATGCGTTCAATCCGGCGGGGATGTTGAATCCGGGCAAGATTTTCCCTACGGGCAAAGGGTGCGGCGAGGTTCGCATTCGTCCCATGCCGCAACGCGGTTCGGGAGCTAGAGCGCCACTCGCAGGAGGCGAATCCTCTTGAGCACACCGGCGAAAACGATGCCCTCGCGCGCCGCTGAAATTGTAGGCGCCGCAAATTTCACCGACGACCCGCGTGAATTGGCGACGTATGTGGTCGATGGCGTCCAACCAAACGCGGCGGCGCGTCCCGGAACGGCCGCCGAAGTTGCGGAATTGGTGAAACTCGCGGCCGCGGAAAAGCTCGCGGTGATTCCCATGGGCGCGCGAACGAAACTCGGGATTGGCATGCCGCCTGCACGATACGATCTCGCGATTGATATGACACGGCTCGACCGCGTGATTTCGTACGATCCGGGCGATTTGACGCTGAGCGTCGAGGCGGGAATTCCGCTTGCGAAACTCGCCGCGACTCTCGCCGAGCACAAACAATTGTTGCCGCTTGCGGTTCCCTTCTTCGAGCGCGCGACCGTTGGAGGCACGCTCGCGAGCGGCGTCGATTCGCCGCTGCGGCAGGCTTATGGGACGGCGCGTGATTTTGTGCTGGGGATGGAATTCGTCACGGGCGACGGCGCGTTGGCGAAGAGCGGCGGACGTGTCGTTAAAAATGTAAGCGGATACGATTTGCACAAGTTGATGCTGGGAGCGATTGGGTCGCTGGGAATCATGACGCGCGTGAATTTCAAAACGTTTCCTTTGCCCGCGGAGACGCGCGCCTGGCTTGCGGGATTTTCACGCGCCGAAGATGCGTTTCTGTTTGCTCTGAATGTCCGCAAATCGGCGCTCGCACCACAGACAGTGGACATTTTCGACCGCGCGACAGCGTCGCTTTTGCGTGGCGAGAAACCGGCGAGCGAATCCGAATGGAGCGTCGCGATTTCGGCGGCGGGAAACGAGCGCGTCCTTGAACGCAGTGCAAATGACTTGCAAGCAATAGCGCGCGGGGCAAATGCCGCGGCGTTTGAC
>DASZCH010000237.1:0-1789 GCA_035943235.1 Candidatus Acidiferrales bacterium
ATACGAGTAAATCGCCCGTGGAAACAGCGCCGGGCGATCCGTCATTTTGCAGAAGATGCCGGTCCGTGACGTAACAGAGGAGCATGTGCGTGCCGCCGTGGAATCAATTCCCTGGTGTGACTGCGGTTCGTTTCCGTCGAAAGGAATCCACCGCAAGCACGGCGTCGATTACGCCCAAGCCGGAAATCGCGCCCCGTACGTACGGATTGAGCAAAATTGGTATCAGCGACGGATAGCGGTTGAGAAAATAGTTCGCTTCCCAGAAGGTCGACCACGGGATCAGGATAATCAACAGGCCCATTTCGAGCCACAGGAGCAGCAGAAGCACGCGTAGGAGACGGTTGGCCAATGTGGGATCAGTGTTTTTGGAGCGTCGCTATGCGCTCCGCCACGTCGCGGTAGTCGATATTCATCGCATAGACCTGCTGGAAACTGTCAAGCGCCGCCCTGTTGTTGCCCGCTTGCTCTTCTGCCAAGCCCAAATCATACCGCAAAGCGAGAATTGTTTCCGGATCAAGTCCGGGAAGTTCGAGTGCGCGCTGATACCACAGCGCGGCAATTTTGGGCTCCTGCTTCTCCATAAAGACCAATCCCAGCAGCGTTGCGCATTGCATCGAGTAGCGGAAGGGACGTCCTTCCTGAATGGCTTTCGCGACCCTTTGAAATTCGCCGATAGCCTCATCGAGCAACCCCATCTCGCGGTAGGCAGTGCCGAGGTTGTAGTGTGTCTCGAGATCTTCATCCGCGTCCTTCTCGCCCATTTCGCCGAGTTCGGCGCGGAATTCCTGAAAGACTTCATTCAATTCATTTTTGGATCCGGTGGTGGCGGGTTCGGCCTCGGAAATGGGTTCTCTGACGTCCTTCGCCTTCGCTTCCATGGGTGCTTCGGCAGCCGAAGTTTCCAGTCCCTCGACTTCCGCGACAAGTTGGTCGAGAAAACCTTCCGTGGTTGTGGCCTCGTTATCAGCGGATGCATCAGACACGAGCTCCAGATCGAATTCCGCCGGTTCTGCAGCTTCAGCGGGCGGTGGGGCGGGAGGAGTAGAAACTCCGGATTCCTCCGACGCGGTTAAGTTTGCCCATTCGTCCGAGAGATCAATTTCGCCCGGGCTCACGGTGTTAGAACTGGGACCTTCGTGTGGTGATGAGGCAGCAGTTGGTTCAGCGGCATGAACCTCGGGTTCAGCCGGTGCTGCAGGAACTGAGAACTCCGCGGGTGTGGACGCACCAGTCGCGGGGCGGGAAGCCGTCTGCGCGGCAGTCAGTTCTTCGTCGGTCGCTCCCGAGGCGCGTTGAAAGCGCCGCCGTAATTCGGTGAAGCGTTCTGCGTTTTGTGTATCGCCACGTTGCGTGTAAATGTGCTCAAGCTGCGCGGCCAATTCGGCGGTTCGCCGATCGTCGCCGGCGCCAAGGTTTAAATCCAGAAGCCGCTCGAGCGTGGGCGCGTGTCCCGGTGCTCGCTGCAGAATATTATCGAGTAACTGGATCGCTTTTTGCGTGAGCCCATAACTCGAAAACAAATCCACGTCCGTCAAGGCTTGAGTGACAAAACGTTGTGTCTCATCATCCAGACCCAGTTCATTGTCTTGGGCTACGGGCGGTGGCGCAGGACTGCCGAGCAAAGCGGCGGGTTCTGGTTGCTGTGGAAATGCCTCGTCGAGATCAGCAGGTGACGATGAAGGGTGACCAAGTTTCTTGCGCACCTGGGCAAGGCGTTGTCTCGCAAGCTCGTTGTCCGGCTCGCGTTCGAGCAAATCGTTCAGTGCGGTTTCCGCGCGGTCGGATTGCC
>DASZCH010000238.1:0-3143 GCA_035943235.1 Candidatus Acidiferrales bacterium
TTCCCAACCCTCTGACTAATGTTCCCGGCGTGCCGCAGGGCACGCTCTTGCGATTTTTTTCGCCGACATCATTTAACGGCGCTTCCCTCTTGGATGCTCTCCCGATCATTCGCGGCAATTTGACGGCACAGCGGGGAAACCCGAACAATACGGACTTCTCCGTGACGAATATCGAAGCCGATAAGCAGGGTTCAGTCGTGGACACCCACATGCCGAACACGTCTTCGATCGATTTCAGTCTCGGAGTCCAGCGACAGGTTGCTCGCGATTTTGCCATCACCGCGGATTTTGCGGACCGCCAATTCGCCCATATTGGCGGACCCCAAATCGTCGATTTGAATCATTTTTCCAGCGCGCGCGGTCCTGTGCTTCCCATTTGCCTTACTGAGGCAGAACGCAACGATCCAAAGGCCCTATGTTCTCTGGGACCTATCAATCTGACCACAGGCATTGGCAGCGGAAATTACCGCGGATTCCTTCTTCGGGCCGAAAAACGGTTCTCGAACGGATGGCAGTTGCTCGGCTCGTACGCCTATTCGAACAGCAAAGGAAACGGATTCGGGGTGGGATTCAACAATGATGATCCGTTGTCAAATTTCGGCCCGCTCAACACAGACTATCGCCATATTCTGAGTGGCTCTGGCCTTGTTCAACTCCCATGGCAGTTCGAGCTAGGGATCTTCACAACCTATGTTTCTAGACCGCCGTTTTCCGTTTTTCTTAACGGACTAGACTTCAACGGGGACGGAACGTTGGGCGATCTACTTCCTGGCACGACGGTTAATGAATTCAATCGCGGGATGGGGAAAGCGGATTTGCAACGTTTGGTGAATTCGTTTAATAAGACGTACGCCGGCAAAACGGACTTTCATGGGACTCCGATTCCTTTGGTGACGCTCCCGGCTCATTTCGAGTTTGGCGATCCTCTTGTGACTCAGGACTTGCGGCTAAGTCGCAATTTTCCGCTCGGCGAGCGTACACATTTGACGCTGATCAGCGAGGTGTTCAACTTATTCAACATTGCCAATCTTTCGGGGCGTAGCGGCAATCTACTCAGTCGTAGCTTCGGACAACCCAAAAGCCGCGTAACGCAGGTCTTTGGCTCCGGGGGGCCTCGGGCATTGCAATTGGCGGCGCGAATTATTTTTTAATCCAGGGTGGTTCCGCGAACAGTATCGGCTTCGCGGTTGCCTCGATCTGCGAAATCGGATCGAAATCCCTAAAATGCGCTCGTGAGTGCATTGGGAGCCTCGACGTTGTCCGCAGAACGAAGGAATCTACCTTAGGAACTGAAGCCGCATAACCGCATCGATGCAGGAGATCAAGAAGGAAAACCTTCGGGAACAATCGAGGAATAAAACCTGCCAAACACCGTCAAAAACCGGGTACCACGACATAGGCAAAGGCAAGACGAACCAGCTACTTAGCTTTTTTCTAAACTGGATTTGTGCGTCGACGGTCACAATTGATCTTACTTCTTTGAATCCAACGAGGTGGCGCGCCCGGAGGGATTCGAACCCCCGACCCTCTGCTTAGAAGAAGCGCTATACAAAATCCTAAGTGCCGCCTCTGGTGTCGCTTACGCGCAAACGCGTCACTTATCTCGCCCTTGAATTGGACCGAAGCTGGACTGAAAATTCAACCGTGGCTGCGACCGGGCCGTGTCGCAGCCAGCGTTTCGATGCTGCCGGAATCCTTAAGCCGGGGCTAGCCTTGGAATTGAGATCTTAGAAACGCGGAGAAAAGGAATACGTATATTTGACCGCGAAGCGCGTTTCTCGAACTTGCGGCGGGTTCGCGGGCGCGAGGCTGGCGAACTGGGTTCCGACGTTATAGATAATGTAAAGATCGCTGTCCGGGCGGTAGTTGTAGCGCAGCCGCAGATTGGCGCTGACGGCCTGATTATTCGAAGTATCTACCTGAAGCAAGCTGGTGAACGTCAGGAAGCGGCTGAAAGAGTAGTTTCCTTGCACGCTCGCCAGCACCACAGAGAAGTTGCCATTGTGCAGAGGCAGCACGAAGCGATCCCAAGTCCCCGACGTAGCCACGGAGAATTTGACGGTAGGCCGATATTCTGTTCGCACGCGAAATTCGTTCAGCGCCCCGCCGTAATATCCGCCAAACCTTTCAAAGAAGTTGTAAGTGAAGCGCCGATCCTGCCCCGATCCGTAGGTGAGTTGGTGCCGGGCAAAATGGTATAGTCCGCCAGGAATAAAAACGTTCTTGTAGATGTGAAGCGGCGTTGTGATTCTTTGTGTGAACACATCAGAGATGTCGTCATCGGTGTAGCCGCCATTGTTAAACTCGGCGCGAAAAGTACCTTGCCATTCCTGAGTTGAAACCTGCCCCTCTGTAGTCGGCGCGTGCTGAACGAAGCCCTCGAATTGCAGTTCGCGAATCCCGCTGATTTTCGGCCGTACTTTGAATGTGGAGTCGGCGAAGGTTTCATCTGCATCCACCAGTTCAATAAAGCCCACTTCAGGATTGAAATTCGGGCCTGTTCTTCGCCGCTCAACAACCGCGTCGAGCCAGTCAGACCGATACGAGAGCGAAGCGCCAATATCACTCGCGCTTCCAGGCGCTCCGCTAGGATTTTCGGATGAGCGCGTGGCAGCGGCATGAGCGTCCACAAACCAGTCTTTATGAAAATTCAAACGAGTATCTACGCCCCCTGTTTGGTTGAAAGAATCGAGAGGATCGCCCGAACGCTTATCGATTCCCATCACGCCGATATAGGAGCCTGACCACAACGATTCTTTCACTCGCACAATGCCGTAATTAGCGTACGGGTTGGGCCCGCTAGAACGCGTATCCACGTCCATAATCCCCAGTTCTGTCCGTCCTATGTTGCCCGTGAGCTTCGCACCGCCGTTAACAGGCACCTGCTGGCCAGTGACGGGATCGATGCCAATCTGTCGAGTGAAGAAGAGCTGATCCTGATCGCCAATGTCGAAGTTGAACACGGCGGCATTCTCCAGGAAGAACGGGCGCTTTTCCGGGATGAACACTTTGAACGGCGTGATATTGAACGGTTCCAGATCCACGTCGGTATCAGCGAAGTCCGTGTTGCCTGTGAGATTTAGAACAAGATTGGAAGTAAGCCCGTATTTGACATCAAGCCCTCCGGTGAGCGGGAACAGGGG
>DASZCH010000239.1:0-1840 GCA_035943235.1 Candidatus Acidiferrales bacterium
CAAGAAAGCCAGGATCGGACTCTCGACGCTCGATGCACTCGAGAACGGGCGTTTGGGCGAACTCGGCTATTCCAAGATTACCAACATCCTTTCCGCTCTAGGACTGGAGCTGAAGGTCGAGGAAGCAAGCGCGCGTCGGCCGACGCTCGATGAACTCATGGAAGAGGAAAGCAATGATAAAGGTCTGGACAGACGCCGCTGAGGCGGGGCTGCTTGACAGGCACGGAACGCGCGGCAGCAGCTTTGTCTATCTGCCCGACATGGCGCCCGCGCGCGCCGTCTCCGTGACCATGCTGGTACGCCTCCCCTCTTGGAACATGCAGTTCGGACTTCCTCCGATATTCGAGATGAATCTGCCCGAAGGCCTCCTCCGCGAAAGGCTCCGCCTTGCATTCGCCAAGGCCACGGGCACGTTTGACGAGTTTGACCTCCTGGGCATTGTCGGCCGTTCACAGGTCGGACGCATCCGCTATACCGGCCAGAAGGAGCAACTGCAGGAAGATGTGCCCTTTCAGTCGGTGGACGAAATACTCGCGCAGCGCCGCGGCGGCGATCTTTTTCGCTACCTCATCGACAAGTTTGCCTCCTTCTCCGGCATCAGTGGCGTGCAGCCGAAAATTCTGGTGCGCGACGAAGACGCATCCGTCGCGTTCAGCAAGGCGACGCACCGGCTCTCGCCGAGCTGCCGAGGTGCGACGCACATCGTGAAATTCTGGGAGCAGAACCAATACCCGCAACTCGCGGCCAACGAATTCTTCTGTCTCAAGGTCGCCGAAAAATGCGGCCTCGACGTGCCGCCCTGCCGGCTTGCCGAGAACGCACTGGCGCTCGTGATTGACCGCTTCGATCTGCGGCCTGACGGGACCTATCGCGGATTTGAGGATTTCTGCGTGCTCAACGCCCGCCGCACCGATGAGAAATATCGCGGCAGCTACGAGACTTCGATCATGAAGCGCTTTGCGGAGTTTGCCAACTCTTCGCATGTGGGCGAAGACCTGGAGAGGCTATTCACCCTCATCGTCATTAACTGCGCGCTACGCAACGGCGATGCGCATTTGAAGAACTTCGGGATTGTCTATGACGATGTTCAGGGCGAAGCACGGCTTGCCCCCGTCTATGACCTGGTGACTACCTCCGTTTACCTGCCCAAAGATAGCATGGCCCTGACGCTTAGCGGCACAACGAAATGGGCGAGCGGAAAGGAGCTGCAGCGATTGGGCGAGACACGCATGGGAGGCACCCCTGCCCGCGTTCGGGAAATATTCGAACGCATCAGCGGGGCGATAGCGGACGCCTCCCAGGATCTTCGTGCCTACATCAAAGGCCATCAGGAATTCGAGGAGATCGGCAACCGCATGCTCCGCGAATGGAACCACGGCGCTACTGTCTCGCTTCAAGCGGTCTGAACACAGGCTTGCTGAGGGACTGGCGTGCTCTCCCTAGCGACTTCCTTGAGAGTTTCGCTTATGCAGGTGTGCCCACTTTAAAATGCAGAAATAACGGCACGAAAACCCCGCCCTTCCGAAGCCATCAGAAGATAACGGGCGCCACCTCAGGCCAAGCCCTGGAGTTCTGATCTGCTCCTCCAAGTCTTCACTTGCCGAGCGCGAAATTCGAGAGACAGCGAGCGCGCACGGCGAAGTCTTGCGGCCATTCCTTCCTTTGTGGTACTTGCGTACATCTTCCCCAACCCGCGCTCGCCAAGAAAGCCAGGATCGGACTCTCGACGCTCGATGCACTCGAGAACGGGCGTTTGGGCGAACTCGGCTATTCCAAGATTACCAACATCCTTTCCGCTCTAGGACTGGAGCTGAAGGTCGAGGAAGCAAGCGCGCGTCGG
>DASZCH010000240.1:0-29221 GCA_035943235.1 Candidatus Acidiferrales bacterium
AATCAAAGCCATTCAGGCCTACGCGCCTCCAGACAAAGATTTTATCGTGCTCGAGCCGCAGTTCAATTTGGCAGATCCGTTCAACACCACAATTTGGGGACACAGAAATACGGGCATGGATTGGCTGACGCCGGGACAGTCCGTATCGTGGCACGTCAGATTGGAGCTGTTTATCCCGGGACGATAACCAAGGAAAGCGGATTAGTTTGCGCGCATGGTGCCTGTGGCGCGCGTACGGGTGTTCCGTTCTGCTTTGATGCGCTTGTTGGTTTATAGGGGAGGCCTCATGAATTCGCATGCTCGGCGTGTGCTCGTTTCGATCGCAACACTTTGCCTCTTACTGACGCCTTCGCTGGCTGCGGCGCAAGGAACTCTCGCCGATTACCAGCGCGCGGAGCGGTTCCTGGGCGGCAATCTGCGCTCGATGATTTCGGTCGCCGACATCCGCCCGGCGTGGATTGCAGACAGCGATCGTTTTTGGTATCGCAGCGACGGCCCGAAAGGCGCGGAATTCATCGTCGTCGATGCCGCAAAGAACACAAGCACGCCCGCGTTCGATCATGCGCGGCTTGCTGCGGCATTGTCCCGAGCTGCGAGGCAACCGTACGAAGCCACGCGCTTGCCGTTCTACAGTTTCGATTATGTCGACAAAGAGAGTGCCATCCGGTTCCAGATTGAAGCTACGGAGTGGACCTGCAAGCTGAGCAACTACGAATGCACGAAAAGTTCGCGCCCAGAAATGAATCCTTATGAAAACGTGTCGCCGGACGGTAGATGGGCTGCATATTTAAAAGATCACAATCTGTTCCTTCGCGATACATCAACTGGTGAAGTCGTACAACTGACGCGCGACGGCGTGCCGGGATGGGATTATGCGACGCCGCTGCCGGATCTTCGCACGCTTGTAACGCAGGGAGTCCAGCGCGGCGAAGACGTGAAGGCGCGTCCGGAAGTGTTTTGGTCTCCCGACTCGTCCAAACTGATCACCTTCCGTATCGATTCGCGCAGTGCCGGACGCTTCACCACTTTGCAATTTGTGCCGCCGGATCAGCTTCGACCCAAGGCTTTCGATTACGTGTATCCATTGCCCGGCGAGGCTCTTCCACACGCGCAGGTGATGATTTTTGACGTACTGTCCGGCAAGCGCGTCGATGTGAAAACAGCGCCGCTGGACCTGGAATTTCAGGGCGGCCCCGGCTATTTCCGGTGGTTCCCGGATAACAAAAGCTTCTTCTACGAGCGCGGCACGCGAGGAAACAAAGAAACCGAACTGCGAGTTGTCGACGCAGAAACAGGTGAACAGAAAATCTTAATCAATGAAGAGGACGGCCTGTACATCGATCCCGGCGAGCATTTTTTTCGGTACATCCAGGAAAATGGCGGGATTCTTTGGTCGTCGGAAAAAGACGGCTTGAACCAGTTGTATCTTTACGACGAACAGGGCCATTTCAAGAATCAGGTCACAAAAGGCTCCTGGGTAGTCCGGCAGATTGAAAATATCGACGCGAAGAGCCATGAAGTCTATTTCTTGGCCAGTGGCCGCGAGAAAAATGAAGATCCCTACCTGACGCATCTCTACCGCGTGAATTTGGACGGCTCCGACCTGACGCTCCTGACTCCGGAAAACGCAAATCACAACGTAAGCGTTTCGCCCGACGGGCGATATTTTGTTGACAATTATTCGCGTGTGGATTTGCCGGGCGAGTCGGTGCTTCGGAGCAGCAAGGACGGCTCCGTGATTCGCGTGCTTGAAAAAACAGACGTGAGCGCGCTGCTGAAGACTGGATGGAAGAATCCCGAGCCATTCGAAGGCAAGGCGTTGGACAACAAAACGGATTTATACGGCGTGATTGTGCGTCCGTCGAATTTCGATCCGTCGAAAAAATATCCAATCGTCGAACAGGTGTATACAGGGCCGCAGGGGTTCTTCGTGCCCAAATCATTCGGCGCCGCGTTGCGGCTGCAATCCATGGCGGAATTGGGATTCGTTGTCGTCATGGTCGACGGCCGCGGCACCACAGGACGCTCGCGCGCCTTCCACGAATTTTCCTACCACAATCTCGGCGGCTCATTTGCGGACCACGTCGCTATGATCAAACAGATGGCCGCAAAGTATTCGTACATGGACATCACGCGCGTCGGGATTTACGGCACTTCCGCGGGAGGGTACGGCTCCGCGCACGCGATACTGCAATTTCCGGATTTCTACAAAGTCTGCGTCTCCACTTCCGGTGACCACGATCCGCGCCTCGATAAGGCCTGGTGGAACGAGCAGTATCAGGGCTATCCGGTCGGCAAAGATTACGAAGAACAATCAAACACGACTATGGCGGACCAGCTGAAGGGACATTTGCTGCTGATTCACGGCGATATCGATAACAATGTGAATCCCGTCGAAACAATGCGGCTGGTGGATGCTTTGATGACCGCAAACAAAAATTTCGACATGCTTTATGTTCCCAATATGTTTCATGGCGATAGCGGGCCACACGCGCTGTACGTCAGCCGGCGCCGTTGGGACTATTTTGTGCAGCACCTGCTCGGCGTCACGCCGCCAACAGATTTCCAGATTCGGGAACGAAGACTTCCGCCCATTCCGAGGAGACCTTAAATTCGGCCGGGTTTCCAAGGAAGATCGATAGAAATTTCCAGATAACAAGAGGCTCGTGGTTAAGCCTCATGGAAGGCCCAGAAATGCTCAAAATGAATCGTGTCTGCTTAAGTTTAAGTCTCTGCGCCGCTGCTGTGACCATGTGTGCTGTGTCAAATCCCGCGCAGCGCCGCCATAGCCCGGGAGGCCAGGAGCAATTTCGTTTCCGTTTCATCGGCCCGGCGGTTGGCAATCGCGTTGCTTCCGTCGCCGGCGTGCAGGGGAATTCGAGTGTTTATTATGCTGGAGCAGCGTCGGGCGGTGTTTGGAAAACAACCGATGGAGGGATTCGGTGGGCTCCGATTTTCGACAAGGAGCCGGTGGCTGCGATTGGCGCGTTGGCCGTGGCGCCGTCCGACCCGAATGTGGTGTGGGTTGGCACGGGCGAAGCGTGGGCGATTCGCGATACCGACGTGATGGGCAATGGCGTTTATAAGTCCACTGACGCGGGGAAGACCTGGAAGCACATGGGACTCGATGCGACAGGGCGCATTGGCCGCGTGGTCGTCAATCCGCGCGATGCAGATAACGTTTTTGTTTGCGCGCTCGGCCGCACTACAGGCCCTCAACAGGAACGTGGCGTTTACCGCACGACGGACGGCGGGAAAAATTGGGAGCGTGTCTTGTTTGTGGACGAAAATACCGGCTGCTCGGGTCTCGCGATGGACCCGCAGGATCCGAACGTATTGTTCGCGGGCACGTGGCAAATCGCCATGCACACGTGGGGAGAATTCAGCGGCGGGCCCGGCAGTGGAGTTTATGTTTCACGCGACGGCGGCACGAAGTGGTCGCGCATCGAAGGCCACGGCATGCCGAAATCGCCCGTTGGGAAAATTGACGTGGCCGTCGCGCCGACGGATTCAAACCGCGAGTACGCGCTGATTCAAACGAAAGATCAAGGCTCCGTCTGGCGTTCGGACGACGGCGGAGAAAATTGGCGCGTCGTGAACTGGCAACGCGCGCTAATTGGCCGCGCGGGCTATTACATTCGCATCGCGATTTCTCCGGGGAACGAAGATGAAATTTATATCGCGAACAGCAGCTTCTTCGAATCCGTCGACGGCGGCGAGACTTTCAAGCAAGTCCCGTGGGGCGGCGACAATCACGATATCTGGATCGACCCGAAGAATGCGAATCACTTCGCGCTGACGAATGATGCTGGCCTCCTGATCACTGCGGATCACGGAAAAGCCTTCAATCGCGTGACGTTGCCCATTGGACAGATGTATCACGTCGCCGTGGACAATCAGGTTCCGTATTACGTCTACAGCAACATGCAAGACGACGGCAACATGCGCGGCCCCAGCACATCATTTGGAATTGCCTTCGGCGGCGGCGAACAGCCCGGCTGGGATCACGCCATGGGCGGCTGCGAATCTGGCTGGACTTTGCCTGACCTGGCGGATCCGAATATTGTCTGGGCGACTTGCTATGGAAACGAAGTGACGCGCTGGGATGCGCGAACGAAAATGGCACGTTCCGTCAGTCCCTGGATTCACACGCTCGACTCGCCACCCAATGACACGAAATACCGGTGCCATTGGACGCCGCCGCTCGCCATCGATCCCTTCGACAACAACACCGTCTACTATGGCTGCCAGGTGATTTTCAAAACCAGCGATGGCGGCCAGAACTGGTCCGTCATTAGTCCTGACCTTTCTACCAACGACCCAAGCAGGATCGTTTCTTCCGGAGGCATCGTCGGAGACAATCTTGGACAATTTTACGGCGAAGTCGTGTTCGCCATTGCGCCGTCACAAGTACAGAAGGGATTGATCTGGGCGGGCACAAATGACGGCCAAGTCTGGTACACCAAAGACGGAGGCGGACACTGGAACAACGTCACAAACAATATCTCCGGCTTGCCCGCGTGGGGCACGGTCACGAGCATCGAGCCGTCTCATTTTGAAGCAGGCACGGCGTACGCCTCAATCGATTTTCACCTGATGGACAATCGCGATCCTTACATTTACAAAACGTCAAATTTTGGCCAGAGCTGGACGCAAATCTCCGGCGATTTGCCGAAGAATGAATTATCTTACGTGCGCGTAGTAGCGGAAGACCCGAATTGCAAAGGCCTTCTCTTTGCGGGCACGGGAAATGATTTGTATTACTCATCCGACGATGGCGGCCACTGGAAGATGCTCGATGAAGGGCTTCCGCACGCCACAGTTTCGTGGGCGGTGGTACAGAAACAGTTCCACGATCTCGTTGTTTCCACATACGGCCGCGGACTTTACATTTTGGACGACATTACGCCGCTGGAACAAATGGCGACTGAGCACTCCGACGCTGCCGTGCGATTTTTTGCGCCGCGCACAACTTATCGCCTCGTCCGCGGCGGACGAGCATTCCTCGATTATTCACTCAAGTCCGCAACAAAGGAACCGGTGCAGATTGAGGTTCTCGACGAGCGCGGCGCCGTGATTCGCAAGCTGAAAGCGCCGGGCAAGGTTGGCTTGAATCGAACCGCGTGGGACCTGCGTTACGAACCTCCGCAGGTGATTGCGCTGCGCACAGCCGCTCCTGATAACCCGCACGTATGGGAGGACCCGCGCTTCCGAGGCAAGACTTCGCGTCCTGTCACGCACTGGGGCATTGAGGGAGCGCAAGTCGGCCCGCTCGCCGCGCCGGGCAAATACAGTCTGCGGCTCACAGTCAATGGGCAAACATTTACTCAGCCTCTAACGATTCTAAGAGACCCGCATTCGCCGGGAACGGACGCGGACATCGATTCGTCCGTGAAAACCCTTCTTCGCATTCGCGATGACATCACGCATACATCCGACATGGTCAACCATATCGAATGGATGCGAAAGCAACTTGAGGATGTGGACGCGATGCTAGCCGAGCAGAAAAGCAAGGCCGAATTGCGTAAGTCCGTCCAGCAAATGGATCAGAAAATGCAAACCGTCGAATTCAAGTTGCTTGCGCGCGAGCAAGCAAATAGCGACGACAAATATTACACGGACACTTACAAGGTCTACCTAAATCTAATCTGGCTCAACGGTGAGGTGGGAACTGGCGCGGGCGACGTGGCGGGCGGGGCGGATTTTGCTCCGACGGCTGCGTCACTGAAAGTGCTTCAGAATATCGAGAAAAGTCTTGCCGAGGCGACCGCGGATTATCAACATCTGATGACGCAGGAAGTCCCGGCGTTCGACCGCTCGTTGACACAGCAAGGAGTGACTCCGTTGACTGCCGCGTTGCCTCCGGTTGGAAGTGTGGAGGGCGCAGCGCGGTAAACGAGCGCGTCCACTGATTGCAGAAAACGAAGCGAGAAGAATCGGGACGCGCGCGTGACAAGATGAGGCGTTGAAATTACGCGCGGCGCTGCGCCAAAAATTCTTTCAGGGTGCGCCCGGCATTATGGATATGGCGCTCAAGCAATTCGCACGCTGCGGCGGTATTTCGTTCACGGCACAGTTCGAGAAGTTTGCGATGTTCCTGTTTCGCGCGTTCAAACGCGTGTGTCAAGTAAAGTTGAAGGCGCGTGTAGCGGTCCCCATTGTTATTGATCGTCTGAATCATCGCCATGAAGCGAGGGCGGTTGGCGCGCAAATACAAAGTGGAATGAAACTGCCAGTTCAGACGTCCCCAGGTTCCGACTTCTTCTTGTTTCCACAGCGCCTTTTCGTAAATTACCAGGATCGATTCGGCCTGTTTGAAATCGCCTTCAGTGAGGTTTGGTATGGAGCGCCGCAAGACTTCGCATTCGAGCAGGGCGCGGATGTCGAATAACTCCTCGATTTCTTCGGGCGAAAGCGCGGAAACAACTCCGCCACGATGCGGAACGATGGTGATTAGCCCTTCCGCCTCCAATTGCCTCATCGCCTCGCGGACGGGAATGCGGCTGACCTGAAAATCCGACGCGATCGCGTCCTGGCGCAGTTGCTCCCCTTCCTGGATCTCGCCGCGGATAATCATTTCGCGGAGTTTGTCTGCGACCGCGGATGCTAGCGAAGTCCGAGGTATGCTGTTGCTATGCGCTTTCCTTGCTTGGCTTTCGGCGTTTGGACTCATGGGCTTATGGCCAATAAACGCGCAAAATCTCAGCAGAAGATATCATATTATTTGGTAGCTCTTTATACCATTTTCAGTACACAGTTACATTGTGACTCTGTGACAAACGGCTTGCATAATATATGCACTACGCTATATTGCAAGCCTTCTTCTACTTACGTACCACCCCACGCTTGCCATGGCCGTGCGAAAACGTCATGAAAGCGTGCAAAAAGGCCGAAGACCGGAGGGGCTATGTGCATTGGGGAGCATTTTGAAGGAATTGCATCTGCGCGTATCGTCCGGTACGCGGTCGCTACCTTATCGGTGTTTTTTTTGGCGTTCGCCACGGGTGCCCAATCCCTTCCGCAGCCTCCCGGTTCGGCAGTCACCACCGTCACTGAGCCCGGCTTCTTTTCGGAACCTTCCATAGCAATTAATCCCAACAATGCTCAACAGGTCGCCGCCGCGTATCAAGACAACGCGCATATCGCCTATTCCTCCGATGCAGGCAAGCACTGGACAATTGCTTCTGGCATTGCGCCGCCCGACTATCGCGTCTCCGGCGACGTGTCGGTCACATACGACAATAAAGGACACGCCATCATTTGCTTCATGGCCTTCGACAAGCTCGGCTCGTTCAACTATTGGGGACACAATTCCTCGAGGAACGGCCTTCACATCCGTCGTTCGCTCGATGGCGGCGCAAATTGGGAAAAGGATGATATTCCGGTCAGCGTGCAGCCCGACCGCTCCGACGCTCCGTGGGAAGACAAGCCTTACATTGTGGCCGACAACAGCCGCGGTCCTTACGGTGGGAATCTTTACATCGGCTGGACGCGCTGGACTCTGAAGGATTCCGAGTTGATGCTCGTCCGCTCGACCGATGACGGAAAAACGTGGTCGAAGCCGATCGAGATCGACGACAAACCCGGCCTGCCGCGTGACGACAATGGCGCGCTCGAAGGATTTGCAGGTGTGGTGGGCCCCGACAGCACGTTCTACGCTGTCTGGGGAGATGGAAATCACATTGTTCTTACGACTTCGCGTGACGGCGGCCGCACATTCTCGCGCACCCGCAACATAATCGACACAGGTCCGATAATGTTCACAATCGAAGCATTGTCCCGCACGAACGGTTTCCCGCAGATCGCCATTGATCCTCACGGCGGTGGAAGAGGTGGCCGCCTTTATATAACCTGGAGCGATTATCGCAATGGCGACGTTGATGTATTTTGCTCCACGTCCACGGATCACGGTAAAAGCTGGAGCCCCGCTCTCCGCGTAAACACGGATGGGATTCATAATGGATCCGACCAATTCTTCCAATGGCTCGCCGTCGATCCGTCGGACGGCTCCGCCGATGTGCTTTTTTACGACCGACGCGGCGACCCTCGGAACAGAAACGAGACTGTCACTCTGGCGCGTTCGACCGACGGCGGTCAAACTTTCCAAAATTACTCCTGGACTACGCAGTCGTTCGACGCAACCGGAGTCTTCTTGGGAGATTACACAGGACTCGCGGCCCTCGATGGGCGCGTGTATGGCATCTGGACCGAGAAGCCTCAGAGCGCGTCCCCGCCGCCACGCACTGGCGAACGTCCGCCCCAGCCTGTTAGAGGAAGTGCTGAATACTGGAAACTTCATGGAGGCATCATTAGAATCGGCGTCGCGGATTTTGCACCCGCCCCCAGCGCGCGACCTCAATAGAAACGCGCGGCCGCGGACCGCCGTCAAAGTCTCTGCAGATTGATGAAAGCGAAAGTAGCGTCTAAAGCCTCCCGCGTCTCCATCGGAGGCCAACTGGTCGTGGCCTTAACGCGGCCTAAGCCCCAGAACCGGAAGAAGCCGCAGTTCCTCGAAGCGACAATCCTTCCGGGTCTCGGGATGAATTTGCTCCAAGTGAAGGCATACATCCCCGGATTAGGTGACGTCGATTTGATCAGCGCTCCAAGTCTGCCCGAAGCGAAGCGTATCCTCGAAGATCCTGCTGACTTCTTCGGGAACAGAAGCTTTTCCATTGGCAGCGCGTTTCTCCTACCGTATCCCAACCGTATTCGCGGAAAACTCTCCCCCGATGGCAAGGCCATAGAGACGATGATCTCCGGTAAGAAAATGTGTCTTCCGGCGAACTGGAGAGGCAAAAATCCAGGCGCCGAAATTCACGCAATGCACGGCTTGATTCTGGCTTCGCGTTTCGAAAATGTGAAACATCACAACGGTGCGACTGCTTCGACAATCGTGGCCAGTCTGCGCGGCGGAAGCTTTGGCGGCCATTGGCCGTCGGAGACGGACGTAAATATCCGAATCATTCTGAAAAATCATGCCCTTGGTTTGAGCGTCACGGCGAAAAATGCAGGGAATGAAATGCTGCCGATGGGAATCGGTTTCCATCCGTATTTTCGTTTCCCGAGCGGCGAGCGGCCGCAGGCGAGATTGCGGCTTCGCGCCAGACTGCGCGCAGTCGTCAACAATTACGACGACGTCTTACCCACCGGTGAGCTTGTTCCCGTGAAAGGCACTGCGTACGATTTTGCTGCTCCCGGCGGCGTTGCGTTGGGATCTTCCTTGTTTATGGACGATTGTTTCACGGACTTGCAGCGCGATAACAAGGGCCATGCCGTCGTTGAAATCATCGACCCCGCAGCACAATATGGGCTGCGCATCGCGGCGCTCTCGACTGAAATTAAAGCGATACAGGTCTACGCGCCACAGGACAAACAGTTCATCGCGGTCGAGCCGCAATTTAATCTCGCGGATCCGTTTAATATGAAAATCTGGGGAAAGCGAAACACAGGTATGCTCTCGTTGCGACCTGGGCAATCCGTGAAATGGCGCGTCAGGTTGGAGCTGATTCCTGCAAGTTAGGCGTCCAACATCCGGCGATACGAATCATTTTACGTTCGTGGAGATATCTTGGAGCTCTGGTTCGCGCAAATCCCCGCAAGCCTCCTCAATTTTCCGCGCGACGGCGAGAACAATCTCCTCCTCGAATGGCCGGCCGACGACTTGCACGCCGATGGGCAGGCCTTCGGGGGACCGCCCGACAGGCACGACAGCCGCGGGATTGCCGAGCAGGTTGAACCACTGGCTGTAGCTCATGGCTTGTAGATAGTCAATTTTCTGGCCGTCAATCGTCCACTCGCGCTCTCCATGTCGAAATGCCGGGATCGCGCACACAGGACACAACAGAATCGGATAGCGTTCCATTTGCCGTAAAAACCTGCATCGCAAATCATCGCGCTCGAGCAAAGTGCTCATCAGTTCTTCGGCCGTCAAGCGCGATTCCTTGTGCACGATGCTCGCGAATTCCGTCAGTATCGGGCTCAACTGTGATTCGCGCCCTTCGAGGAGCGGTCCGAGGACAATCTCTCCTGCACGCCCGAAAAGATTCCACCAAAGCCGTCTGGCAGTTTTCAGGCCATCAGGCAGAAATTTCTCAACGGCGATTCCCGCGGAGTTCAGCGCAGCCGCCGCGGTTCGCACCGCTGCGCGTGTCTCCGCCGTCACGCGAGTCACGCCATCGTCTTCGAAAAATCCCCCACGTAACTGGGCAAGCTCGGCTTCTCCCGGCCAGCGAACAGGAACAGGAGCTGACGACGGGTCGCCATAATCCAGTCCTGCCATGACTTCAAAAAGAGTCTGCAAATCGGGCACAGTGCGCGCCATCGGCCCAACGACTCCCAATAACGCAAACGGGCCGCTCGAAACGGGGAAGTGCCCGGTGGCAGGAATCCGCCCAGGAGTTGGCTTGAGTCCGCAGATTCCGCTGTAATGCGCCGGAACGCGAACCGAGCCGCCGCCGTCGCTTCCCACGCCGCCCGCCGAGCAACGCGCGGCTATTGCGGCTGCTTCGCCTCCGCTCGAACCGCCCGGTGTACGCTTAAGATCCCACGGATTATTCGTTTTCCCGCGCACAGCATTGTCCGTTTCATATGCCATCAAGAGTTCGGGCGTGTTGGTGTTGCCCAGAAGAACGGCGCCGGCGCGCCGCAGCCTCGCGACAAGTGTGGCGTCATTTTCAGCGACATATCCCGCGCGCAACCGCGAGCCGCAGTCACATGGCCAGCCGGCCACATCGATGGAGCTTTTAATGCTGATCGGAACGCCGTGCAGCGGACCGAGCGGACTTTCATTTTCTAGCGCAGCGTCCGCTATCGCGGCTTGCCGCCGCGCTCCTTCGGCGTTGACGTAGGCAAAAGCATTCAAATGTGGATTTAGTTTGGCAATTCGCGCGAGATGAGCTTCCAAGAGTTCCGTGGGCGATATTTCTCTCCGCCGGATTGCCGCAGCCATTTCGCCGGCAGAAAGGGAGGTGAGAGTCTTCTTGTGACTTTGCGCGTGTTGCTGCAAGATGTCGAACCTCTTTCTCGTCCGAGCGAGAGACACGGGTTCACGGTTGCCCCAATTGAAGGCCTTCGAACGGGGCCCAGACACGCGGCAGTATAATGTATAATACCGCCCGGGCAGGATTCAAATCTCAATAGGTTTAACCGCCTGGGAGCGAAAATGCTAGCGCCTCTTCCAACTTCGCCGCGCAGCCATGCAATTCGGCGCCTTCGAAGAGAAACATGAAGCGGCTTCGACTCGGGCTAGTAGTCATCCTGTCGTTGACCGCGTTGTATGACTACGCTTGGCCCACCCCTACTATCCACTACTATGTTTCTGTAGTTCTTCACTTGGTTGCGGGAATCGCACTCCTATTCCTTCTTTTGTTTTTGTTTCGAAGTATTTGGCGTAACTCGACCCTTTTAGCTCGCGCAGGATGGAGTTCGCTGGCACTGGGCGGCGCGGTTGGCGTTGTCCTGATTTTCACCGGCACGCCACGCGCAGATTTCCCAATCCTTTACGTGCATATAGCTTTGTGCATCGTGGGCGTCGCTTTGCTGTTCGCCAGTTACGCAACTCGCGGAAAATGGCTAGCGGCCTCACTGTCTCCTGCTTCGCTGCGTTGGGGCATCATCGTCCTCGTTTTCGCAGTTCTCGTGTACGGCGCTTGGTGGACACGCAGCGTCCCGTGGCAGCATACCTATCAAATTTCGAATCCGGCGATAGCTCCCGCCACAATGAATCAGGAAGGAGGCGGGCCTTCTGGGCCTTATTTCCCCGGCTCCGTCGAGGTCTCCAACAAGACAAAAATCCCGGCGAAGTTTTTCCTCGAATCAGAGACCTGCAAGACTTGCCATGCGGACATTTATCGCCAATGGTCGAGCTCCGCGCATCATTTCTCGTCATTCAATAATCAGTGGTATCGCAAAAGCATCGAATACATGCAGGACACGATAGGCGTTCGTCCTTCAAAATGGTGCGCAGGCTGCCACGATCCCGCATTGCTCCTGACCGGCATGTTCGACCGTCCCGTTCGCGAAATCGAGAACACTCCGGAAGGTCAGGCGGGCCTGGGCTGCGTGATGTGCCATTCCATCGTCGCGGTCCAATCCACGATGGGGCAAAATGGCTACGTCCTCGCATATTCGCCGCTCGATCAGATTGCAACCAGTAAGAATCCCGTCGTGCACAATTTGGTCGACTTCCTGATAAAGCTGAATCCCGAACCGCACCGCCGCTCTTTTCTGAAACCGTTTGTCAGGAATCAGACGGCCGAATTTTGCTCGACGTGCCACAAAGTCCATCTGGATTTTCCGGTGAATCATTATCGCTGGACACGCGGCTTCAACGAATACGATAACTGGCAGGCCAGCGGAATCTCCGGCAAAGGCGCGCGCTCTTTTTATTATCCGCCGAAGCCGGAAACGTGCACCGATTGTCACATGCCCGCGGTTCGCTCCGCGGATTTTGGAAATTATGCGGGGATCATTCACTCGCATCGCTTCCCGGGCGCGAACACGGCGTTGCCGTACGAAAATGAAGATACTGAACAGCTCGATACGGTCGAGAAGTTTCTGGAAGCCAATCAAGTCAGCGTTGATATTTTCGGCATTTCGCCCGAAGCCGCACCGCCTGCCACCAAGCAAATGCGGTTGCTGCCAAATGCGCCCGGCGCGCCTCAGCTTCAGACGACTTTCGGAGTTGGCGAAGAATCGGAGTTCCGAGCTCCCACGGGACAACAGCGACTTGCCACACGCGCGTTGCAACTAACAGCTCCCTTTGGCCGCGTCCCGGTCGCGGTTCGCCGTGGAGACACAGTGCGAGTCGACGTGGTCGTCCGCACACGAAATGTCGGTCACTTTTTCCCCGGCGGCACCGTGGACGCTTTTGATTTGTGGCTCGAACTGACAGCGACGGACGAGAATGGGCGCACAATCTTCTGGAGTGGCGAGGCGGGCAAAAACAATAACACCGATGGCTCAGTGGATCCCGGCGCGCAGTTCTATCGCGCTTTGCTCGTCGACGCGCACGGAAATCCCATCAACAAACGCAATGCCTGGGCTGAGCGCGCCGTCGTCTACGTGCGCCTGATTCCTCCCGGCGCTGCTGACACACTTCATTATCGAATGTACATTCCGAAAAACGTCGGCGATCGCATTACGCTCACCGCGAAGTTGAATTACCGCAAATTTAGCTGGTGGTTCACGCAATTTGCATTCGGCGGGGTTCACGATTCCAATCAACACAGTCCTCTTGTTTCGCCGGCATATGACGACACGAAATGGGTTTTCACCGGCGACACTAAGGACGATTCGGGCAAAAGGCCGGGAATTCCCAATCTGCCCATTGTTGTAATGGCTCACGATAAAGCAGAACTGCAAGTTTTGCCTCCGGATGCAACACCTCCCGAGCCACACGTCGCTGTGCAGGCCGCTGACTGGCAGCGGTGGAACGATTACGGCATCGGTTTGCTGCTTCAAGGTGATTTACAAGGCGCTGGAGCGGCCTTTCAAGAGGTCGCCAAAGCCGCGCCGAATCGCGCGGACGGGTGGGTCAACATGGGCCGCGTGCAGCTCCAGGAGGGGAACCTGCCGGAAGCGGAGAAAGTCCTTTTGCAAGCGCTTAAAATCTCGCCGTCGCTTGCCAGCGCTCATTTCTTTTATGGAAACGTGTTGCGCGATCAGGGCCACTACGACGAAGCGATTGCCCAGTTCAAAACGGCGCTGGAGCAGTATCCGACCGACCGCGTTGCTCTCAATGACGTGGGCCGCACGCTTTTCCTCGAGCGGCGCTATGCTGACGCGATTCGCGAGTTCCAATCCGTGCTGGCCATCGACCCGGAGGACGTCGAGGCGAATTACAACCTCATGTTATGTTACACCGGCATGGGACAGCCCGAGCGCGCTCACGACTACGAAGTGCGCTATTTGCGCTTCAAGGCCAACGAAGCGGAGGGCGCTTTGCTTGGCCCGTACCTTCGCAACCATCCCGATGACAACAACGAACGCCAGCCTATTCACGAGCTGACTTCCGCGCCACTCGCGCCTGCACACGCAGCATATTCTAGCGGCAAGTCGCTGTCTCGGATGATCAAGCCAAAGGCCCGGCGCTGATGACTCGCCGTTCGCTCAGTAAATTCTGGCTGGTGTTTGTGATTTTCTTCCTAGCACTCATTTTCGTTCGCGCACAGCGACTACCGGCAGCGCACATCGTTTTTCGAGATGTCACCCGCGCCGCGGGAATCCACTTCGTCGACAACAACGGCGCGTTCGGTAAAAAGTGGCTCCCAGAGGCGCTGGGCCCAGGCGTCGCGTTTCTTGACTATAACAACGACGGCTGGCAAGACATTCTGTTGATCAATGGAAAGAATTGGCGTGGACATTCAGGGCCGCACTCCACGATGGCGCTCTATCGTAACAATCGCAATGGTACCTTCACCGACGTCACGCGCCAGGCCGGCTTGGCGGTGGAAATGTATGGCATGGGCGTGGCCGTGGGGGATTACGACAATGACGGTTGCGATGACATTTTTGTCACCGCGCTGGGCCAAAGCCATCTCTTCCACAACAATTGCAATGGCACGTTTACCGACGTTACGAAAAAGGCTGGCCTCTGGGGCCCGAATGAATTCAGCACCAGCGCCGCTTGGGTGGATTTCGATCGCGACGGCGATCTCGATTTGCTGGCCGCGAATTACGTCCAATGGACTCCGAAAAACGATATCTACTGCACTCTCGACGGCACGACGAAATCCTATTGCACGCCCGAGGCGTATCACGGTACATCCCTGCGCCTTTGGCGCAATAACGGCGACGGTACTTTCACCGATGTAACTCATACAGCCGGCTTGTATGATCCCACTTCAAAAAGTCTCGGCATTACGGTTCTGGATGCGGATCAAAACGGTTGGCCGGATATTTTTGTCAGTAACGATACCGAGCCGAATAAACTTTACATGAACAACGGCAACGGCACCTTCACCGAAAAAGCGGTCATGGCCGGCGTTGGCTTCAGCGAAAACGGAATTGCACGCGCCGGCATGGGCACGGACGCCGCGGACTATGATCGTTCCGACTATCCGAGCATTTTGATAACGAATTTCTCGAACCAGATGTTGGCGCTCTATCACAACGAGCGAAACGGTCTGTTCGTTGACCAAGCGCCGAATTCTGAAATTGGTCACGCGAGTCTGCTGACGCTTGGCTTTGGCTGTTTTTTCTTCGATTACGACAACGACGGATGGCCGGATATTTTCGTCGCTAATGGCCATATCGATCCGGACATCGAGAAAGTGCAACGGCAGGTCCGATATGCCGAGCCGCCGCTGCTTTTTCGCAATCTCGGCGACGGCAAATTCGCCAATGTGACTTCGGCGATGGGCCCGGTCTTCGATTCTCCACGCGTTGCGCGCGGCGCAGCATACGGCGACGCGTTCAACGACGGCAAACTCGATATTTTGCTTTCGACGAACGACGGTCCCGCCTATCTCTTCCGCAATGAAGGCGGCACGAATCACAGTCTTCGCGTCAAATTGGTGGGAACAAAATCCAATCGTGACGGCATTGGGGCAGTTGTAAAAGTGGTGTCGGGCGGCTCAAGCGAGTCGGAAATGCTGAAGAGCGGCTCCAGCTATCTGTCTGCAAATGAACTCGTGTTAACGTTTGGACTCGCGCAAAACGCGAAAGCCACCGGAATAGAGATTCGCTGGCCAAGCGGGCACCTGGATTACTTGAAAAATATTTCCGCCGGTCAAACGATCACGGTAAAAGAAGGGCGCGGAATCGTTGCCGCCAAGCCATTCCAGAAAGACTGACGAAAGTATGTCCAGCACCCTTCATCGAATCGCGATCCTCGCTGCAACGCTCTTTTTTTTCGCTTTTACTCTGTTTTTGGTCCGCCAAGTTTCCCACGCGCGAGCTTTTCAGTCGACGGCAAGAGCAAAAGTTCAGACGAACACAGAAGCGATTCATCACAATAATCTCGGCGTGGCCTACATGGAGCGCCAGGAGCAAAAGAACGCGCTCGCGGAATTCCAGAAAGCTATTACGGCTGATCCTCATCTCGACGCTGCGCGGCTCAATCAGGCCATCGCCTTACTAAACCTCCAGCAATTCTCGCAAGCGCGCTCGATTCTCGACGGTATCGCGGAACGCGAACCGAAAAATCCGCGTGCCTGGTACAACCTCGGTCTCCTCGAAAAATCGGGCGGGCATGCTGACGCCTCCGTCGCCGATTTTGAGCGCGTTGCCGCCATCGATCCCGACGACGCCGACACGCAATATTTCGTCGGCCAGGATTACATGGTTTTGCGCCAATATCCGAGGGCTATCGCCTCATTCGAGCGCGCCCTGAAAATAAATCCATTTCACGTCTCGGCCGAATTCGCGCTCGCGCAGGCCCTTCAGCGTTCCGGAGAAACGCCACGGGCACGCGCTCACCTGGTTCGATTTCAACATTTAGTGGCGGCGAAGCTCGGCGCCCCGATGAGCCTCACTTACGGCGACCAGGGAAAATATTCCCTCGCGGAAATTGTTTCCGCGGGCGTGGAAGAAATTCCTCGTCCAATTCCTGTTCACTTCGTGGACGCAACGGCGGAATCGGGCTTGCCCACGCACCCTGCGCCGCTTGATTCTTCGCTGCACCAGGATCCCGCCTCAGCTTCCTTCGGCTCCGGCGGATGCGTCCTCGATTTCGACGGCGCCGGGCGCCCCAGTATTTTTCTCGTCAACGCCGACGGCAGCGGCCATCCCAGGCTCTATCGCAATTTAGGCAATGGGAAATTCGAAGACGTCACCGAGCAGTCCGGCATAGCAATTCCAGCCGTCGGAATGGCTTGCACGGCAGGAGATAACGACAACGATAGCCGATCCGATCTCGCGGTGAGCTACAACGGCGGTGTCGCCCTCTTTCACAATAATGGAAACGGAAAATTTCGCGACGTCACTACCGCTGCAGGAATTCACGTTACGGGCCAAGCGATGGGCCTCACGTTTGTGGACTACGACCACGATGGTGACTTGGACCTCTACGTCGCTCGCGATTCTGAAAAGAACGGAACTGATCCTTCCTCCGCTACGAGTCCTCTAAACGAACTCTGGCGCAACAACGGCAACGGAACGTTTACGCAAGTCAGCGAGGAAACGGACGTAGGTGGCGAGGGCGCAAGTTGGGGCGCGACCGCAAGCGACATCAATAACGATCGCGCCGTAGACTTCGTTGTCACATCGTTTCAACATCCTCCCACAGTGTATTTGAATCCTCGCGAAGGGAAATTCCAGGCCGAGCAGCCGTGGACACCCGCGATGCAATTTCCTGCGGTTGGTGCGCTCAGTTTCGATTTCAACAAAGATGGATGGATGGACCTGGCTTTCACGCACTCCGGAGCCCCCGCTCTGTCTTTATGGCGCAATGTGAATGGCAAGAAATTTGTGCCCGTCGCATTGCCGAAACTCAATTGGACTCGCGGCTGGGGCCTGGCGGCTCTTGACTATGACAATGACGGATGGATTGATCTCGCCGCTGTCGGCGAAACTGGCTCCAGCGGCCGCATTGCTCTGCTTCGAAACGAAGGTCCCTCAGGCTTTCGCGACGTGTCCTCCGAGGTTGGCTTGGACAAAATTCGTCTCACGCACCCGCGTTCGCTCGTCGCTGCCGATTTCCTCGGCAACGGAGCCACGGATTTGCTCATCACGCAGAACGGCGGACCGCCCATGCTCCTGCGCAACGTGGGCGGCAATCGCAATCATTGGCTAACCGCCCAGCTCACTGGATTGAACGACAATAAAAGCGCCATCGGCACCAAGATCGACATTTACGCTGGGACCCTTCACCAAAAATTCGAAATAACGGCCGCATCAGGATATTTGGGGCAGAGCGACACGGACATCACCGTCGGCCTCAATGGCGCGTCGAAAGTTGATACCGTACGCATGCTCTGGCCCACCGGCGTTTTGCAGGATGAAATCAATCTCCGGGCCGATTCGCGCCAGGCGATCACCGAGCTCGACCGCCGCGGCAGTTCGTGTCCGCTTCTGTTTGTGTGGAACGGTCACACATTCCAATTTGTTGCGGACATTATCGGCTCGGGAATCGTCGGGCACTGGGTCGGCCCCGGTGAGAGAAATATTCCAAATCCGGCGGAGTATCTTAAGGTCAACGGTTCTGACGTCGCATTCAGAGACGGGCAGTTACAATTTCGTTTAGTCGAGCCTGAAGAAGAGCTCGATTACCTCGATCAAGTTCGATTGCTCGCCGTTGACCATCCGCCGGACGCGGAAGTATATCCCAACGGCCATTTCTCCATGTATCCGCCATTTCCGGTTTTCAAAGTGGTTGCGACGCGCGCTCCGCATTTGCCCATCGGCGCATGGGATGATCGCGGCCGCAATGTTCTTCCCGCGTTGCTCAAGCGCGACCACCAGTTTGTAACTGGCTTCGAGAGTACGCCCTTCGCGGGCTTTGCAAAATTGCATTGGGTTGAATTGGATTTGGGCAACTGGAATCCGCAGCATCCTCTGCGCCTGATCCTTGACGGCTTCACGGATTATTTCTCCGCGAGTTCTTTGTATTCAGCATGGCAAGCTGGGCTGAAGGCAATTCCGCCTTACATTGAAGCGCTTGGCACTGACGGCCATTGGCGGCTTGTCGTCAACAACATGGGATTCTTCTCCGGGCTCGAACGCACCATGACCGCCGACTTGACTGGAAAGCTTCCGCGCGGCACGCGAAAAATCCGCATCGTCACGAACTTGAAAATTTATTTTGATCGAATCCGCATCGACAATTCTGCGGCAGACGCATCGTATCGCATGACGCAGGTGCCGCTCGCGAATGCGAATCTGCGGTTCCGGGGCTACCCCAATTACGTCGAAGGAAAAACGCCGGGCGATTTAACTTTTATTTACGATCAGGTGAGCGCGACGGGCCCGTACGCGCATCAGGCCGGAAATTATACGCGCTACGGGAACGTCCGTCCTCTTCTTGAGCGCGTCGATGAAAAATATGCCGTCTTTGGCTCCGGCGACGAAGTCGCCGTGAGTTTCGATCCTTCATCCCTGCCCAAACTTGCTCGCGGCTGGGTCCGCGATTATTTTTTCTACGCAAATGGTTTCGACAAGGACATGGATTTCTACGCCGATTTCGGCGGTACCGTCACCCCCTTGCCCACGCACACCCTCGTCTCTTACCCTTATCCTCGCGGAATCGCGTATCCAACCGATCCAAGCCATCTCGATTACCTGTTGCGCTACAACACTCGCGCGAATTCCGGCCGACCGTCAGTTTCATATCGTTTTCATTATCGTCAGAGGTAGAGTCTCGTTGGCGCAAAGTTCCGCGAAGCAACTGTCCAATCGATTGCACCCCTCGCTCCCCACTAAGCGGCCCCAGCAGCGGCGCTTACGCAGTTTGCTTCACAATCGCTGCGCGATTCGGCACGTGAGTTGCTTCATAAATTGCGGTGTCGCGCTTCAATGGTTGAATTGCAGTGCAAAAGCTACCTTTTGGGCATGCGTTTCAACCGGGGATGTGACGCTCCGGTTTGTTTAGCTGCAAAAGATTGCAGGAACTGCGACGGCAGCGAGTACGCGCGTGTTGGGGACTAGTTGTCAGCAAGCCGGGTGTGCGAGTCACGGCACGTAACATTTGAGGAAGGCTTGAACGCCGCTGTGGGATCGATTATGGGGAATGTGCTGGAGAAATCGGGCCGAGATTGGGGAGCATGCCAAGGTTGCTGAAACTTAGCTGCGTCTCAGCGTGCGTGGCGGTGATGAGCTTTGCCATGCCCGGCTTTGGGGGAGCGCGCGCCGCAACGCGGACGCAGGAAACGGGAATTTCTTCAACTGCGCCTCTGCGCTTTGAACAAAACCGTGGCCAGACGGACGAACAGGTAAAATATCTGGCTCGCGCGACGGGCTATAATATCTTTCTCGCCGATGATGAAGCGGATGTCGTGCTTCATCATGAGGCGAAGCCCTTGGGAACAATTGCACGCGGCAAGATAATTGTAGTGCAGGCGTATGCAAACGTATTGCGGCTGCGTTTTGCGAATTCGAACGCGCCAACGAAGATTGTGCCGCTCGTTTATCACAAACGCAATTCCGCAGCCGCGGAATGCACGGCTGTGGCTTACCGCGGCGTCTATGCTGGCACGGACATTATTTTTCGCGGAGACCAACGACAAATCGGGCTCGATTTAAACCTTTCCCCCGGTGCTGATCCAAACGGAATCACCCTTGTGTTGGACGGCGCTGCAGGAATCATTCTGGACGCCGCGGGAAACGCTGTGGTGCGCATGGGCGACGCTTCGCTCGTTTTGAAACGGCCGGAGATTTTCGAGATACGGAATGGCCGCCTCCTGCAGATTCCCGGAGGCTACAGGATCGAACCGAATAACCGTCTGCGCTTCGTGATCGGATTGTCACGCGCGAACGAGCAAGTTATTACTGACTGAACGAACGATCGTTATCCTCGCTTAACTGCGCTTCCCAATGACATTCTTCAGGCTTCAGTCATTCCGTACAACTTTTTCTCCAGAATCGAGCGGTTCTCTAGGAATTCTCGTGCGTTTGCAGTATCTTCAAAGTGTTGTAGCCGAATCCGGGAGGGACGAATGGCCGACGAGAAATCCCAGCATGCGCAGCAGCCGCAATCCTCGCAACCTGCGGCGGAAGGCGCGCACATGGTGAAGTGCGTAAAGTTTGGGCGCGAAATGCCCGGCCTCGACCGTCCGCCGTGGAAGGGAGAGCTCGGTCAGCGCATCTACGAGAATGTTTCAAAAGAGGGATGGAAGATGTGGATCGAGCATTCGAAAATGATCATGAACGAGTATCGACTGAACCCTCTGGACCCGCAGTCACAGAAAATTATTGCTGAACAGATGGAGAATTTCTTTTTTGGCGAAGGCGCGCAGTTGCCTCCCGGCTTCGTTGCGCAGAAATCGAAAAGCTGAGCGAGGCGTTCTGGGTTAAACCTACACGGAAATTCTTCCCGTGATGGGATGTTCTACCGGCAGGCGGGAAGAAAATTCAAAGAACAATTTCGCATGGGCCGAACGGAGCGTCGCTTCAGCCTCGTTTGGTGTTTCCGCGCGCGCGAAGATAAACCCGAGATAGCTTGAGCCCTCCGGCCACGCCGCTATGTAATCTTTCAGCCGCGCCGTGATGCGGATTTCCGTGACACCAGGAACGCGTCCGGCGTCTTCCAAACCTTCGACGCGCTCGAAGGTCCCACTGCGCGGCACCGGAATCATCATGACGCCAGAGGCTTCCGGTTCGCGCTCGATGTCTGTGCCGCCAAGCATGAGCGCGTGACGCAGCAAGAGTTCCTCGAGCGAAATGCGTTGTGGACCAAAACGGAGGGCACGCGAACACAGGCCGCCAATCGGGCGCGGCGCGACTTCGAGAATCCAGGGGCCATCGTCATTGATTCTGAATTCCGCGTGGACAGGTCCGTGAGTCAGCCCGAGGGCATGAATGGCACGCGCGGCGCAATCATTTATCGCTGACTGCTGCGTTTTTGCCAAACGCGATGGCGTTACGTAAATTGTCTCCTCGAAATATGGGCCTTCGAGGGGATCAGGCTTGTCGAATATCGCAAGAATTTTCAATTCACCATGGTCCAGTAAACCTTCTACCGCGACTTCCCTTCCCGGAATATATTCTTCCACCAGCAAGCGGTCGAGGCTCGGCTCGCGTGTCACCTGGATCTCCGGCGACTCGAGGAGCGCCTGAATCCGCGACGCTGCGGCACGAAATTGCATTTCGTTGTCCGCGCGGATCACGCCTTGGCTTGCCGCCAGCGAGTGCGGCTTTAAGACGCACGGGAATTTTACTTGCTGTGTGATATTTTCCACGGGTTCGTGGAATGTAAACGACGAGAACTTCGGAACGGGCAAGCCTGCCGCGCGAAGCGTTTCGCGTTGCGCCAATTTGCTGCGGCAACACTCAACAGCTTCCGGATCGTTGCCGGCGATGCGCAACATGCGCGCGGCGTATGACGCTGTGGGTGTGGCACGGTCTCCCAACGCCAGAATCGCATCTGGTGGGTCGCTCGCAAATCGTGCGACGATTTCTTCGGCAGCGACCTGTGAATTTTCGAAATGCAGCGGTAGCGCGCCATCGCTCCAGGGATCGTCGAGTTTGTGGCAGCGATCCGTGGCGAAATGCACTTCGACGCCGAGCGATTCCGCCGCGTCGGCAAAGCCGCGGGTTTGGTAGCCGAGCTTGCTCGACAGAATCAGCAATTTCTTGCGATGAATCTTCATCGTAGACTTTGGCATTGGATGCTTTTCATCGGAAAAGTCTCTTCACACGAAACCGTCCGTCTGGCGAATTCTTTTCTTCGCTTCCGCGATGGAGGCCAACTGGTCCCCGGTGGGCTCGGCTCAACAATACCAAGGCTCGGTGAGATACGGGACCGTGGCGCGCGAAATCATGGGTGGCTGCTTGGGAAGCGACGGCGCTCCGGCCGCGCGTCGCGCCGCCGCTTCGATGCGCTCGAAGATGCGCGAGCGGGTTTGCCTCAATTGCTCGCCTGCGTGAACAATTTGCTGCAGTTCCTGAGACAGCGCATCAACCCGAGGATCGGAATGTTTCCACGGATAGACCATCGCGGATTCATCAAACGGCCCGACCAGTGCGCGTACTTCTCTCAATTCAAGCAGACGCGAACCGGCGGGAATCAACAGGCGAATTGCAAGCTGGATCGGCGCCACATTTTCGATAAGGCCGTTCTCGCGCAAGACTTCCAAAAGGTCGAGGTAGCCTTCGAGATTCGTCCAGGGAGTAAAAGGCAAAAATGTGGGCTGCAAGGTCAGTCCAATATTTTCAAAACGGCGGACGACGTCCAAGAAATCGGCGCGGGTATGATGCTTGTCCAGTTTTTCGAGAATTTCGTCGTCGACTGACTCGACGGCGCTCGTTACGAACAGGCATCCTGTCTCACGCAGCACTGGCAGAAATTCGGCATGCTTGAGCAGATGCTCGATCTTGATGGTCGCGTCGTAAGTGACTTGCGGAAATTCGCTATGCAGCGCACGGACGAGCGGAATCGCGTGGCCGATGCCGTTGAAAAAATCGGGGTCGCCGAAGGTGATGTGCTGCGCGCCGGCGGCGACTTGCTGGCGAATGTCGGCAAGCACAACATCACGATCCACGACGCGAAAGATACCCTTATATACAGGAACAATCGGGCAGTGACGGCAAAGATGTTTGCAGCCGCGGCTCGCCTCCGTGTAACCGACTGTGCGTTTTTTGCCGTCCGGCAAAGCCAACCGCGCATATTGGTCCAGCGCGACGAGTCCTTTGCGATCGGGGACCGCAAATTTCTCTCGGGCGAGCGAAACAACCGGTTCAGACTGCGACTTCTTCGCGCCTCCATCTGCGATCCTCTTCGCGAGGTCCGTGAGCCCTTGCTCGAATTCGCCGCCGAGAATTGTGTTCACGCCAAGCGCGCGCAACCATGACTCATTCATGGGCGCGTAAAGACCGTAAAAACAAATGTGCGCGTCAGGATTCAGTTCCCGAATTGTTTTCAGGAGTTCGACAGCGAGCCGCGTCGCCGTGTGCATCGGGACGTAGAACGCGATCAGCGCTGCGTCACGTATCGCTTCTTCGCGGAACGGCTCACGTGATAGGTCGAGACACGCAACGTCCGCTCCGCTCGCCCGCAACCACGCTGCAGGGGAGGCCAGGCCGAAAGGCTGCCGTCCCAGCTCGTACGTCGAAATGAGCGCAATTTTCACGGCGGTTTGCACTTCTGAAATTATGGCACGCGTGAAGAGGCGGCACAAATCCAAGTTGTGCCGCGCAGGTGCCCAAAATCCAGAAAGTGCAGCCTCGCGTTGCGCTATCATAGAGTGTTACGGAGAGGAGCCGAGAAAGAGCTATGGGTTTCGTTTCGAAGAACTCGTTTAACACGCGCTCCACACTTGAAGTCGGCAGCGAAGCTTTTCAGATCTACGGCCTTGCGCCGCTGGAAAGTTCCGGCACGGGCAAAATTTCGCGCCTGCCGTTCTCGATGAAAATCCTGCTGGAAAATTTGTTGCGGCAGGAAGATGGGCAATTTGTTCATGCGGACGACATTCGCGCCGTGGCGAATTGGAAGCCGGCCGCGGAACCCTCGAAAGAAATTTCGTTCTTGCCCGCGCGCGTGCTGTTGCAGGACTTCACGGGCGTTCCGGCCATCGTGGACCTGGCCGCCATGCGCCAGGCAATGAGCAAACTCGGCGGCGATCCTAAGAAAATCAATCCGTTGTTTCCGGCGGAACTCGTAATTGACCACTCGGTACAGGTCGACCAATTCGGCACAGCGCAATCGTTCGCCTTCAACGCCGAACTGGAATTCATGCGCAATATCGAACGCTATGCTTTGCTCCGTTGGGGACAAAACAGTTTTCGCAATTTCAAAGTTGTGCCACCGGATACGGGAATATGCCACCAGGTGAACCTGGAATACCTGTCGCGCGTGGTTTTCCGCCGGGAAGCGGATGGCAAGCAGTGGGCGTATCCCGATTCGCTTGTGGGCACGGACTCGCACACGACGATGGTCAACGGCCTGGGCGTATTTGGCTGGGGCGTGGGCGGAATCGAAGCCGAAGCGGCCATGCTCGGCCAGTCGCTCTCGATGCTGATTCCGCAGGTCGTCGGATTCAAATTGCACGGGCGCTTGCACGAAGGCGCGACCGCAACGGATCTGGTTCTCACCGTCACGGAGATGCTGCGCAAAAAAGGCGTCGTTGGGAAATTTGTTGAATTTTACGGCGCTGGGCTTTCGAGTTTGACGCTTCCCGACCGCGCGACGATCGGCAACATGGCTCCGGAATATGGCGCAACGATGGGCTTTTTTCCTGTGGACGCGGAGACGCTCGCGTACCTGCGCTTCACCGCGCGCGACGAGGCCCAGGTGAAACTCGTCGAAGCTTATACAAAGGAGCAGGGGCTTTTCCGCACCGACGCCACGCCGGATCCGGAATTTTCCGACAGGCTGGAATTGAATCTGGCGGACGTGGTTCCGACGATCGCCGGGCCGAAGCGTCCGCAAGACAAAGTACCGCTGACACAGGCGAAAACAGTCTTCGAAAAATCACTGACCGGCCCGGCGAAACGCACGAATGTGCAAAACAACGGCGACCGCTTCGAACTTCACGACGGCTCGGTGGTGATTGCCGCCATCACCAGCTGCACAAATACTTCAAACCCGTCGCTGATGCTCGGTGCGGGAATTCTCGCAAAGAAGGCAGTTGAACGCGGATTGAAATCGAAGCCCTGGGTGAAAACAAGTTTGGCTCCCGGTTCAATGGTCGTCAGCGATTATCTGAAGAAGTCGGGGCTGATGCATTTCCTCGAAGAGCTGCGCTTCCACCTGGTCGGCTACGGCTGCACCACCTGCATCGGCAACAGCGGGCCGCTGCCGGAAGCGATCGGCAAAGCCATTAAGGAAAGCGATCTGGTTGCTGTGTCAGTGCTGAGCGGGAACCGCAATTTCGAAGGCCGTATCAATCCGTACTGCCGCGCGAATTATCTGGCATCGCCGCCGCTGGTTGTGGCGTACGCGCTTGCGGGCCGGATGGATTTCGATATGGAGAAGGAAGCCCTGGGCACGGATAAGTCGGGCAAGGCGGTTTATCTGCGCGATATTTGGCCGACTCCTCAGGAAGTCGAGACGCTGATGCGCTCGTCGGTGTCGAGCGATATGTTCCGCAAGGAATACGCGGATGTTTACACCGGAGATGATCAGTGGCGCTCGCTGCCAGTTCCCGAAGGCGACCTCTACGCATGGGACGCCAAATCGACTTACATAAAGCTGCCGCCGTTTTTTGACGGAATGCCGGTGAAGCCCGGTCCTCTTGAGGATTTGCACGGCATGCGCCTGCTTGCATTGCTTGGCGACAGCGTGACAACCGACCATATTTCTCCCGCAGGCTCGATCCCCGCGGATAGCCCGGCGGGAAAATACTTGGTCGCCCATGGCGTGCAGCCGAAGGATTTCAACTCCTACGGCGCGCGGCGCGGCAACCATGAAGTGATGATGCGCGGAACGTTCGCGAATATCCGTTTGCGGAATCAACTCGCACCGGGAACCGAAGGGGGATGGACGCTGCACCAGCCAAGCGGCGAGAAGCTGACGATTTTTGATGCTGCGGAAAAATATCGCGCCGAAAAGGTGCCCCTGCTCGTGATCGCCGGAAAAGAGTACGGTGCTGGATCATCGCGCGACTGGGCAGCGAAAGGCACGCTGCTGCTGGGAGCGCGCGCCGTACTCGCTGAGAGCTTCGAGCGCATTCATCGCAGCAATTTGATTGGCATGGGGGTGCTCCCGCTTGAATTTCAAGAGGGAGAAACCGCGAAATCCGTGGGCTTGACGGGCCAGGAAACATTCGATGTCGAGGGGCTAGCCGGAGAATTCAGGCCGCGGAAAATTCTTCGCGTGCGCGCCCGCGACACGGCCGGAAAAGAAAAAACATTTTCGGCGGTGGCGCGCATCGACACGCCGGTCGAGGTCACCTATTTTCAGCACGGCGGAATCTTGCAATACGTGCTGCGGCAGATGTCCTGAAGCATCGAGCACGCACGCCGCGAATCCCGCAAATAATTCTACTGGCTGACCACAATCGTCCCCGAATTCGTTGAAAGGCCTCCGCCTGGCGCCGGATTGTAAGCCTGAACGAACACGTTGACGCTGCCGGCCGGGGGCGGAGGAGGTGGTGGCGGCGGATTGCCATTGCTGCTCACGCCGCCGCAACCGCCAATCAGCAACAGTACAAGAACTGTCGTTAGCGTAGTTCCAAGAATCAACCGGCGCTTTCGTGGGATCGCCGCAAAAACCAAAATTCCAATCATGGCAGCACAAAACGCCGCCAAAAACCAAAAAGCTGCCGGCCCTTTGAATTTAGGTGCAGCCGGAGCCACGGGAACCATCTTCGCCAGAGACGAGCTAAGCAGGCTTGCCGGCACCGTCACCGTAAATGATGTGCTGGTGCCGCCCGACAATTGCGGCAGGACGGTACTCACGAATAAATTCGCGCCGGTGCCGGAACCGGGCGTCCACACGACTTCCGTGTTCGGATTGAAATTCGAGCCGGTGACGGTCAGCGTAATATTGGCGCCAGTCTTCGCGGTGGTCGGCGAAATGGGCGGCGTAAGCGTCGGCACCGGGGCTTCGACGCTGAAGTTCAAGGAATTTTGCGCGCCGGATACTGATACGGGAACCACGGCAGAGCCAGCAATCGCAGCTGACGGAACCGTGGCCGTAATTTGAGTTGATGTCGCAGAAATCACTGTAAGAGAAGTGCTGCCGAAATTAACCACCGGGCTTGCTGGGAGACCGACACCATTCAGCGTTAGTGTAAAACCCACCGCGCCCGCTAACGTGCTCACCGGGGAAATTCCCGTGAGCGCGGACGCGGGAAGTCCGTTTAACTGCAAGTCCCAGTCGCCGCGGCCATGTGTGCCGACGCGCAGCAAGCGCGCCGCGTTATTCAACTTCAGCGAAGTGCACTCGACATGAGGCAGTCCCGTTTGCAATTCGGACCACGTTGCTCCGCCGTCGCTTGTGGCAAAAACGCCCACGTCGGTAGCGACGTAGAGCGTTTTGTTGGTCATATCATTCGGGTCGACGACGATGTCGCTCACGGGTGTATCCGGCAAATTACCGGTGATATTGGTCCATGTGCCTCCGCCATTTGTGGTCATAAAAATGTGGCCGAGGCCGTCGCAGCCGGAGCAGGAAGAAAATCCGGAGAAACTCGCGAAGGCGGTCGTCGAAAGCGTGGGACTGGCGACGACCTGAGTCACGACGCGCCCCGGCATGTTGGACTTGTTAATTTCTGAGAACGTAGGCAATGATGCTGTCGCATTGGTGGAAACCCAAATCGCGCCAGTGTCGGCCCCCGCGTAGACAGTTCCAGAAGCATTGGGCGCAACGGACAATGAAGTAAGGACGCATATCCCGCTGCCGCATTGAGGGTTCGTTGTGGAGCCTGTCAGATCCGGAGAAATGGCAGTCCAGGAGAGCCCGCCATTCGGCGACTGCCAAACGCGGAACGTGCCGAAATAAACGTTCTGTGGCGTGGATGGATCAACAACCATGGGTGGAATGAAATTCGTGTTATCGCTATCCATGTCCGGGGTGTCGAGGCCAATCCAGTTAAAACCGAAATTAACTCCAGTGCCGTCCATCTGATTTTTTGCGATGGTTCCGAATTGGCCAATCGCTTCGCACGTCGTGTAGACTGTGCTCGGCGCACTCGGATCGATCGCAGTCCACGCGCCGTCGCCGCAAGACGCTGTATCGTCCCACGCAAGCTGCCCCGTGAACATTTGCGTTCCGTTGTCCTGCGCACCGGCGAAACCGATTTCCGGATTCGACGGATGGATGGAGTTGCCGGGATAAAACTGGGTGAGGCTCAGAGTACTATTCAGGTCCGTCCAGCTCTGATTGCCTGGCCCCGTGATCACGTTCGTCGAACTCCACACGCCGCCATCATTGCCGATGTAGAATTTGTTGCTGGGACCGAACGCAAACGCGTGCGTATCAACGTGAATGAACGTACCGCTGGAATTGTCGCAGGAAACATCCGCCCACGTCTGGCCGCCATCGGTGGACTCTATAACGGCAGAAATGCCCTGATTCGCGGGGATCTGGCCGCATGGTTGCGAAAAGCCGTCGCCGTCCGCTGACGGTCCACCACCCAGGAAAATCACACTGGCATTCGCGGGGCTGATTGCGGCCGCCATATCGTAAAAACACTGATGGTTGCAGAAAGTAGGCGCGGACACGGTGGTAAAGGTCTGACCACCATCGGGGCTCTTGAAAACGCCGAGCAGGTCGCTGGAGCTTCCGGCAATCTTGGCGATGGAAACGATAAGCTCCGTCGTGGACGGATTGTTGGGTGTTGAAGAGGGCCCGACGGCGATTGTGACTCGGCCATAATTTGCGGCACTCGAGGCCGCCGCAGTATCCAGGCTCGCTAAGCGGGTCCATGTCTGTCCGGCATCTGTTGACTTATAGACGCCATTGTCGAGCTCCTCATCACCCGCAGCTCCGCACGTATTGCTCGCGCAAAAAGGAATGCCCAGCGCGGCGTAAGCGGTCTTGCCGGAAAGATCATTTGGATCGAATGCAACCCCCGTGCCGAAATCAAATGATGCGGGAGAGCTGCCATTAGGGAAAATAGGTGCAGTGCCCCAAGTTTGGCCGCCATCGGCAGAACGCCAAATGCCTGAATGTACGGTGCTGCTG
>DASZCH010000241.1:0-9505 GCA_035943235.1 Candidatus Acidiferrales bacterium
TTGCCGGCCATGAACGTGACGCGGCTCGAATAGCTGCCGAGGTCAATCGGCGTAAGCTCCGTGTCGGCGGCGACGAGCTTGATGCGGTCCGCTTGGACTCCCAGAACCTCCGCGGCAATTTGCACCTGCATCGTGTCGGAGCCCTGGCCGATTTCGGAAGCGCCGGTGTAAACGGTGACGGCCGCGTCGCGGTCAATCTTTATGTGAACGGTGGTGTGCGGCATGTTCGAACGGATGATGGGATTCGCGGCGCCGCTGACGTAATGGCTGCACGCCATGCCGACGCCTTTGCCGTACGGCAGCTTGCCTTTTTTTTCTGCCCAGCCAGAACGCTCGAAAACTCTCTCGATGCATTCGGGCAAGCCATAGCTGGTGACGCGAAGCGAATTGGCCGTGATGCACGGAGCTTTCAGCAAATTCCGCCGGCGGACTTCGAGGGGGTCGAGTCCAGCCTGATGCGCTAGTTGGTCAAGAATGGACTCGAAGGCGAAGCGCACGTTTACCGTGCCGTGGCCCCGCATCGCGCCGCATGCGGGCTTATTCGTCAGGACGCGAAAACCGTCGTATTGCACATTCGCGATGTCGTAAATTGCGCCGAGGAGCGCGCCCGAATAGAGCACCGTTACGGGGCCGTAGCCGCAGTACGCGCCACCATCTTGAATCACGCGCGCTTGCACAGCGGTTATTTTTCCCGCGCGCGTCATCCCCACTTTCAAATAAACAATGGTGATGGGCCGACCACGATGCGCCAGGAAAACTTCCTCGCGCGTGTAGGTGATCTTTACAGGCTTGCGTGATTTCTTCGCAAGAACGCACGCGGCAACTTCCAAAGGAATGATTTCGCTTTTGCCGCCGAAGCCGCCGCCGATCAGCGGCTTGATGACGCGAATCTGGCTCATCGGCATTTCGCAGACTGCCGCGATAGTGCGATGAAGGTAGAACGGCACCTGCGTGGAAGAATGAACCGTGAGGCGATCGTCCGGCTCCCAGACCGCAAGAGTCGCGTGCGGCTCCATGGCTGCTTGATTGACTTCGCCAGCGTAATAACGCTCTTCCGCGAGGAAATCCGCCTGCTCAAAACCCTTTTGGGGATCGCCGAAAATATGGTGATAGTCCTTTTCGATATTTTGCGGCCGCTCGTCGTTGATCCAGTTCGAGGCGGCCTTCATGGATTCCTCGGGATCGAACCATGCCGGCAACTGTTCGTAATCGACGCGAATCAAGTCCAGCGCTTGCTCGGCGATTTCAGGAGACGTGGCGGCGACGGCGGCAATGTTGTCTCCGATGTAGAGCGCCTTGCCGAGGGCGAAAGCCCGCTCGTCGTGGCCAATCGGCAAAATGCCGTAAGGATTGCGCGCGTCTTCACCAGTAGCGGTGACCTTCACGCCCGCGAGCTTTTCAGCTTGCGTCGTATCAATCGAGCGGATGCGCGCGTGCGCGTACGGCGAATGCAGGATTTTACCGATCAACATTCCGGGAACGGAAAGATCATCGGCATATTTTCCGAGGCCGGTGACTTTGGCGCGCGCGTCCGTCATTGCCATTGGCTTGCCGATGATGTTGAAGCCGTTGGTATTTTTCGCCATACTCAGCGGGCCGCCGGGACTTGCGCCGCGGACTTCGCGCGCAGTTTTTCAATCGCGTACTTCACGGATTCGTAGATTTGCATGTAGCCGGTGCAGCGGCAGAGATTGCCGGAGAGCGCCTCGCGAATTTCATCCATGGGCGGCTCGGGGTTGCGGTCGAGCAGGGCTTTGGTGGCAATCATGAATCCCGGCGTGCAATAACCACACTGCGCGCCCCCCATTTCGGCATAGCCTTCCTGGACGGGATCGAGTTCGCCCGGGCCACCGAGGCCTTCCACCGTGGTGATTTCGCG
This sequence comes from Candidatus Acidiferrales bacterium, assembly GCA_035943235.1. Classification (GTDB taxonomy): domain Bacteria; phylum Acidobacteriota; class Terriglobia; order Acidiferrales; family UBA7541; genus DAHUXN01. The sequence continues at coordinate 1,880 of DASZCH010000241.1, forward strand.
TCCCTCATAGCTGGCCGCGAGCGCAACACAGGAAAGCATGGGCGTCCCGTCGACGAGCACCGCGCAGCAGCCGCAACTCGAATCGTCGCAACCGCGCTTCGAGCCGGTCAGGCCAAGATCCTCACGCAGCGCGTCGAGCAGCAGCCGATTCGGCGCAATCGCGATTTCGCGCTCTTCGCCATTCACGCGCAAATGCATCAGTTCCTTATTCAATGCATCTCCCTAAGCAAGGTTCTTCAGCGCTTCTTCGTCGTACCCCAGCACGATTTGCTTTCCCGAAATTACCACGGGCCTGCGAATCAGATTCGGCTCTGCGGCCATCATTTTCAAAGCGTCCGCGCGCGATGGCGGATTGTCTTTCATATTTCGCTCGCGATACAGCTCATTGCGCGTGTTCAAGAACAATCGGTAATCGCGGTCGCCGATCAACTTGTCCAGTTCCGCAACCGTCAAGCGATCCTTGGCCAGATCGCGCAATTCCAGTTCCGCCCCGTGCCCGAGCAAGAGACCTCTTGCTTTGCGGCAGGACGTTCACGTCGGCTTGTGCCAGAATTTAATTTTCGATTTCGCCATTTTTACTCGCGTTTCAGTAACGTGGCACGCGCGGATCGATTTCCTGCGACCACCGGTCAATGCCGCCCGCCATGGAACGCGCGCCGGCTACTCCTTGGGAGCGCAGCCACGCCGCGGCGTCCAAGCTGCGCCGTCCGCTGTGGCAGAAAAGTATTACGCTGTCAGCAGCTTCAAATTCCTGCAAGCTTGGCGGGATCTGCCCCAGCGGAATGAGCTTCGAGCCTTCGATATGGCAGAGCTGGAATTCCCACAGCTCGCGCACATCAACGAAAAGAAATTTCTCGCCGCGATCGATTTGCTGTTTCACTTCGCCCGGCGTGATCTCCAAATTTGCAAGCAAGTCTTCAGGCATTTCTCCTCGCAGAACTTTTCAAACTACATGCTCGTTTCCAATGATCGCAAGCCGTTCACTTTCCTTGCCACACAGGCGCGCGTTTTTCAAGAAATGCGCGAATGCCTTCCCGCGCGTCGTTCGTTTTCATCAAATCCCGCAAGTAATATTGTTCGACGGTTCCAAGGCTGCTCTCCAAATCAAATCCCGCCGCGCTCCACAATGTGCGCCGGGCCATCCCCAAGACCGCGGGGCTGAGCCCGCCGAGGTCTTCGAGCAACGCTGCTACGGCATTTTCCAACTCGTTATCCGCGACCACTCGCGAAACAAGTCCAAGGCGTTGCGCTTCGCGCGCGGAAATCGTGCGCCCGCTCAATATCAGGTCCGTCGCCGCGCGCATCCCGATCAGTCTGGGAAACGTGACCATGGCCATCGGCGGAAAGCATCCAAGCTTGATTTCGGGCTGGCCGAATTTCGCCGATTCGGTCGCGATGACGAAATCGCAGAACGTTGCCAGTTCGCAGCCACCGCCGAGACAGTAACCATGCACGGCAGCGATGGTGACAAACCGGCTATTCCATATTTCACGGAAAATTCCGTGAAATGCGTGGAGCATATCCGCGACGCGCTCGGGCGTATGGTCCGCTACTTCCGCGCCTGCCGAAAAACCCTTTTCACCCGCGCCCTGGAAGACGAGAAAATCCATCTCCGGGCCCAGTTCCTCGATGACCGCGTTGATCTCGCGCATCATCGCCATGTTCATCACGTTGAGCGGCGGACGCTCGAGCATGATGTGCGCAATGCGGCCTTCGGTTCGAACGCGAACGCTTTCCAAGGCTAGCATGTCAGTCGTCGTTCCAAGTCGCGCGCAACTACTCCATCGAACCCTTCGGCGCGATCCACTTCGGCTCCGTGCTCTGAATGTCACTGATCAGTTTTAGGTCTTCTTCCTGTGGAAGCATTTCCTTTGTGTGCTCCGCATACTTCTCCGGCGAAAGCAATTCGCCAAAGACGCTGTACGGTTGATTTGCGAACTCACCAATGTGCCGATTGAACTTCGGATTCGGAACATAAAGCGGCGTCTGGCCCGCCGGGACGTGCTTATTGATTTGCTCGATCAACTTCAAACATTCCGCGTAATAGAGATTGCGGTTGTGCTCATTCATGTGGCCGAGATCAGCGGCCTGTTGATTTTGCGCTTCGTCGTAACGTCCCTTGAGGCCCCAAACATAAAACCAGTGAGCCGAGCTTGACTGATCGACGCCGAAAAGATCGTTGCTCACGGGGATCCACTTATTGATGTATTTCTGCACGACCGGCAGCGGCACCACTCCGGCCTTCACGATGCGCTTGATGCCATCGTGGCCGGTGCCCAGGTGAAAAGACTCCTCGCGCAGCATGGGGATCATCGACTGCGCGAGCGGCGCGAAACCGGAATAACTCAGCATGGTGAGCTGGAATTTGCCGTCGCGGTCAACGAAATCCGTGTAAGTGAAAAAGTCGAGCCAGTTGCGGACGTCCTGATTGAACGCGCCGAGGAGACGCTTCTGCTCAAATGCGCGCCGCTCGAGCATTTTTTGCGCTTCCACGCGTCCGCCGTAACCGAAATGCGAGATGAGTAGCGTGCACATTTGCCAGCCGTGACGCATTTCTTCGGTCACCACGCGGCAGAGCGATTTGCGGTCGTGCTCGCTCGGACACGCTTCAAAAAGGTGCCGCTGCTGCTCGACGGATGCGAACTCCGTGTCGCCCTGATAGATAATCAGGTTCATCAGGCCATCGCGTATCCGCTGGTCGGGAATTTCGAGAACTTTTTGCCATTTCGAGCGGCCCTTGAACGCGCCAAACTCGACTTCGTTCGAGCGGATCGGGCCGAACTTCGCCTCGAACTTGTAGTTCTCGATTTCCGCGTAGTTGACGCCAATTTCCTTGCGCCAGGAACCGAATAAATCCACCCAATCGTCAAAAGTTGCAATTCGTGTGGCAGGCATTGCACTATCTCCTTCCCCAGTGGTGACTTCACAAGAATTTGCTTTTCAATTTCCTTGAAACTGTGGTTCGCGCTTGGCGAAAAACGCATCCAACCCTTCCGCGCAGTCCGCCGAGAGGAAACATTCGACCTGTTGTCGAATTTCCGCATCGAGCGTGCGCTCCAATTCCTCGCGTTCAGTCCCGAATAAAACCTGTTTGATTGCGCGGATCGCCATTGGAGGGCCAGCGGCTAATCGCGCTGCAAACTGCTTTACTTCCTCCTCAAGCTTTTCTGCCGGAACAACGCGGTTCACGATTCCCAGCCGCTCCGCTTCCGCCGCGGAAATCATTTCCGCCGTGTAAAACAATTCCGCAGCTTTTGCGGCTCCGACAATCGTCGGCAAAAAATAAGTGCCGCCGAAATCCGGGAACAGCCCGACTCGCGCGAACGTCTCGCCAAAGCTCGCCTGAGCGGAAGCGATGCGAAGATCGCACGCCAGCGCCAAGTTCATTCCCGCGCCCGCCGCTGCTCCGTTCACTGCGGCAATCACCGGTTTCGGCATGGTGCAAATCGCCATCGCGATTTCTTTTCCCGCGCGCAATAGGCCTTCGAGTTCGTGGCCTGCGTTGCGCGAGCGCGCGTCGCGGAGCACGGCAAGATCGCCTCCTGCACAGAAACCACGACCTGCGCCCGTCAAGATAATCACGCGTATTGAGCCGTCAGATGCCGCGCGATCGAGAGCTCCAACCAGCGCGCGGCCAAGCTCGACATTCAGCGCATTCAGGCGCTCAGGCCGGTTCAGGCGAAGAGTTAACACCGCGTCATCGCGCTCCTCGAGAACTAACAATTCCGCGGCCGGTTTTTGCATTGCACTCGACGTCATCGTGTCACTATGACCTCGCTCAATTCCCCATCCGCCCAAGAATCGCGGCCAGCTTCCTGAAATAACGCATCTTCACGCCCCGTCCCTTTGCGTTCAGCGCGCTGGTGGAAGGCAGCACGAAAACGTCCGCGCCATAGAGTTTTTCTTTTTGCAATCCCAGACTGCAAGGACGGCCGGCAAATTTCTCGTAGACCATCTTGCCGTTGAACGCGACGAGGCGCGGGCGAAATTCTTCGAGTTTTTTCGCCAGCAGAACGCGGCCCTCGGAGAATTCCTCACGCTCAATGTCGTCGATTCCCTTTGACGCACGTTTCACAAGATCCGTAAGTCCGATACCGAATTCCAGCACGCGCCGGTCGTCCGTATAGGCAATCGGCTCGGGAATCACACCCGATTCGTAGAGAAGCGGCCAAAATTCGTTTCCACGGCCTGCGTAGTAATGGCCGACGCGCGCCGAGCGTTCGCCGGGATTGCAACCGACGACAACGAGCTTCATTCCGCGGCGGAGATAATCAGGCAGCGTGCGCATCGCTTCGAATAGACTCCATCGTCAGATTTAATCTTTCAGATTCACCCAAACGCTCTTCACCTGCGTGTAACTTTCGAGCGCGTGCATGCTCAGCTCGCGCCCATAACCGCTCATTTTGTAACCGCCGAAGGCCGCGGCGGGATCGTAATTGTTGTACGTGTTGATCCACACAGTTCCTGCTTGAAGTTTGTGCGCGACGCGATGAGCCTTGGCGATGTCGCGGGTCCAAACAGCAGCCGCTAAACCGTAGGGATTTTTGTTCGCTTCTCGGATGGCTTCTTCCACGTCGTCGAACGCAATTGTGGCGAGCACCGGACCGAAGATTTCCTCGCGCGCAATCGTCATGTCGTTTTTCACATCGTCGAACACAGTCGGCTGAACGAAATAACCTTTACCATTGCCGAATGGCGCGCGAGCGCCTCCGGCGACGAGCCTCGCACCTTCGGCTTTGCCTTTTTCTATGTAGCCGAGAACCTTATTCATCTGAGGCTCGCTGACGAGCGCGCCGAATTTCGTCTTCGGATCGAGAGGGTCACCCGGCTGAACTTTCTTCGTGCGGTCAATCAGTTTTTGCATAAAGTCGTCGTGAATCTTGCGCTCCACAAAGAGGCGCGAGCCGGCGGCGCAAACTTCACCTTTGCCGTAGAAGATGCCAATGGTCGCGCCGCGCACCGCTCCATCCAAATCGGCGTCGGCGAGAACGATATTCGGCGACTTTCCTCCAAGCTCGAGAGTGACGTGCTTCAAATTATCCGCCGAGACGCGAGCAATCTCCTGGCCGGTCATCGTCGAGCCCGTGAACGCAATTTTCGAGACGCCGGGATGGCGCACCAGCGCGCGGCCGAGTTCATCCGAAGCGCCTGTAACGATATTCAAAGCGCCGTCAGGCAAACCGGCTTCCTGGCAAATCTCACCCAGCCGCAATGCTGTGAGCGATGTCCATGGCGCGGGCTTCAAAACAACGGTATTGCCCGCAGCCAGCGCGGGCGCCACTTTCCACGACGCAAGCAGCAGCGGAAAGTTCCACGGCACGATCGCCGCAACCACGCCGATAGGTTCACGTAACGTGTAATGCAGAAAGGGCCCGCGGACAGGGACCGTTTCACCGTGAATTTTCGTGGCCCAGCCGGCGTAGTAGCGAAAAACCTCGGCCACCATGGGCATGTCCACCTGGCACGATTCGAAGATGGGTTTGCCGTTGTCGAGAGTCTCGAGCGTGCCGAGCTCTTCGTTGTATTTGTCGATGAGATCGCCGATTTTCCAGAGAATCCGCCCGCGGTCCGAAGCGCTCATCTCCGGCCACGGACCTGACTCAAACGCGCGGCGCGCCGCCTCGACGGCGGCATCGGCGTCGTGAGCGCCCGCATCAGCGATCTGCGTCAGCGTCTCGCCTGTGGCGGGATTCACCGTGGGATACGTTTTGCCCGAAGCGGAGTCCAACCATTTGCCGCCGATGAGCAATTTGCCCGGCTTCGGTTCTATTTTGGCTGTGGTCGCCATGCTGTATTACTTCCCTTTGAATTCCGGCTGACGTTTCTCGACGTACGCTTTCAGCCCTTCCTTTGCATCTTCACTTGTGAACAACAATTGCTGCAATTCGCGCTCAATGCCGAGCGCCTCGCCAAAACCGACCTCCAAACCCGTGACCACGGCGCGTTTGATGCGACCCACGGCCCGAGAAGCTTTGTTCGGAGGGCAGAATTGCCGCGCATAAGCCATCACTTCGTCCCAGAAAGATTCACGCTCGTAGATGTAGTGAATCAGGCCCATCTCAGCGGCTTCCTCAAAACTGAACGTGCGTCCGGTCGCCATTAATTCAATCGCGCGTGAGCGTCCCACTGCGCGTGCCAGTCGCTGCGTGCCGCCCGTGCCGGGAAGAACGCCCAGGTTCACTTCGGGCAATCCGATTTTGCCGCCTTCCTTTTTCGCGAGACGAATGTCACAAGCGAGGGCAATTTCGAGGCCGCCTCCCACGGTGTGGCCATTGAGCGCGGCAATCACCAGCTTGGGAGTCTGTTCGAGCCGCGAAAGCGTCTCGTTGGCATGCAGGCAGAAATAATATTTGAACTGCGGGTCCACTTTGGCGAGCATGGGGATGCTGGCGCCCGCGGAGAAGAATTTTTCGCCCGCGCCGCGAATCAAAAGGACGTGGACGTTGTCGTCCATGCGCGCCTGCAAAATGGATTCATCGAGCTGGCGCATCATTTCGTAGGTATAGGTATTGGCGGGCGCGTCATCCATCTCGATGATGGCGATGCCGTCTTCCACCCGATAGTTCACCAGCTGTTTCTGATCCACTGCCTGCGTCGTTGCCATCGAAAAGCTCCTCTCTTATGAATATCGAAGTCGTTTAACCAGCAACGCGCGCCGCCACTTTCAGACCACTGCGCGCGGCGCGCGATAATTTTTGTGACTCGAGACCGTGGCCATTCATTACACCGTGGAGAAACATCTGCGACATTACATCAGAAAGCGCCTCCGCTTGCGGGTCCACCTGCGGACGATGCCACGTGTGAATCCAGTTCATCATACCGAAGAGCGACAAGACGGCGATGCGGGGATTTAGCCGCCGGGCCTGCCCAGCCCGCCGCAATTCCTCGAAAATTTCGAGCGCCGTGCCGTAATAGCGGCGCTTAATCTCCGCGACTTCCTTGCGATAATCACCCTGAAGCACATCATCCTCGCGCGCGAGCACCTTCATCTCCATCGGATGGCGCAGAAAATATTCGAGGTGATTATGAACGAGGATGCGGAGGCGTGCGGCAGGATCGGAGACGCCTTGCAGGTCTTGCTGAAGTCGAGACAGGATTGTCCGGAACGTATGGATTTGAATCAGATAAAGCAGCTTTTGCTTGCTTTCAATGTAATAGTACAGGCCGGAAAGTGAAACGCCGCTCGCGCGGCTGATGTCGCGAATGGAGGCGCCCTCGTAACCCTTCTCAGCAAACACGCGGGCGGAATGCCGGAGAATCATCTCCAGTTTCCGGGAAACCATTCGCGAGTCTGGTGTCACAGCAGGAGGCATGGGTCCATCCTGAGTCGAACGTTCGTTCGAATAACAGCATAGTTCCGTGAATGGCCAGAGTCAAGGGGGATGGCGGTATCGAATTCAAGCGCAGATGGAGTTCGTCATGCGCAGAATTTTGCATCCTCAGGGCATTCGCCGCGTCAGATAAAAGTGCGCCTTCGAGCGAGAACATCACAGCTGTTTGTGCTACGCTTTGTCATCGTCACTTGAGATCGCCACCTGACGCGGGACAATCGACAGACATGGAACCAGCAAACGCCAAACTGGCAAGTTCGCAAGCAGAGCCCATAGATAACGAGTCTTCCCTGGT
>DASZCH010000242.1:0-2394 GCA_035943235.1 Candidatus Acidiferrales bacterium
GAACTGTTTTACGCGTATGAGCAGAGTCGTCGCGGCAAAAATGCATCGCAGATTCGCGCGGGTATCGTTCGCGGCGATTGGCAGAAAGTAGATCTGGCGAAGTATGCCCCGCCGCTTTCGTCAAGCGGTGCAGCGAAGAACTAAACTCGTGCGGATGGATGCCGTGGTCGCCGGAGGCAGAAAATGAACGCATTGCTGCAGGACATTCGTTACGCACTGCGTACTCTAAGCCGCGCGCCGGGATTTGCGGCGGTCGCCGTGCTGACGCTGGCCCTCGGCATCGGCGCGAACACCGCAATTTTCACCTTCATTGACGCGCTTTACCTGAAGCCGCTGCCCGTGACCCATGCTGAACAGTTAATGCACATCTACGCGGCAGTGCCATCCCGCTCCTATGACGAAGGGTTCTCCGATCCCGAATTCGAGCTTCTGCGCGAGCATGCGTCGTCCTTTAGTTCCATCGCGGCCGAGACGCAGATCGCCCAACTGCACGTGGTAGCCCCCGGTGGGACAGCCGAAGTTCGCGGCGCATTCGTGTCCGCGAACTATTTCGACCTCCTCGGAATCCAGCCGCGACTCGGGCGTGCATTTCTTTCCGGCGAAGGCGCCGTCATCGGCCGCGATGCCGTGGCCGTGATTAGCAACCAGTTTTGGAAGACGGATTTCGATTCGAGCGTGGCTGCCGTTGGCTCCGAAATTCACGTCAATGGCTTACCTTTCAAAGTCATCGGGGTGGCTCCAGCGGGTTTTTACGGCGACCGCGCCGGGATGCCAGCGCAGATCTGGATTCCCACTTCAATGCTTGGCGCCTGTGGGTACGCCTGCTCGGACGGTACTTACCGCTGCTCCGTTTACGACAATCTCCTTGGCCGATTGGCTGCAGGCCGTCGCCCACTCACCGCGCAAGTGGAATTGCGCAGTCTCATCGTTTGGTCCGCGACCGATTGGGTCAACCGTCGTCCGCAGAGGGAAATTATCGCGGCGTCCGCGAACGGAGTTGATCCTAATCAGCGGGCCGAATCCGACGCGCAAATGCAGTTGCTCATCTGTGTGACCGCGTCGCTGCTCCTGATTGCCTGCGCTAACCTCGCTGGTCTTTTGCTATCGCGTGGGGTTGCGCGCAGAAAGGAAATTGCAGTCCGACTATCGCTGGGCGCCAGCCGAGGACGCATCATTCGCCAGCTTTTCACCGAAAGCATCCTGCTCGCGGCGGTTGCCGGAGTTCTTGGGTTGTGGTTTTCCTTCTTTGCTCGCAATGTGCTCGCCGGCTACTACGGCACAGACAGCGAGGGCTTCCATCACCTCTACGATTTGAACCTCGATTGGCGCATTCTTGCCTACTCCTTTTCCGTGGCGATCCTCGCTGGAATCTTTTTTGGCTTGCTGCCTGCCATTCGCACGTCGCGGCAAAATCTCGTTACGGAACTTAAAGACGGCGGATCACAAGAGCAACACAGCGGCGCTTGGTTGCGCCATGGTCTAGTAGTCGCCCAAGTGGGGCTTTCCATGACCCTGGTCGTCTTGGCCGGATTGCTGGTTCGCAGCGGAATCGCCATCGAGCGCGGCACGAATTTCGATCCCCGGCACGTGGCCGTGCTGCGGCTGCGGCCCGAACTCATCAAGTACAGCCCGCAGCAAGTGGAGTCCCTCATTCACCGCGTGATGCAGGCAGTGCAAGCGGCCCCCGGCGTGGAGTCCGCAGCTTTCATGGAAGGCGGCGAGGGGTTGGTCTGGAACTGGCAGAACGGCCACGAAGCTCCCATCAGCGTGCCCGGCGCAGATCAGGTCACGTCGTCTTCAGGCCTTCGCGTTCAGGATGTTAACTCCACATTTTTCGCGACGCTACGAATTCCGATTCTGGAAGGCCGGGGTTTCACCGAGCAGGACAGCGCGACAGCGCCGCGCGTCGCGGTCATCAATGAAGCGCTCGCACAGCAGCTTTGGCCGCACGCTTCTGCCGTTGGTCAAACACTTCTGGTTCGCGGCAAGCCGTTTCAGGTTGTTGGCGTGGCAGCGAACATTCAGCCAAACAGCGCTCTGCGAGCCGCTGCTCCGCATCTCTATCTCTCCTATGGGCAATCCAACGCCACGACGAATGGCGACGTCCGTATGGCCTTTCGCCTGGCAGGCGATCCCTCGCGCGAGCTGCCGCGCATTCGGCAAGTGATTCAGTCTGTTGATCCACTGGTTCCTGTGGGCGAAGACATGACCATGGCAGAACAGGTCGGCCTCGAATACATGCCCGTGCTCCTTGGCCGCAGCGTAATGGCCTTCTGCGGATTTCTTGCGCTGGTCCTTAGCGCGATCGGAGTTTACAGCGTTCTCGCATTCGCGGTGCGCGCACGCACGCGCGAAATCGGCATTCGCATGGCGCTGGGCGCGGATCCGCGCGAC
>DASZCH010000243.1:0-36535 GCA_035943235.1 Candidatus Acidiferrales bacterium
GCCAGGAGGATCTCGTTTGCCGCCGAAATGTTGTGTTTCCGTCGAAGTCCAATCGTCGTCTGAAGTTCATCCAATTTCTTCTCGACGAGCGGCTCCAACGCCTCCACACGTTTTTGTTGATCGGGATTGTTAGAAGTCGAATCCTTCAGGCGGACCATGGATTGATCGAGGTTTTTGATTGCCGCGCGATACGGTGCTAGATAGGCCTCATCTCCCGTGAGAAGGTACCCTCGCTGACCAGTTTCGGCGTCGACGAGGCTCTGTTCCACCTGATCAAGGGCGAGCATAAGCTGATAACTGTAAGCCCGTGCTTCGGCTGCGCCGGTGAAGCGCGCCGTGTTGCGGTAAGACTCCCACCCCGCAAACAGCAGGATCGTCGCAGCCACCACAAAACCCACAAGAGCCAAGTATCTTCCCAATTTCGATCGCATCGTTTTCGTTCCCTTGGCCTGAACCATACGGTTCTTATCTGCCTGACTCGGCGGGCTGCAATGGCGAACGACCGAGAATCACTGATTCGAATTCATCCACGATGGAACTATCCCACCACCCGCGTCTGACTTCTTCACGCATTACATCTATAGCTTTTTCCGGGGGGAGGGCGCTGCGGTACGGCCGCTCGGTGGTCAATGCATCGTAGACGTCGGCAGTTTGCAGGATGCGCGCGGTAAGCGGGATCTGATCGCCCTTCAACCCGTCCGGATATCCAGATCCATCAAGCTTTTCATGGTGGTGACGTATCACCGGCAAGACGAGGCGAAAGGACTTCAAAGGAGAGCAGATCCGCTCTCCTATTATCGGGTGCTGCCTCATGATTGCCCACTCGTCCTCGTTCAGTGGGCCGGGCTTGGCCAAAATATGTTCCGGCACGGATATCTTGCCGATATCGTGCACCACCCCAGCTCGGCGCAAAGCCACGCGCAACTCCTCAGGCAGCCCCAGGCGCTCCGCCATAGCTACGGAATACTTCGAAAGTCGGTCACAATGGCCTTGGGTATAACGATCTTTCGCTTCGATACTCAGCGCCAAACTGAACAGCACCGTCTCAGCGCTTTCCAGTTCGTCGGTAAATTCTTTCAGGCGCAAGAGCGAGCGAACGCGGGCCATGAGTTCGTGTCTGTTGACGGGCTTGCTGAGGAAATCATCGGCTCCGCACATGATTCCTTGAATGCGATCATCCGTGCTCGTCAACCCAGTCACCAATACCACCGGCGTGAGCCGGGTTTCCGGCTTTGACTTGATGGAGAGGCAGGCGGAAAGCCCCGTTTTACCGGGCATCAACACGTCGAGCAAAGCCAGGTCTACCGATCCGGAGTGGACCGCTCGCAACGCCTGTTCACCGTCCTTGACGCAGAGCACGTTGTAGCCTTCTCCGATAAGGATCGCTGAGAGAAGGTCCCGATTCGCTTCGTCATCGTCGGCGACCAAGATAGTGGGCGCGCGCTTGCTTGATTCAGGCATAGCTTCCTCCTGCGGGGCGACGACGCTCCGAGCATGAGAGGCACGGAAGTCGGCGGGGTTTCTGAAGAACAGTGCCCCACCATTTTAGTGGTCAGGCCGGAGTGGCACTACTATTTATGGAGGACAATACTACGATTAGTTAATAGCGGCGTCGTGCGAGCGGGTCGGGTATCTTTTTTCGGCCTCATTTTGAGGCCTAAGGCCAATTGATGATCATTGCTGAGGAATCAGTTTTCAACGAAAGTAACCGAGCGCCCGGCTTACCTGGTTTGATTCTGGCGGAACGCGGCCGGCGCCGCGGAAGAAGGAGAAATGATCGAGTGTTTGACCCGCGGAAGTACGCCGGAATCAACTTCGGTTCCTGTACGCGAAAGCGTTTCAAAATACATTTCATCGCCCGCAATCTCGACCAGCATAAATGTGCGATCGGTATCAAATCCCTTGGCCGTGAGATTCGTTCTTGCGAGGTCGCCATTGCGCAATTGGCCGGACGACCCTTCCGTGAAATAGTAAATCCCTTTTTGCGGCTTCACTCGCTCGTACACATGATCGTGACCGGAAAACACCGCGTCGACCCCATACTTGACGAACAGCGGTTCAATCAATTTCCGCAGCTCGACCGAGGAACCGTGAGTCTTTCCGGATGAATAGAGCGGATGATGAAAATAGCAAATTTTCCAATCTCCGGTGCCCGCGTCGTGCAACTGTTTGTCCAGCCAGGCAAGCTGCGTGGGGTCCATGTAGTTGCTGTTCAAGACGAAAAAGCGCACGTTGCCCTTTTTGAATGTGTAATAACTCTGGCCGTTCATGTTGAAAGGTGCGTAAGAGAGCTCCTTGGAACTATCGTGATTGCCCAGGGACGCGTAAAACTTGACCCCCGCATCAAGCAGCGGCTTATATGGCAACTCGAATTTCTTCTGAAAATCCTTGGGACCGCTGCCGCCGTAAATGTTGTCGCCCAGCATAATCACGAAATCGAACGGGAAGGTCTGTCGGGCGGCGATCATCTGCTGCGCCACTTCGTACTGAGCTGCGCCGCCCGTACCCATATCGCCGATGGCGGCAAATCGCACGGAATTGGATTTGACTGGAAACCTGAATTGGTTCCCTCGCGCCGTCAGGGTCAACAGACCAAGCAAGCTCAGAATGATAACGAGGTGCCGCCGCATCGTTCCGCGTCGTCTTTGGAAATTCATGGAATAGCCTCATGCATGAGATCGACGACGACGTTTGCCTTGACGTCCAGCAACACCAGATCGCGGCCCACGATCCGGTAAGCTACCGCCTCCGGCAGCTTCGGAAGCTTCAGCAACAGGGCCGGAGGGACGGTCGTGAACGGGACTCCTTCGGGATAAATTTCATTGGGTCGCAGATGGATTTCCTTCAGAGGTTCTCCCTGCCGAATTGTTGTGCGAGCGGCTTCGCCGTGAGGTCCTTCAAAGGTGGAACGGATCGCATGATGGAACGCGACCCTGGCTTTCTTGGTGAAGATGTTCCCGCGCCTCGCATTCGGCCGCGCTTCGCCGATTTTTATCGCCAGAGCCCGTTCGTGGGCCGTGATTACTTCCGGGCGATCCGTAGATTTCAGCTTCGGGAGAGTCGAATCCAGTGAATTGTGCAGACGAACGTAATCATTCACACGATTCAAGAACTCCGTAAACCCGGGATTGTTTTGTGGTTGAGCCGTGTTCGCTGTCGATCCCTGACCAAGCAGCACCGACGACCAGCCGGAAAAGAGCAAAGCGGCCAGCAACAAAGTCTGCATGTATTGTTTCGCCTCCCGTCGTTCGCTCTTCGGATCAACATTCTCGAACAAGGAATTCAGGTCTTCGCGGCTTCGTTCACGGCTTCCTTCACGGCCTGTTTCACCGCTTTCTTGACGACTTTCTTCATTGTGGATCTGACCGCTTTGTCTTTAAGTATTTCATCACCGGTCTGCGCTACCGCTTTTTTAACCGCCTTCTTCACGGAGTGGGCGAGCGGGTGCAGTTCTTGCACAAGAACGGCCACTGCTTTTGCAGAAGCGTCCCGTGCGATTTCCGCGGATGAATCCTCTTTTTTCCGGTTTTTCGGCTTGGCGCTGCCATTCGTGTTTTCCCAATCGGATTCGAAAGTCGCGAGCAATTTTTTCACGATCTTGGTATCGCGCACGATAAGACCCGCTTCGCGCCTTGAATCCAACTCGGGTGGGCGCAAGCTCTGGCTTCCCACGAAAGCCTGATGACCGTCACGTAGGATCGTCCGCGTATGCAACCGCATCCGTGTAAGCTTGGCGGCCCTTAGGTCTGAGCGCCCGCCGGCTTTGCCGATTACGCGGATTTCCACTCCCGCTTTTTGACGTTCCTGCAAAATGCGAATCATTTCTTTATCGGAAATGTGCGGATCGTAGATCAGTAATTGTTTTTTTGCCCTTTTCAGGAAACTGCGCAGCACCCTTCGCGAATTGGCGGGACTGACGACAAACGAATCCGTCCCGGCGCTGTAGGGACGCCTGGCGCAATCCGCCTCAAAAAGCTTGGCCGCTTCCTGAACCAATCGCGAGTTCTTCGTGACGATTCCGAATCCGCGGCTGTGATCGATATCCAGATGGGTGAAATTGAAAGACAGCATGTGCAAGACACGGCGGTCGACGATGATCATTTTATCGTGATACCGGACAAGGTTATCGTCAGTGCGCGCCACGGTGATTCCCGCTTCCAGGAACCGCGTCTCGAGCTTGCGCAAGTTCTTTTCGCCGCCCCGGTTCATATCCGCAATCAATGCCGTAACCTTCACACCCCTGCTGACTGCCGTCTTCAAGGCCGCTTCGACGTCGCTTCGATCGAACCGGAAGATCGCAATTTCGATGCTCTTACTGGCGTTCTTCAGCGCCGAGAGAAGCGATGCCGGGCCGTCATCTGGTTGGATAATTAGCTTCACGTTTCAGGTTAACCTTTCCTCCTCAAGATTTCCGCCGCGCTTCCCCAAAATCGTAACCGGCACTCGATTCACAACTCGTTCAGTTCGGCGATCCGTTTCTGAACTTCTTTTGTATATCCTTCGACCAATTCGGGTGGGTAGCCTCCCGCTAGAAAGCAATCCCGGATCTGCTCCACGGACAGCAAGGCCAACCTTTGTCCCAACCATTTGGCGTCGGCGCGCGGGATATGCTTGGTGACATCTTCAATCCTGGTTCGCTTGTGATAGTTGGGAACATTGACTACGGTCAATAATAAGGGACGGCTATGCATTACGAAATCAACTTCGGTGGGTGTCTGCCTGGCGATGAACTTTGAATCTTCATAACCGTGCAAGCTGCTCTTTGAGCGGCTGACACTGTTCCCGGTTTTGCCGAAGGTCGCGCCGACGTCGCTCACGGCGTAACGCCGCTCACCATCGATCACATACACCGCGTTGTTGATGTTCTGCAAATCCCAATTGTTTATCAGGGCCATCATCACTCGCAAACCGTTTAATTCCTTCGTGCCCCTAAATGGATTCTTGAACCAATCCCAGTTACCCAGCTTTTTGACTTCTTTATCTTTCCTTTCCAGGCGGGCGCCGCGGACGATGCCGTCCTTCGAGACGGAATTCTGGCCCCGATGCAGTTTCGGCAAGCCCTCCACCTTCAGTTCCGCCACGTAATAGTCCTCATCCACAAAGTAACCAGCGGCCCATAAAAGCCGTGTCGCCGAAGTTTCCGCCTGTGGCTCCTCGCCGAGTTTCACTCTCCAACGGATGCCCTGGCTGTCCTTCACGTCGAACTTCGCGCTGGTTCCCTCCATATCTTCTTTCACGAATGTGTAGATCGAATTGGGGTTCGGGGCGTTCTCTTGTCCGCCGGCGCCATAAATAAGGTTCAACAGGGAAACGTCGCCGGGATCGTGCCAAATCACGGCGGGAAGATTGGCTGCTTTATCTTTCGTTCCATGTTTATGATGTTTCTGCGCCAGCGCCGGTGTCGAAAGAGCGATGAAAAGTAGAATGCCTAAGGCCACCGCCATTCGTTTGGATTGCCGCATCTGTTTTCTCCTTGCTCGATTGAAACACCGCGAAACTATGTGACGACAGGTTGCTCCGGCAGACCTCCGGCATTCTCGGAGGTTTGGATCTTGTATAATTCAGCGTACACTCCCCCGGCTGCCAGTAAGTCCTTATGAGTGCCTTGCTCCACCAACTGAGAATCTTTGATCACGAAAATGATATCGGCGCGAAGGATCGTATGCAGATGATGCGCGATAACGATGGAAGTTTTGCCCTCCATCAGCCTCTCCAATGCTTCGATGACGGACTGTTCGGAAGCAGAATCAAGTCCGGATGTTGGTTCGTCGAGAATCAGAATGGGCGTGTCGCGAATAATTGCCCGGGCGATTGAGATGCGCTGGCGCTGCCCGCCAGAGAGCGTCACGCCGCGTTCGCCAATGACGGTGTTGTAGCCTTCCGGCATCTTCTCGATGAATTCCTCAGCATTCGCCAGTTTTGACGCGCGCATGATCAGCTCGGGACTTGCGTCCGGCTTGCCATAGGCAATGTTG
This sequence comes from Candidatus Acidiferrales bacterium, assembly GCA_035943235.1. Classification (GTDB taxonomy): domain Bacteria; phylum Acidobacteriota; class Terriglobia; order Acidiferrales; family UBA7541; genus DAHUXN01. The sequence continues at coordinate 5,976 of DASZCH010000243.1, forward strand.
TCCCATACCGAGGCGTGAAAGAGCAGGGTCTCCTGCAGGACGAAACTGATTTGCTCGCGAATGGATTTCAGCCGATAATCGCGAATATCCTTGCCGTCTATTTTGACATGCCCTGATTGTGGGTCGTAGAAACGCGGTATCAAGCTGATGATTGTGGTCTTGCCGGTACCGGATGGACCAACGATCGCCGCGACCTGGCCTGCTTGTATTTGAAAACTTATGTCCTTCAAAACCGGCGTCTTGTCGTCGTAGGCGAAGTCGACGTGCTCAAATTCAATTTGGCCCTTGAAGCGAGGCGCTCTTCGCGCACGCGGCAGGTCGCGCACCCGCGCTTCGATCGCGAGCACCTCCTCGATGCGCTCGTATCCCACACTGGCCTTGGAGACCGTGTCGGTCATTTTGGAGAGGTCTCGCATCGGCTTATACATTTTGCCGAGGTACAACAGGAACACGATCAGTACGCCGGTACTGAGTTGGCCGGCGAGCGCCAATCTTCCTCCGTACCAGAGCACCAGACACGTACCGAGCGCCACCATCACGTCCACGATGGGCGCCAGTTTTGCCTTTATGTTGCGTGCCTGCAGAGCTGTTTCGACGCTTTCCAGGCTTTGTGATTCAAATCGTTTCAGCTCGAAATCCTCGCGGGCAAACGCCTTCACGACCCGCATGGAACTCAAGACTTCCTGAACCGTTGACACCATCTCGCTTTCTTTTTTCCGTACTGCGCGCGACGCCTTTTTGATCTGGTGCGTGAAGCGGTACACCACCGCGAACAGAGCCGGTGCGACCGACAGCGCGATCAATGTAAAGCGCCAGTTGATATAGAGCATCACTCCAATCATTCCAGCCAGCGTCAGCACATTGACGAGCATTCCAAGGAGCGCGGAGTTGATGAAATCCTGAATCACATTAATATCGCTGGTCACGCGGGAGATCAGGTCCCCCGTTTGCGTCTTATCGTGCTCCGCCAGGGAAAGCCGCTGAATGTGGTTGTAGAGTGTTCGCCGCAAATCATGTGTCACCCACTGGCTCACGCTTGTGGTCAGGTACTTCTCCACGTATGAGCTGACGCCGCCGATCACCGCGATGGCCGCCACCGCGACCACGACGAAGTTCAAGAGCGCGAGCTTGTCCTGCCCGAATGTCCTGAAAATGAAGTCACCCAGCCAATGCGGCAGTTTCTTGGATTGCAGAACGTTATCGATGACAACTTTGATGGGCCACGGGTCGAGGACATCGCTGAACGTTTCCCCAAGGACAGCCGCAAGCGCGAGCGCGAGCGCCTTCCAGTGAGGGCGAATCAAGTTGATGATTCGCAGCTTTCGAGGGCCCCGAGAAGACTTTTCTTTTATCTTATCCTTGGAAGGAGGGCGTGTTTCGGTGACGCCTGGAACACTCTTGCGTGATTCGCCATGAGCGTCGTCGCGTGTGTTCTCGGCACGGGTTTGGGCTGCTCCAGTTGTTTCAGTGTCGGTCGGTTTCATTTTGTAAGGTGAAAACCAAGAACCAGGCACATGCATCGTCGGCGGCCTCTCCATTTCTGCTTGTGAGCAAACCGCTGACCACTGACCCGCGACGCCGCCCGATAATTTTGTCAATCGGACCTAAACGCACACCCGTAATAGGATGCGCGGCTTCAGAGACCGGACAATCCATAAAAGACCCTAAGACGTCCGAAGAAACATGTAGGTGTTTTCCATTAGCCAGATTGGGATGCCAAGGCACCGGAGTCTGAATCCGCAATTTGACTTTGACGATCGCGAACTCGTCAGACGCGCAGTGCACCGAGCAGGTACAAGATCAGTAGAATCAGCAGGACTGTTCCCACCACGCCCAAACCACCGCCGGTCCCCCATCGTGAGTACCCGTAATACCCGCCTCCGCCTGCAAACAGGAGCACAACCAGGATAATAATAATGATGAGCAACATGAAATTTCCTCCTAAGTGAAGTCGAGATGCTCTGCTTTGGCAACTCCTCGAAGTTTCCCTGGATATCGAATTCCGCCTCGATCTTCCTGACGCTCCTAGTAATTTCGATAACGCAGGTCAGACCTTGTGTAGACGGACGTTTTCTTGCAGTTGGGACACTCGAAACTGAGGCCTTCTAATGGAAACGGCTTAGGTGGCCACGCAAATGGATCCGAATCCGCATCGGAGAAGCTTTCGCTCGGGATTGTTGCGTAAACATAGGCTTGCTTGCACTCCGGACAATCCAGGATCCAGCTGGCCATCTTGGTTCCACTCCGCGATCCATTGGATAGAGGATTAGATTCGGCGCTCCGCTTCTTCGTCACATTCCGCGGCATAACGGGGCCATCGTGTCATTGTTGGTGTATTCTGTCGCGCTACCGTGAGCTGGGAGAATTTCCATTCGCAAATATAATCTGGCGCTGATTGGATTCGGGAACGTTGGCAGGGAATTTGTGCGTTTGCTGGTGGCGAAGGCGGCCGAGCTTCGCCAGAGTTACGGCATCGAGTGGAATCTAACAGGAGTGGCGTCGCGCCGAATCGGCTGGATAGCTGACAAAAATGGCCTCGATCCCGCAGCAACTCTCGCGCAACGCTGGCCGGAACATCGCAACGTGAACACTCCGACGAATGTTCGCGAGTGGATCGCTGCCTCGCGACCCGATGTCGTTTTTGAGGCCAGCTCGCTCAATCGCCACACAGGGCAGCCCGCGATCGATCATCTGAAAGCGGCTCTCGAATCCGGAGCTCACGCCATCAGCGCAAACAAAGGCCCAATCGTACACGCCTATCGTGAGCTTTGCGAAGTGGCGGAGAAAAATAATCGCAGGTTCTTTTTTGAATCGACGGTGATGGATGGTACGCCGATTTTCTCACTCTTTCCGCACTCGCTGCCCGCCGTTGAGCTGCGCGGCTTCCGTGGAATTCTGAATTCGACCACGAACGTTGTGCTCACGGAAATGGAAAAGGGCCTCGACCTCGAACAAGCAGTCAAGAAGGCGCAGGAAATCGGCGTTGCGGAAACAGATCCGTCGGACGATTTGGACGGCTGGGACGCAGCCGTGAAAGTTGCGGCGCTCACGATTGTGCTCATGAATGTGCCAATCAAACTCGAAGAAATCGAGCGCATCGGCATTCGCACTGTAACTCCTGCACAGGTTCGTGAAGCGCGAGCGGCCGGCATGAGGTATAAATTGATCTGCTGCGCCGAGCGCACTTCCGGCGGCCAAGTGCGCGCCAGCGTGAAGCCGGAGCAATTGCCGATGAGCGATCCCTTCGCGCTGCTCGAAGGCACAACGTCAGCGTTGCGATTGGACATGGACGTTTTCGGCCTGTGTATCGTCGAGCATAAGCCTGGCGTGATTGCCACGGCGTACGGATTGCTCGCGGATTTCGTTCGCGCCACGAAAAGTTGAGCTCGTATTTTTGTCAAAAACATAATGAGCACATCGTCGTTTCGAGAAAAAGTTCCGCAATCGAAGCCTCTGCCGCTCGATGTGAATTGGGCGCGCGCACAATTCCCAGCGCTGAGGCAGATTATCAACGGTCATGCAGCGGCGTTTCTCGACGCGCCCGCCGGAACGCAAGTGCCCCAGCGCGTGATCGACGCCGTCCGGGACTACTTCGAGAATTCCAACGCGAACACGTGTGGCGCGTTTGCCACCAGCCGCCGCACCGACGCGATGATTTCCGCGGCCCGCGCGGCCATGGCGGACTTTTTCAACTGCGATGCGGACGAAGTGTTCTTCGGTCCGAATATGACGACCATCACGTTCGCGCTGGCACGCGGAATCGGCCGCGATTTGCTCGCGGGCGACGAAATTGTAGTTACGACGCTCGACCACGACGCGAATGTGGCTCCGTGGCGGGCGCTTGATGAGCGTGGCGTGATCGTGCGCCAAGTGGATATTCGCGAAGAAGATTGCACGCTCGATATGGAAGATCTGCGTCGAAAAATCACTTCACGCACGAAGCTCGTCGCCGTCGGCTACGCCTCCAACGCGGTGGGCACGATCAATCCCGTCGCGGAAATCGTGAAACTGGCGCACGATGCCGGCGCGCTCGCTTTCATCGACGCGGTGCATTACGCGCCGCATGGCACGATTGATGTACGCGCGCTGGACTGTGATTTCCTTGCGTGCTCGCCGTACAAATTCTTCGGCCCGCACATGGGCTGCATTTATGGCAAGCGCGAATTGCTGTTGCGTTTCCGCCCATACAAAGTCCGTCCCGCACCCGAAACGCTGCCGGATCGCTGGGAAACGGGTACGCAACTTCATGAGGGCCTCGCGGGAGTCGCGGCGTCGATTGAATATTTGGCGGAATTGGGCCGCAAGTGCGATTCAGCGGCGTCTACGCGGCGTGCGGCGCTCGTCAGTGGGCATCGCGTGATGCGCGAGCACGAAATGAATTTGGCGGCGCGAATGATTCGGGGACTGCTCGAAATTCCCGGGCTCCGCTTCTACGGAATTCCTGACCCGGCGCGGTTTGCGGAACGCGTGCCCACTGTAAGCGTGACCATCGCGAATTCGAAACCAGTGGAAGCTGCACAATTTCTGGGTGACCGCGGCATTTTCACCTGGGACGGAAATTACTATGCGCTGAATTTGACTGAGCGCCTCGGCGTCGAAAAAAACGGCGGCTTGTTGCGCATCGGCCTCGTGCATTACAACACCGGCGAGGAAGTCGACCGCCTGCTCGCCACTTTGCGCGAATTCGCCACGTCGCGCCAACCGTAATCCGTGGGCGCACCGGCGCATCGGCATAAATCTCACCATTTGTTTGCTCGGAATTCCGGTTATCCTGTGTAGTCGCGTATGCCGTTTTATTGAGAACGAAATGACCAAACGTCCAAAGCCAATCGTGCTGACCGTGCTCGACGGCTGGGGCTATTCGCCGCAAACAAATGGCAACGCCATCGCGCTCGCGCGCAAGCCCAACTACGACGCGCTCCTCAAGAAATTCCCGAACGTGCTGATTCACACTTCCGGGCCATTCGTCGGACTTCCCGAGGGTCAGATGGGCAATAGCGAAGTGGGCCACTTGAATATCGGCGCGGGCCGCATCGTGCAAATGGACATCACGCGCCTGGACATGAAAATTGCGTCGGGCGAGTTTTTCAAGGAGCCGCTGTTGCTCGAAGCCATGCAGCGCGGCCGCACTCGGCAGTTGCATCTGATGGGCCTCGTCAGCGATGGCGGTGTGCATTCGCATATCAATCACCTGTATGCGCTCCTGCGCATGGCCAAAGAGAATAAAGTCGAACGTGTTTTTGTCCACGCCTCCATGGACGGTCGCGATACGCCGCCGAATTCGGGTGTCGACTTCCTGCAGCAGCTTCAAAAAAAGATGCGCGAATTCGGAGTGGGCCAAATCGCTACGGTCAGTGGCCGCTATTACGCGATGGATCGGGACAATCGTTGGGAACGCATCCAGCGCGCCTACCGTGCGATTGTGCATGGCGACTCCGAAGCAAAATTCACCGATCCGATTGCCGCCATGCGCGCGAGCTATGAAAAACTTGTCACCGATGAGTTCGTCGTGCCCGCGGTGATCACCACGGAAGCGGCTCCGGGCAAATCGGCCGTGCCCCGCGCCCTGATTCGCGACGATGACGCCGTGATCTTTTTCAACTTCCGCGCTGATCGCGCGCGCCAAATGACTCGCGCGCTCGCCGAGCCCGATTTCAAGGAATTTTCCGATCCCGAGCGGCCGAAAAATCTCTGCTATGTTGCCATGACGCAATACGAAAAAACGTGGCCGTGGCTGCGTTACGTTCAAGGACCCGAAAAACTCGAACACATTCTTGCGCAGGTATTTGGCGACATGGGTTTCAGAAACTTACGTTGCGCCGAAACGGAAAAATACGCGCACGTCACTTATTTCTTCAACGGCGGCGTCGAGAAAGCATTTCCGGGCGAGGAAAGAATACTCGTGCCGTCGCCGAAAGTTCCCACTTACGATCTGCAGCCTGAAATGTCTGCCGCGGGAGTCGCGGACGCGGCCGTAAAGGCCATCGAAAAGGGAGACTTCGACGCAATCATCATGAATTTCGCCAATGCGGACATGGTCGGGCACACGGGAAAGCTCGAGGCGACAATCAAGGCGGTCGAGACTGTCGACGAATGCCTGGGCCGGATTTACAAATCCCTCGCGCCTCGCGGAGGAGCGTGGATCATCACAGCCGACCATGGCAATGCCGAAACGATGATCGATCCCGTTACGGGCGGACCGCACACGTATCACACCACGAATCCCGTGCCGTTCATTTTGCTTTCTGAAGACAATCAAGCGCAACTGCGTCCCGGCGGTTCTTTGCGGGATATTTCGCCTACGATTCTCGCCATTTTGGGCATTTCTGAGCCAAAGGAAATGACCGGCCGCGATTTGCGCACGCCTTCGAAATGACGGTCTCGCTCGTAACCTTCGGAGGAAATCTCATCCGGACAAATCTATGACGCGGCCAAAACCGGAAAACACCAAGCTTGTAATTTGCCTCTGGCATTCCTTCACGCTGTGGCGCGCGCCGGAGGAAGTGGCGGCGCGAATCCGTCAGCGCTGGCCGGGAATGAAAGTGGTCCATTTGCCCAATTACGATCACGTGACCGACGAGCTTCCTGACGCGGACATTCTCGTCGGCTATTCGCTGCGTGCCGAGCAATTCGCCTACGCGAAGAAACTGAAATGGATTCACGCCACGGCGGCAGGAGTAGGCCAGTTGATGTATCCGGAACTACGCCAAAGTAACGTGCTGCTCACCAATGCAAGCGGCATCCACGCTGTGCCGATGTCCGAGCATATTCTTGGAATGATTATCGCAATGGCCCGGCGCTTCCCGGACGCGCTGCGCTACCAGTCGCAGGGCCGTTGGGCCCAGCAGGAAATTTGGGACGCGAAGCCGCGGCCGCTCGAATTGAGCGGACGCGTGCTGCTCATTGTCGGTTTTGGCTCCACAGGACGCGAGCTCGCGCGCCGCATCCAGCCATTGGGAATGAAAATTTGGGGCATCACGCGCTCGGGCCGCGGCGACGCGCAGCTCGCGGAGCGGATTCTGCCGGCGACCGAGCTTGCGAATGTGCTGCCGCAAGCCGATTTCATCGTGCTGGCGGCGCCGGAGACTCCCGAGACGCGTCAAATGATCGGAGCCAAGGAACTCGCGCTGATGAAGCGTGAAGCCTACCTGATTAACGTCGCCCGCGGAACGCTGGTCGATGAGGATGCTCTCGCCGAAGCCCTGCGCACGCGCAGAATCGCGGGCGCGGCAATTGACGTCGCCACGGAAGAACCGTTGCCTCCGCACAGTCCCCTCTGGAAACTCGACAACATTTTCATCACGCCCCACGTAAGCGCGGTCACCGAGCGCCTATGGATACGCCAGACGGACCTGCTGATGGAAAATCTGGAGAGATGGTTCGACGGCAGGGAACTGATCAATCAAGTGGATCTTCAGCGCGGCTACTAAAGAACCCGCGGCCACGTTCTAGTCGCCTACTTCGGCCTTTTGCGCCAGATAACCTTCGCGAGCGTATATCACTACTTTCTTCATCTTTCCTTTTTTGTTTGCCACCATCAGCGGCTCGCCTTTGTCGTCCACCACTTCCACTTTGATCTTGTGATACTTGCCATCGCGCGCGGATTCGGGAGGAACGTACCCGAGCGAATACTGGTTGCGCAGAAATTCCACGACGGTATTAAAGATGTCGGGCATTTCGCCTTCAAAACGGGGGAACCACGCAAATCCCCCGGTCAGCTTGCCAAATGTTGTCATTTCATTTTTTGCCTGAAGGTAAGTTACCGATTCGCCTCGCGGGTTAGAAACTTCAATCATTTCGGCAGCGCCGATGCAGAAGACGGTCACGTTTGTCTGTTTCACGACGTTGTAAGTCTGATCGAGAGTGTGCTTGCTGAAGGTATCAAACCCTGTACTGACCAGAAGGATCGCCTTTTTGCCAGAAACATCTTTAAGACGATTGATCGTGTCGACGAGCGCGTCGAATTCGTTTGCTTCGCTAAAGCCTGGAAAAAAAAGCGTAGACATCGCCTGCTTGATCTCGTCTCTGTTGTGCGTGAAGTCCACGACGAGGTGCGGCTTCAAGTCATAAGTGACGAACGCTACCCAATCTTTTGGTCCAAGATGGTCTGTGAATCCACGGGTGAGATACGGACCGATTTGCGCATAATAGGGACCAAAAATATTGCTGAACTCGAGCAACAGCACAATCGTGATCGGCGCGTCGCTCGGCTGAAAATTCGTGACCGGCTCGGCCTGATTGTCGTCAAAAATCCGGAAATTCTGCTGCTTTAATCCCGTGATGATGTTGCCGTCCTGGTCGGTGACCACCGTGTTCACCTGCACCAGTTGTGACTGAACGGTGATCGAATACTGCGGCTGTTGTTGCTGCGGCGGAGTCGGCGGTTTTTGCTGCGTTGGCAGTTGAGCGAAGACGTTAGCCGGCACGATTAACGTGGCTGTGACCAGGGCGAAAACAATCCAGCGAAGCAGCAGGTTCTGTCGCATGAATCCAGGCCTCCGTGCACCATAGGATGTAAAAATACCCCACGGGGATGGTCGATTGTTTAGCAACACGCCCTGCGTTGCTCCCCGGCCCGCGAAATCGCCATGATAGTATGAACTTGGCGTTTGTGCTGAAAATTTACCGCCCTCATGGAGATTCGGATGCGATGGAAGCTGGGAGTAGCCGTTGGCCTCATTCTGCTCGCCAGCGTCGCGGGCGCCGCTGAAACGGTATTCGCGCAAGCCCAGCCCATTCAAACACAATCGCAGCCGCAGCTTGGATCGCTGGATTTCGAAAAATTGTACATCGACGCCTTGGGCTGGCTGCAAGGCCTCATTCGCATCGACACGACGAACCCTCCCGGCAACGAAATGGCCGCGGCAAAATACCTGGCGGGCATTCTGCAAAAAGAAGGCATACCGGTAGAGACCTATGAAAGCGCGCCAGGGCGGGGAATTTTGATCGCGCGCCTCTCGGCAAACTCGATGCCGGACCCCTCGCGAGCCTTGCTCCTGCTGGGGCATTTGGACGTGGTGGGCGTCGACAAATCGAAATGGCAGGTCGATCCATTCGGTGCCGTGATTCAAAACGGATATCTCTACGGCCGCGGCGCGATTGACGACAAGGGCATGACCATCGCGAACGTCGCCGTGATGGTCGCTCTGAAACGCGCCAATGTCCGCCTCACGCGTGACGTCATCCTGCTTGCCGAGGGCGATGAAGAGGAGGGCGGCCAGGCGGGAATCAAGTTCGCGATGGACAGATACTGGGAGAAAATCGCCGCCGGATTTTCCTTGAACGAGGGTGGCCGTGTGATGACAAAAGACGGGAAGGTCCGGTACGTGGGCGTGCAAGCGGCGGAAAAAGTGCCGGTGGACGTCACCGTGACGGCCACGGGAACGTCAGGTCACGGCTCGGTTCCGTTGCCTGACAATGCCATCGTGCGCCTCTCCGACGCAATTGCCAAAATCAATGCGTATCAGACGCCGTATCATCTCACGCCCGTTACGGAGACTTACTTCGAACAGCTTTCGACGGTCAGTGATCCGGAAATCGGTAAGTGGATGCGCGCGCTCGAGAATCCTGTGCGCGCCGACCTGGCGGAGAAAAAGGTCTCCGACGCAAGTCCTGTCTGGAATTCCATGATGCGGGATACGATTGCTCCGACGATGCTGAAGGCAGGCATCCGGCCAAACGTTGTACCCTCGGAAGCGCAAGCTACGTTAAACATCCGTTTGCTTCCGGGGAATTCGATAGGTGGATTGCTGCTCAAACTGAGGGAAGCCGTCAACGATCCAAAGATTACATTTCAAGCCGACACTTCGGTCGGCGAAGCGGCCCCGTCTTCCTCTCTCGACAGCGAACTCTTCAAGACGATTCAACGCGCTACGCAAGAGGATTTTCCCGGCGCGCCTGTCGTGCCCATGATGTCCACGGGCGCCACCGATTCTGCGTATCTGCGCTTGCGCAACGTTCAAGCCTACGGGCTGCTGCCGTTTCCGCTTACCGAGGAAGATACGTTGCGAATGCATGCCGACAACGAGCGCATTCCGCTCGATTCGTTCCACAAGGGAATCGAATTTCTCTACCGCATCGTCAGCGATTTCACCGTGGCAAAATAAATTTCACCGAACCGTCAGTTGACCCAATTTTCCGGCGGCGGGGGAGGCTCGTCGCGGTGTCGCTTCTGATAGACCTCAAACTTGCGAGCCAGCCTCCGGCGCTTCCAATCGGAAATCCGATTACGAGAAGCGTAAAGGTATGAGCCTCGCCGCAAATACAGATAACCCACGAGCATGCCGCCCAGATGGCAGACGTGGCTCACATTGTCGCCTCCAGAGCCCAGCGTCCCAAAAAACTCAATCGCCACCATGATTCCCACGTACACGCGCATCGAAATCGCCACGGGAAACGGAATCAACAGCACGCGCTGGTGCGGGAATAAAACTGCCGCCGCAATCAGCACGCCGTAAATCGCTCCCGATGCCCCAAGCGTCGGAGTCAGTGCGCTTCCAAGTCCATGGGGGTCGAGTATCGTTTTCACAATAATGTTAATTGCGCCCGCGCCGACGCCGCAAAGGAAGTAGTAAATATAGAAGCGCCGCTGCCCCCAAGCGCGCTCGACGTCGCGCCCAAACATCCACAGCACAAACATGTTGACGAGGATGTGCCAGATGCCTGCGTGCAAAAAAAGGTACGTGAACGGCTGCCAGATGAGCAGGGCGTGCGTAACGCCATACGGCACCAAACCGAAATACAATTCGATGTCGTGATATTCGACCGCGGGTCCTGCGAACTGCCGCACCAGGAGTTGCACCAGAAAAACGCCGGTGCAGGCAAGCACCAGCACCTTAATCGCGGGCGTGATGGACCAGTCCCAGTCAAACTGAAAGCCCGAAGAGCTTGTGGAATAGCGCCGCATACGCAGTCAACAAAGTTTAAGCGGCAACAGACCCAGAGTCAAAGCAGCACAGGGAGAATTGCGCGGCGTTACGGAAAGAGCTTCCTCACTCCATTTTGCGTCGAGCAAAATAGTATTGCGTGCCGCCCAGAACCGCGAACATCAGTACGGCAAATATCCGATTGTCGGCGAGCGCGCCCAGAACTTGCGGGCCAATGTGCAGGAAATGTTCCGGCAGGAAGTGATATTTGAAGTTCGGGTCTCCAAACAAATAAATCACGATGCCCAGCAGCCCGAAGATTCCGCCGCCGGCAATCAGTCCGCTGGCATAAAGAGGTCCCGGACCGATTTCGCTGTCGGCGGTACTCTTATCTTTCGCACCACGCTCGGCGAGCCAGCGCACCACGCCGCCCGCAAAAATCGCCAGGGTCGTATCAATCGGCAGGTAAGCGCCCACCGCAAACGGCAGCGACCGTATGCCGAGCAACTCGATCGCAATCACCAGAAACACGCCGACGAGCACCAGTCGCCACGGAAGCTGCCGCTGCAAAATCCCGTTAATCACCGTCGCCATCAGCCGCGCTTGCGGCGCAGAAGCCTTCTCGCTTCCGATGCCATGGACCCACTGAACGTCGATCTCGCGCGCGGATGAATCATAAAGATAGTTGCCGTCGGGCACCACGTGCGAGCCAATCGCGTTTAGCAGGACATAATTCTTCCCCGCATGCGCGAAATTCTGATTCTGCACGCTAACGCCAGACGGCAACTGATTAATGTCCAGCGCAATGTGCGCGGGCTTGTACTCTTCGAGGCCCACGTTCATCAGGTTCAGCGTAGCGCCCACGGCGAACACGGAAACCATCACGCCAATCATCAGCGCGAGTTGCTGCTTCGCGGGAGTTGCTCCCACCAGATAGCCTGTTTTCAGGTCCTGCGACGTCCCACCTGCATTCGACGAAGCAATGCACACCACGCCGCCAATCGTCAGCGCCAGCACCGAGAACGCGCTTCCCGTCCAGCCCAGCACCAGGAACATCGCGCACGTCGCCATCAGCGTCGCAATCGCCATCCCGCTGATTGGATTCGACGAATTCCCGATCAGCCCGCAGATTCGCGAAGATACAGTGACGAACAAAAATCCAAATACCACCACAAACACCGCCGCGACAAAATTCTCGAATAGACTCGTGCTGGCCCCGGGTATCGGACGGAACGTCAGCAGCGCCCACATCATCGCGATAATCCCCAGAGACCCGAGCACCACGATTTTCATCGAGAAGTCGCGATCCACGCGCCGCATCGCTGTGTTCACGGCGCCCATCGCGCGACTTTCGCGCATGTCCTTCAATCCGGCGGCTAGCGCGGAGACAATCGTCGGCATCGTCTTGACCAGCGTGATCACGCCCGCTGCCGCCACGGCGCCGGCGCCCATCGGGCGAATGTATGACCGGTACAAATCATCCGGCGACATCTGCCCAATCGGAATCAGCCCCGGAAACAAAGGCTGGGTCATCAGCCCGCCGAAAAATTTGATCGCCGGCATCAGGACCAGCCAAGAAAAGACCCCGCCCGCAAAAATCACGCCCGCGACGCGCGGCCCGATAATGTACCCGACGCCCAAATATTCCGGCGTGATGTTCGCGCGGAACGACGCTCCCGGCAGCCACTTCGGTTGCACTTCCGGCGTGTCGCGCCAGAATCCCATCGTCTCCATCAAAAACGCGTAAGCGCCGCCGAGCCCAAAGCCCCAGAAAACGCGGCTGGCAAATGACCCGCCTTTGTCGCCCGCCACCAGCACGTCCGCGCAAGCCGTTCCTTCCGGATATAAAAGCGCGCCATGCTCCTTGACGATCAGTTGTCGCCGCAGCGGAATCATGAACAGCACGCCCAGCCATCCGCCCAACAGCGCCAGAAAAAACACGCTCCAGTATTCCAGCGGAAAACCTAGAAAAATCAGAGCGGGAAGCGTGAAAATCACGCCTCCTGCAATGGACTCGCCGGCCGACCCGGTCGTCTGAACGATATTATTTTCGAGGACAGTCGCTTTGCCGAACGCGCGAAGGATGCTGATGGACAGCACCGCAATGGGGATTGACGCGGAAACGGTAAGTCCCGCGCGCAATCCCACGTAAACCGTGATCGCCCCGAAAAACAATCCGGCGAAAATTCCCAGGACGATGGCGCGTCCGGTGAACTCCGGAATCACTTTCTCGGATGGAATATAAGGATGGAATTCAGCCGGCGGTGCTATCGAACTCCACGGTTTAGACGCCACGCATTGCCTCCGAAACCTTCACGATAGAGAAAAACCGCCCACATTCGCCCAAGGCGCTTGGGAGGTTGATTTCCGCGAAGAGCGCCTCCGTTGCTTTCTCCAAAATAATGTAAATTGCGGATGCTTCGGCTCTCACAGTCCGCCGAAACGCAGGGCAAGGTAGCATTAGAACGCACAGGAGGCAAGCGCCCTCAGTAGCAGGCGGACCGTAATCGCGCCTTAGTCCAATAGTCCTATTGCTTCCCCCGTCACAAATCCCCAGACTGCCTTTGAAAACGGGTTGACATCTTGTTGCCGCGCGGATAGCGTAGCTCTTAAGTTCCCCAAGAGTAACGGCTCATTGGGTGTGCCGGCTCCGACGCGAAGGCTCAAATCGCTGTAAAGTTTGCTTCGATTCCAGACATGGGGTGCGCCATGGCTTCATCGCAACGCGTGTTGTCCGCAGTCCTCCTTTGTTTCGCGATTTGCCTGCTGATGCTTCTCCCGCCGGCCACGCGAGCCGGTGATGAATGGTTGCCCATCAATCCCGCCGACCTCGCGCTCAAGGACAACCCCGCTAGCCCAGGCTCGAATGCCATGATCCTTTATCGCGAGGAGTCCGTTGACGATTCTCGCCACTCCCAATCCGAATATTTCAGGATCAAGATATTCACCGACGCAGGGAAGAAATCGGCGGACGTCGAGATACCCTACTCAAAGGGCATGGAAAGCGTCACTGCCGTGCGCGCGCGAACCATTCTCCCCAGTGGCTCGATCGTAGACTTCTCCGGAAAAATCTACGACAAAGTGGTCGTCAAGGCCGGCGGTCTCAAAATCTACGAGAAGACGTTCAGCCTTCCCGATGTCCAACCAGGCTGCATCATTGAATACAAGTATCAGGAGCCGTTCGACCCGGGATCTTACTTCGCCGTGATGCAATGGGACGTGCAACAGGACCTTTATCTCAGAGACGGCAAGTTCACATTTGTTCCCCTCGCTGACCCCCAGCAGACGGAATATCAGTATTTCGCGTGGCGCACCCTGTTCCTGCCTCCGGCGGCGCACCCTGAAAGACAGACCAACGGCAGTTTCATCCTGAGCGTGCATGACATTCCGGCCTTAGCCGATGAACCGTACTCCGTGCCGAGAGACATGCTTCGCAGCCGCGTCGAGTTTTATTACACGCAGCAGAGCAAAGAGTCCCCCGACCAGTTCTGGAAGCGCACCGGAAAGGATTGGGGGAAGAAACTGGATTCCTTCGTGAATAAAAAAGGCGCGCTCGAAACAGATTTAGCCGCAACGGTCCACCCAAACGATTCGCCCGAAACAAAGCTCCGCGAAATCTATCTGCGCGTCCAGAAAATCCGTAATCTTTCCTTCGAGACGTCCAAAACGGCAGAGGAAAACAAGCGCGAGAAGATCGCTGTGAACTCGAATGTGCAGGACGTTCTAAGACACGGATATGGAACTTGGCAGGACATGAACGCCCTCTACGTCGGCCTGGCTCGCGCGGCGGGATTCGATGCAACCCTCATATACGTCGCCCCGCGGGACCGCACCTTGTTTTTGCCGAACTACGAAGATCCAGGCGAGCTTCAGGTCAACGTGGTGGACGTCAAACTCGGACCTCAGGATGTTTATTTGGATCCCGGTTCGCCCCAATATCCTTACGGTCTGGTGCCCTGGTACGAGAATGCAGTGCGGGGTGTGCGGGCCAGCAAGGACGGGGGAGAGATTGTCGCCATCCCGGGCGACGATGATTCTCGCGCACAAATTCTCCGCCACACGAATCTTCACTTGACTCCGGCCGGCTCGCTCGCCGGCACTCTCACCGTGGATTTTGTCGGCCAGGACGGCGCGGTCTGGAGGTCGAGCGATCGGAATGACGACGAGACAGGCCGCCGCAAGGATTTGCACGACGAAATAAAGAGCTGGTTGCCCTCAAACGCGACATTCACTATCACCAAATTCTCCGATTGGGATGACAATTCGAAACCCATCCACGTCGAGGGAACTCTGACCATCCCCAGCGACAACACGCGCATCCTCGGACGAATCATTTTGCCGTTGTCGTTTATCCAGTCTCAGATTGCGCGCTCGTTTACGTCGGCCCAGCGTGTGAACGATGTCTACTTCCATTATCCGTACCAGGAAGAAGATGACACCAGCATCGAGCTCCCGACCGGCTACAAGGTCGAGACTTTTCCCAAAGTCACCACCCTCTCAAAGGGAGCCATTCAATATTCGATTGGCGCAAGCGAACAAGCAAACGCCGTTCATTTGACGCGCAAGTTTGTGGTGAACGGAATGGATTTTCCGGTGAAGTATTACCCGACTGTGCGAGCCATTTTTGACATGGTGAAAACCGGTGACGCTGATGACATGGTTCTCGAAGTATCCACGACCGCGCAACACAATTAGGGCGCTCGCGCTCATGTTTGCAATCGCGCTCGCCGGCATCACTGCGGCGGCGCGAAGCCACAGTGCGCCTCCGTGGCTCACTACCGCGGCTCACCAGCAGATTCCGTCCTATCCTTCCGATACGATGGCCGTGGTCTTATTCGAGCAGCAACAGATAAGCGTCGACGCCAATGGTCACGTCGAAACGCTTCATCGCGTCGCCTACAAAATACTTCGCCCCGAAGCGCATGACACGTATGGCACGCTGATTGTCCCTTTTGACAGCGAGACAAAAATCAAATCGATCAACGCCTGGTCGATTCCGCCCAGCGGCGATATTTACGAGGTGGGCGCTAAAGAAGCCATGGAAACGGGCATTTCGCCCGATGCCCTCTATAGCGACGACCGCCAGAAGATAATCTCGATCCCCGCGGCCGATCCCGGCAACGTCATCGGCTATGAATATGTCCAGGAAGAGCGGCCGTACATTCGTGAAGAAGAGTGGCGCTTTCAGCAAACGATACCTGTCTTGAAAGCCTCTTTCTCTCTGCAGTTGGCGTCCGGATGGAAAATGGATTCGTACTGGGTGAATTATCCCGAATCGAAGCCGCAAATGTCCGACCGGGGAAATTACCAATGGGACCTCGCGAATATTCCGGCTCTTCCCCACGGCCAGGATTTCATGCCCGCGTTCGATGCGGTCAGAGGCCGGCTCGCCATCGAGTATTATCAGCCCGTCAGCGCTGATGATCCTGTCACCTGGCAATCGCTCGGCTCGTGGTACGCCGATCTGACGAAGACGAGCCGGCAAACGACTCCGGAAATCCAGCAAGAAGTGGCGCAATTAACAGCCAATGCACACACGACTTTCGACAAAATCACGGCCATCACCAATTTCGTACATAGCCAGATTCGCTACGTCGCCATCGAAATCGGAATCGGCGGGTTCCAGCCCCATTCCGCCGATGTCGTTTTCAAGAACCGCTACGGCGATTGCAAAGACATGACCACGCTTCTCAGCGCGATGCTCGAACAAATTGGCGTGAAATCCTATTACGTGTTGATTGACGCCGATCGCGGCGTGGTGATGCCGAACGTGCCCACCTTGCACGTGGACCACGCAATCCTCGCCATCCAATTGCCCGCTGATGTTCCGCACGGCAATCTTTACGCCACGGTGGACGATCCGAAGCTGGGTAAATTGCTGTTCTTCGATTCCACCGACTCGCACTGCCCCCTGGGTTATATCCCCGCTTCGTTGCAGGATAACTACGGCCTTGTCGTCACCGCTGCGGGCGGTGAACTGGTTAAGCTCCCTCTGCTTCCTCCGACGACGAACCGCCTCATGCGCACCGCGCAGTTCACCCTGAGCCCGTCAGGCGATCTCTCGGCCGAGACCCAGGAAGTGCGCTGGGGCGCGCCCGCGGAAGACCTTCGCTGGACGCTCCTCAGTGCCGCGCCGAAGGACCGCGTCAAGATCATCGAAAGTTTTCTCAGCACTTTCCTCACGAATTTTCAATTGACGAAAGCCCAGTTGGGCAATCTGAACGTTTCCGACAAGAATCTGATCGAGGTTTATGATTTCGTAGCGCCCAATTACGCCAAGCAGGCGGGAGACTTGCTCATCATCAGGCCCTGCGTGCTCGGCGAAAAAGAATTGACCTTCGATTCGGAGAAGCCCCGCGAATATCCCGTTGAATTCTCGGCGTCCACTCTGGACACGGACCAATTCAGCATCACGCTGCCTCCGGGTTTCGCCCCGGAGCAATTGCCCGCTCCTGTGAACATCAGCGATGCCTTTGTGAATTACAGCAGCGAAACGAGATTGGTCGGCAACGTTTTACAGTACAAACGAAGCTACGAAGTGAAAACCTCGTTCGTCGCTGTGAAAGACCTCGGCCAGCTCAAGCGCGACTTCCAGGCCATTTCGGACGATGAGCGCAGCTTGGCGGTCCTCCACCGCGTCTCCCCCTGAGTTTGCTCGACGCGCGCCACTGCCTTTCACTCTGGTATCATCCCCGAATGCCGCGCACTTCCATCCTGAGAAAAGAAGGTCGCCTCGCGAAGATTCTCGATCGCCTCGAAAAACATTACGGCCCGCCGAAGCCGCCGCATCCGACCGACCCCTACGAGATGCTGCTGCACCGCAACGCGGGCTACCCTCAATCCGATGAGCGGTGCGATAAAGGTTTCGCGGCGCTGAAAAAGGAAATCGGCCTCGCGCCTGAAAAAATCCTCGCCGCGCCTGAGGCCAAGCTTCGCGAAGCGCTGCGCCACGGCGGCATGGTGCCCGAGAAGCGCGCGCAACGCTTCCGCGAAATCGCCGCGCGCGTCCTCGACGAATTTGGCGGCGACATGCGCGCCGTCCTCAAGCGTCCCTTGCCCGAAGCGAAAAAGGCGTTAAAGAAATTCCCCACCGTGGGCGATTCCACCGCGGAAAAAATCCTGCTCTTCACGAAGACAGCGCCCGTTGTGGCCCTTCCGTCGAATTGCCTCCACGTCCCGTTGCGCTTGGGCTTCGGATGCGCGCCGGAGAAGGCCACGCGGAATTGGGCTGCCGCCTACCGCTCCGCGCAGGAAGCTGTGCGCGCCGACCTTCCCAAACAGTGGGCTGGAGACTGCGACGCGCAGATCCGCGCCTACCTGCTGATCAAGCAGCACGGCGCGCAGCTCTGCAAACTCGCGCATCCCCGCTGCCTCGAATGCCCGGTCGCCGGCATGTGCCCCTTTTTCCTGCGAACGCCCGGCTCGCCGTAACGGCCTCCGCGACCGCATTTCATGTGTCATCCCGCCAGGCCCTGCGTGCCTTGAGCTTGCGTAGGGGCAGGGCTTGCCCTGCCCGCGCGACTCCCTGAGTCGCGTCTTCGACGCCACGTGGTCCAGGCTCTTAGCCCGTGTGCCTTCGTCAGGGCACGGCTTCAGCCGTGCCGAAAAGCAGTTCCAAACGCCCTTTTCCTTTTGCGCATCCTCACCCAAGGCAGGCGGGATGACACATGAAACGCAGTGGCAAGAGGGCGTCGGGGCGAATCAGGAGAGGCGTTCGCGGACTTTGTCGCTCAGAAGTTTGCCGTCAACGGTTTTGCCTTCCAGGCGGGCGCGAGCCGCTTTGATTACGGCCCCCATTTGCTTGAGCGAGTCGGCATCGGTTTCGGCCACCGCTTCTTCGATGGCGCGGGAAATTTCCGCATCCGAGGGCGCGGCCGGCAAATACGTTTCGATGATTTTGATTTCTTGCGCTTCTTTTGCGGCGAGGTCGTCGCGTCCACCCTTGGTGAATTGCTCGACGGACTCGCGCCGCTGTTTCACGAGCGTCTGCAAAATCTGCAGTGCTTCCAAATCTTCGAGCGGGCGCATCTTCTCGATTTCTTTATTTTTCAGGGCGGTCTTCATCATGCGCAGGACGCTCAATCGCAGCTCGTCCTTTTCCTTCATGGCCGCGGTCAATTCTTTCTGTATGCGCTCGGTCAAGCTCATTTCTTGGGATTCTCCGCGATTCAGAATAACCGGAAATCGTGTCTTTGAGAAGTGGGCGGCCGCGGGAGAAGTGCGACGGAGAAGTGTGACGGAGAAGTGGCGCGCCCTTTGCTTGTTCGCCGCATCGCGCAGTGCGTGCAGTTCACATCCAACCGCGCTGGTGGCCGGAATCGTGCGAGATATGTTATCGTTGAAGCGCTGCGGTAGGTTGTTTGCATTTCCGCGTACAGTGTCGGGGCGTAGCGCAGCCTGGCTAGCGCGCCTGGTTCGGGACCAGGAGGTCGAAGGTTCAAATCCTTTCGCCCCGACCATTCCCAAAATCCTACCTTTCATTGGTTTACGCTACCTTTTCCGAGTTCATTGCGAGCACGTTTTGTGGACCATTGTGGACCAACTCAAAGCCCAGGCCGATGCGTTCGGCCCATTCCTGCCGAAACGCAACATCTTCTTTGAGCTTTGAGTAGAGATCCCCAACCTCTGCGGCTGCATGACCCATCCAGAAGCGTTCCAGATCTCTTGGAACAGCATTCCTTCTGAGCCACGTCAGGCGAAAGCGCCGAAAGGCGTGAAAGCCAACGCGTTTGGCGCCGTGAAGGACGCGCAAGACATTTCTCTGCTGCAAGGTTTTGCCTTGCGCTGTTGTGAAAAGATGGCCGCTGAGGCCGGAGACGTAATCTCGGAGTTCCCTCGCGAGAACTTCGGGAATGTCTACGACGCGCAGAGCGTTCACCGTTTTCGGCTCCTGCTCCTGGCCGCGCCAGATGCTTCGCCGAACTTGGAGGATGCGGCAATCTGAAGCCAAGTCGGTCGTACGCAACGCAAGTGCCTCACCGATTCGAAGCCCGGTACCCGCAAGCAGCGCGAACAGCACCACGTACTTGCGAGTCCTTGTAGTCGAAAGAATCTCCTTCAGATCGGCTTCCGTGACCGTGGGCCTCCGCTGTTGGTCCTTTCGGACTATGGGTAGCTGGATGAAATCGTGATTCCATTTGCGCGGGTAGATTTGCTCGCCCTCTTCTGTTACGGCTGATGCGATGACGAGCTTGGCCACCTGCACGTAGTTCACGATAGTTTTTGGCGAAAGACCCGCGTCCGACATCTTCTCGACAAGTTCGCGAACCGCGTTGTTTGAAACATCGGCGAGCAACTTGTCTCCGATATGCGGTAGGAGCCACGCGTTGAGAGCATCCCGCCAACCGGAAATGGTAGCGGGTTTGATCGGACGGCGCTTTCGAGCGGGAAGCGAAGCTATCCACCATTCGGCCTGCTGCCGGAAGGTGATTCCGGGAGCGGTATTCTGGCGGAATGCCTCGGTGGAATTAATGCCCTCCCGCTGGATGTAATCTCCTAGGCGCCGGCGCGCTACGGTCTTCGTGCGGCAAACGCCCAGCGGGATCGTGCGCCGTATTCTTTCGGGACTTCCCGGCACATCTGCCCAAAACTTTCCATAGCAAGGCGCCGCTGGGTCCCACTTTTTTGAATGTTGAAACACTGTTCCTGATTGTCCTGTTCGGCAGCTCAAGGATGGTCCTCGTCTCCGCCTCGCAGGTGTCGCAATGGCACTGTACGATGGCGTGCCGCCGCAACTCAAGTCCTGATTTTCCCCGTTCATTGCCGGAGAATCTTAGGTCAGCTGGTCATGCTGTCAATTCACGCCGAGGAGAGTGGTCACATCGATGAGTGAAACGCAGCACCGCCTTCGGGCATAAGACGGGTGCACGGCGTTGGGGGACTGAGACTTAATACTCTCGTGATCGGCGAGGTGCGGCGCAAAACGAAAGATCCCTTCTCGGAGCATCCTTTTTTCGCTGATCCCTCATTTCATGGCTACCTTTGGAATTTTTTGGGTGCCTTTATGACCGGAACACGCAACAGAAATTCGCGTCGATAGGTTCGCTCAGTGTTCAGGCCAACGTACGCCAAACGGCGAGGGTACGCGTCCGCGGGATCGGCACTTTAACGCGAACAACAGGTTCGGGTCGGCCGTCTATTTGTTCCGCCGGGGCGATAAAGATAGAGGCAGTTATTTATATTGACAGTACGTATAGTAGGAGTTATATAGCGTCCCTGAGCCGAATCGCCTGCCCCCTGACAGAGTCGGCAGGCTTTTACTCCACAATCGGCTTGGATTGCCTAGGGGGCTTTCGATCCCAAACGGAAGCCCCATTGCTCATCTCGTACGTCATCGTCGAAGCTCATTTAAGGAGGCCATTGTGAAGGTTCGGTTATCCCTGCTCTCCCTGATTCTCCTGTTTGCTTCGTCTGTAGCTTTAGCCCAGCAAGCGACGGTTAAACGAAATGTAAATCTTCGCAGCGATTCTTCAACCGCCGGTCAGGTTCTTGAGCATGTCCAAATCGGCGCCAAGTTGACCCTGCTCGATCCTGCAAGGCAAAACGGTTTCTTCCATGTCAAGGCAGCGGACGGCCAACAGGGTTGGGTCTGGTACAAGAACATTGCCATCGAGGGTTCAACGCCTGGTGTTCCTGAGCAGCCCACTGCTGTCTCAGGTGGAACCACGCAATGCGATGACACTCTCTGGAACCACGTTTACCATCCGCAGCGCCTTATTGTGGAACAGAAATGCATTGCAGTGACGGGAACCGTTGTGGACGCGACCAACGGCAAGCGGCCGGACGGCGTACGGCACGAGGCGGACGGTGATACGCACGGTTGGTTGAATGTCGACCCCGAATTCAAGAATCTCTTGAACGCCGGAAACATGAGCCATGAAGGTGGAAACTTGGTATTTGAAATCGTCTGCGAATTCCGCGTCACTCAACTCGACGCCAAGGCAGTCTGCCCGTCAACTTACAACAGTCCCGTTCAGCTTCCGCCACCGGGATCACATGTCCGCATCATGGGAAGCTATGTGCAGGACAACAATCATGCCAAATGGATGGAAATCCATCCGGTCACGTCAATCGAGGTGACGCCCGGTCCGCAGTAAACAGGAAATCTGCCGGGTAAGCTCTGCACAGAACCGAGTCCGCTAATGAGCGAGGCGCTCGGTGCCGCACAGACGCGTTCCGAGGGCCTCCCGAAGCTCCTGTAGCATGGGGGGTTCTATGAAAAACTCAGTCGCCACGCCGTGGGCGAGTAATTCCGCGCGGGCGGCGGGCGAGAACGGCGTGGTCATCAAAATAATTTGCGTATGCGGCGAAACCATTTTGATTTTGCCGGACAACTCAACGCTATTGAGACCCGGCATCAAAAGAGCAATGAATGCCGCATCGAACTCCTGGGAAAGAGTCATCTCCCTAATTGTCGTAGCGCAAGTTTCATCTGTGGCGAGCACGGTTGCGACTTCGCAACCTTCCTTTCGGAGCAATTTTTCCAGATACCGAAGTACTGCGGCGTCGTAATCTACCAGCAGGATTTTCATGAGACTGACCCTGGATCCTCCGCGATGCTGTGCGATCACAAGTAGGTCGCGACACCGCCTCGGTCCCTCGGCGGGTCCAATCCGCCTTCGAGCTTATGGGCCTGTTCTCCTGAGCAAACGGGCGGCCCGCGCAATACATATAACTTATCGTATACGTAACGTCAATGGAATACTTTGCGACTTTCAGAGGATCTGGAAGAGGCCGGAAAGAGTCCCTCGAGAGAGGGAGCCAAGTTACGGCCGCGCCGTTTCGATCCGAAAGAACCCGGCACCTTGCATAATCCGGTTGAAGAGACTTTTCTCCGGCCCGAGTCGCCGCCCGTGGCCCGTGACCGTCGCTGGGAATTCTTCGCGGGCCGGGGCTCCCGGCTTATGGATATCGGACGCCGTAACGGTTTTTCAGCGCAGCACCCAGTCAAACGGCTCGCCGTTGAAATGAAACCCACACGTCTGCCCGGGAGTGTCCGGCCATTCATTGTGGATCATCTCTGCTTTGCCGACGAGATGCTGGCCGACGGACATGAGAGACACATCGACGACTGCATGCTTTTCTAGTGTCGCGGTGCAGCCGCAAAGAAAGCCATGTGCGTTGACATTGTCGGTAGGCGTCAACAGTTCGAAGGGCTGGCCCTTGGCGTCGGTGCCTTTCAGCTTCAGGATGACGCGCAATTTGACGCGCGTCTCCGAGCGGCGATCGACGCGCTTGTCGCCTAAGACGGCGGCGAGACGGCCCTCCAGCTCCTCGAAGTTGATCGGCTTCTGAAAATAGCCCTTGGCGCCGAGATTCTTGCAAAAGTCCCGATATCGCTGCGCGGATTCGCCCGAGACGATGAAGATGGGGATCATTTGCGTGAAGCTTATGGACGAGATCGCTTGACACACTTCAAAGCCCGAATATTTCGGCATCATCAAGTCCAGGAGAATCGCGTCGGGTTTCTGTTGCAGGGCCAAGGCCAGGGCTTCTTCCGGCGAGCCTGTGTCGATGATCTCGTAGGAGTTTTTCAGCCGAAACCGAAGCACCTTCCGCATGGCATCGTCGTCGTCAACAATCAACAGTCGTGGCATTTCCTCTCCTGGACCAAGTTCGGTCACGGCATATACCGCAGCTAGCGTCCTGCCGGGACCGATATGGACAATATCTCGTCGACGCGCCCAATGAGTTCGTCGCCCGTAAACGGCTTGCGAAGAAATGAAATCCCCGACTGCAGAACGCCGTGGGTCGCCACCGCGCCGTCCGTGTAACCAGACATATAGAGGACCTTGAGCGCCGGCCGAAGGGCGGTAAGCTCGTCGGCGAGGGCGCGGCCGCTCATGCCGGGCATGACCACGTCGGTCAGAAGCAAATCAATCGGCGACGCTGCCTTTTTCGCCACTTCGAGCGCTTCGGCGGCGTCGCAAGCCTCGAGCACCGTGTGCCCGGCCTGTTTGAGTGTGTTGCGTGTCAATTTGCGCAACGAGTTTTCGTCCTCGACCAGAAGGATCGTGCGCGCGCGCTGCGCCGACCGCTCCACGTTTTCGCGTTCGGGGGCGGCTTCGCTCTGTCCTTCCACGCGCGGCAGATACACCTTGAACGTGGAGCCGCGATCCACCTCGCTTTCGACCCAAATATACCCGCCACTCTGTTTGATAACCCCATAAACCGTCGACAAGCCCAGGCCGGTCCCCTTTCCTTGCTCCTTGGTCGTGAAGAACGGCTCGAAAATGTGAGACTGCAGCTCCGCACCCATCCCGCATCCCGTGTCCGTCACTTTGATCAGCACGAACGGGCCGGGAATGACGTAGCGGTAACGATTTGTGTCAGCTTCAGTCAGCTGGGCGTTGCGCGTTTCGATCGTGAGTCTCCCGCCCTTGGGCATGGCGTCCCGTGCGTTCACCGCCAAATTCAAAATCACCTGATCGATCTGGCTGCGGTCGGCTTTGACCAGCCCGAGATCGTCGCCCAGGAAAATCGTCAACGCGATGTCCTCGCCAATGAGCCGGCGCAGCATTTTCTGTACATCCGACACCACCGTATTGAGATCGATCACTTTCGGTTCAAGGACCTGCTTGCGGCTGAACGCCAGCAATTGCTGGGTGAGCGCCGCGGCGCGGTTCCCGGCATTCTGAATTTCCTCGATCGCTTCACGGAAAGGATGGTCCGCGCCCATCTGCTTCTGCAGAGCTTCGCTATAGCCGATAATCACCCCGAGGAGATTATTGAAATCGTGCGCCACCCCTCCCGAGAGGCGGCCGATGGCCTCGAGTTTCTGCGACAGATAGAGCTGTTCTTCGAGTTGCTTCCGCTCGGTGATATCGCGGTTGACGATGACCATCTTCCTCCCGTCGTTGTCCTGATTCTGGACCAAACTGGCCGTCGATTCCACGACGAGCCAGTGGCCATCTTTGTGCCGGATGCGATACTCCACCCGTCGACCCATTCCCGACCGACGCGCTTCATGGGCCGCGGCGGCAACGAGCGCACTATCATCGGGATGAACCTGTTCGTAAAAGGTCGTTTGCTGAAGCTCTTCTTCCGAATAGCCGAGGAGCTTTTTGTACGAAGGACTGCTATAGAGGCGCTTTCCATCCGCGTCGACCAGAGCGATCATGTCGGCGGCGTTTTCACCGATTAATCGAAATAATTCTTCACGCTCCTGGACGCGCTTTCGAAATCCATAAATTTGAAATTGCTGAAAGACTACATATACGTCAAACAGAAGAACCAGCCCGACGAGGGCATGTACCGCCAGACTGTTGTCCACAGAAAAATAGGAACTGACTCCAGGATTCAGCACCGGGAGCGCGAAGGATATGATTCCCGCGGTCAGGACGATCGTTACGATGATGCCGGAGGAGAAAAGCCACCATTGGCGCCGCTCGATGCGCCGTGCGCTTGCCATCGGAGCAGCCCCAGCGCGAACTTTCATCGCTTCTCCGATTTCAAGAGGCTTGCTTCTGACAGGGTTCGCTCCCGAGACTAAATCCGCACACAGCTGACCGACGCCCAACCGAATGCAGATTTAATTTTCATAGAGCGGTCTCGTTCCCGGCCGGAAACCGAAATCCTGCTTTCTTTTCCAAGCAAGAATCTGAGAACTGTAGTTCAGAACCACTCGAGATGGGCTCAACCGACACGGAGGAAGCCGCGCATGCGCGGGCCCGCAATCGGGAATCGCAAAGCCGTTATTTGGAAGGTAAAGCAGCTAGCTGCTTGCGCGCTTGCTTCTGGTCGTAGAGCAGTTTGTCGGCGTGGTGGAAGAGGTCCTCGGGCCGGTCTCCGTCTTGGTATTGCGTCGCTCCCGTTGAAAAAGTCACGGGAATCAGATGCGCGCCACATTGCGCATGAACCGATCCCAAGCGGCCTAGGATCGGAGACAGAGAAGACGAGTCGCAATCGGCGAGCAGGAGCATGAATTCATCGCCGCCTAAACGTGCGGCTAAATCGCCTTCCCGGATGACTCCCGCCAACCGATCTGCGAATGCTTTGAGGGCCGCATCCCCGGCGGGGTGACCGAAACGATCATTGATTTGCTTGAAATTGTCCAAGTCGAAAAGCACAAACGTTAAGGGATAACCCCGGCGGCGAGCGCGTGCGATTTCTGACTTCAGGTGCCGCTCCGCAAAACGACGGTTATAAAGACCGGTCAGCGGGTCGACCAGGGCAAGGTTCCGCCAAAGCGAAGACTGAAATTGCCCTTCGGCAAGCTCAAGGCGCAGCCTATTGATGAGGATCTTTTCGTATGTGACATAACCGATGAACAGCAGAATCAGACCGACCAGGCCGAGAATGGTTTTGAGGACGCTCGATCCGAAGGGTGATTGCCGGTCCGTTATGATAGCCGGGAACGAAAGAGAAACGATGCCGGCAGTAAGCAGCAGATTCACTAGGACGGAAAAACCCCACATCCACCAATCCCGCTTTCGCAGCTCGTACAAGCGGGCGGAGTACTCCCAGGAGCGGAACGTCACATTCTTCGGGTCGACTTCATGATCCTTAACGTCCATGCCGGCGCAATCCCTTCCCTCCCTTAACTGACGGCAATGCCGCTTTCACGTCCGCGACGCGGCGACGCCGCCCTTACCGATGGGCCACTGCACGGAGTTCAAGGCCATTCGATTCTAGCAGGTGGTACTTTCGACCCATTGCCAAGGTTATCCGGGTGCGCCAAACTAGTACACGATGATCGCCGCACTCATTTGCGTAATGTCACTTGCCGCCCTGGCCCAATTTGCCGTATCTCAATGGAGATCGATCTGGGTCACGATCGCGGCGCAGCCACTGTCGAATTCGCTCGAGAGCGCCACGGGAATCGCCAACGATGCGATCGGCGCCGAGCATTTCGAGATACTGTCCCTGGCATCCGAGCAGCTGGGCCGGTCGCTGCATGAAAGCAATCTGTGGATCAAGGAAGTCAAACTGTATCATCGGCTGCTGCGGGCGTCCCGGAAACTGAGCGGGAAGGCGCTTCCGTCGGTGTCCGGTTGGGCAAATCGGGAACTGGCAGAATGCGCGAAGTTTGCTGCCGCGATGCTCGACCGGCGCTTGAATAACTCACTCGCCTACGGCGCCCCGGCGCAACGTCCTTAGAGGGTCTTGTTCCTGCCGCCGAAACTCTCCAGAGAATCGAAAAAAGGCAGGCCGGATCCTGTTCGCCTATTCGTTTGGTTTCCGGCAAATCGTCGAAGAGGCCGCGAGAGAGCGCCATTTTTCGCACCGCCTCACATGCGCGCGAACCGTGGAAGCGTCCGGTGACGCCGGGCCGATCGGCATACAATGGCGAGCCAAGCTCGACTGTGGAGTTCATGTTTGAAGAAACAGCCGTCCACACCTCTTCTCAATGCTTCTTGGCCCTGCGATTCGCCGCCCTGGTCGAGCAAAGCAAAAAGAGGCGTCTCGGGAGCCAGAGAACGAATCGTCGGGATCAGGACGTTCCCGAACCCGTTCGCAATCGATAAATCCACAAGGATAGCTGCGAATTCATCGTCGGCGAGACTTTGCCAGACGCTCGATAGCTTTGAAGTGCACTGCAAATAAGCGCCGCATCCAAACTTCTGTTTCAATCCTTCCGCGATCAACGGCGAAACGCCGGCGTCGTTTTCAATCAGGAGGATCCTCACCGTATTTTCGATCGGCCGTTTTTCACGCGTCACTCGGAGCACCTTCTCGTTCGCATCCTTGTCGGGAAACCATCTGGAGTAGTAGACTTCGTGTTTGGCAAAAATGTCGATCCGGCACAGAGGCATCTTGGCGGCAGGCTATCGGTTGCGATGAACAAACCGAGCGACGCTTTCCTTTGCAAGCAGGTTCTTTCGAGTCGGCAGACGGCTTCCCTTTAGGAGGGCAGGTCAATGCACGCCGGAGAACGATTAAAGAACCTACGGAATCGTCTGGGAATCACGACACGAGAAGTCGAAGAGTTCAGCCGAAAGATTGCCCAGGAAGAAGGCAATGAATATTTTCAAATCTCGAATGCGTGGCTGACACAGATCGAAAACACCGATGCGGTTCCGAGCATCCACAAACTTTTTAGCCTTAGCATTATTTATCGAACGGGCTTCCATGAGCTTCTCGCCCTATTCGACGTCGACCTGACCAAGATTTTCCGCTACCAGTTCTCGCTGCCGTTGGACAGAACTCATCTGTTGACGCTTGGAGTCACCGACGAATCTCAACCCGTTATGTTTCCGGTGCGCTTCGATCGCGGTTTCAATATCGAGCGCAGCAGCCTGTTGTCACGCATGGTAGAGGTGTGGGGAGAAGTGCCCGTACCCGTTATCCAGAGCCTCGACCTTCGACACAGCCTATACGGGTACATCGGACAGAAGGACTTCACTCTTTATCCGTTACTGCGGCCGGGATCGTTCGTTCAGATCGACGGCGAGAAGAACGAAATTCAACATGGCCCGTGGAGAACCGAACTTGACCGTCCGATTTATTTCATCGAACTTCGCGACGGTTATGCGTGCGCCTGGTGTGAACTGCTCAACGGCAAGCTCACCCTCATTCCGCATCCCCTCTCATCGTGTTCCACACAACAGTTCGCGTGGCCCGAGGAAGCCGAAGTGGTCGGACAGGTCACGGGCGTAGCGATGCGGCTGGTGAACTACTCCGAGGATTATTCACGCGGCATCTCAAAATTGCCAAGGCGATCTTGAGGTTCGAGTTGAACAACTGCGCGGACAGAGGATCCGACGCGAGCGGTATCGCGATCCGATACGGCTCCATCTTTTCCCAAAAGTCGATGACCTCGCCGGCTTGCCCGCAACCGGAATTCACATAGGTCTCAATTTGGACCAGCAAATCCTCGATTGAAGAGTGAACCAAACGTCGGAAGATATCGCTGTGGCATTCTTCCAGTGCGCGGCCGGCGATCTCCTCGGTGTACAGGTGCGCCAGTCCGTCATGGTAATACCTTCCGGTATTGTAGTCGCGCGTGGCAGCAAGGTAAACCAATCTTGCAATATCGCCTGGCAGCCGGGGTAAAGTGCGCCCTTTCAGATCGGCGATAGCCGCGTCAATCGTCATGGGTTCACCGTGCAATATGGGTTCACCGTGCAATCACCCTAGCTTCCGCCCGACGTGCCGTGCGGAGGGGCACCGGCGGCCGCCGAGAGTTCCCCGAGCAATTTATCGGAGACGCCGCAAATTCGCTCCGTCACCAGGGTCACATAGGCGACCAACGGCCGCACCTGAAACGGGCTCTGAGCGTAAAACAACGCCCGCACCAGCTCGTATGCGATGAGAAAGCGCACATAGTGAAGGGCTAACTTGATTTCGGGGGCAGGCCGGAAATTGGCGTTCTGACGGACGGCGCCAACGTGATACCTCATCAGGCGGACGACTTGCCGCCGCGTCTGCTGCAGCCAGGAGATTGCCAGCGCACGGCGCTCCCTCTCAAATAGCCGCACAGTCTCCCGCGTCGATTCCTTGCTCACGAAGTCCAGGTCGCGTGGATCGAGGATTCTTTCGATAAGTTCGGCCGACGGCAAGTCCAGGTGCAGAGCTTGGGAACCGCCTATCGGGGAGAGTTCCTCGTCCACGGCGGACGAACCTCCCCCAATGGCCCAATGGAACAGGAATCCCAGAAGGAGAACGCCGATCACGACCGAAAGTAGGCCTATGATCACGGGCGGACTGTCCTCGACAGATGCCCGCAGGCCCGTGCGAGCTTGGTTCTGGTTTGCTGCAAAAGAAGGCCATAGTCCCGTTCCATCCCGGGAGCACCCTCCGCGATCGGCTCGCGAGCAGGTGACCATAACGCCACCGTCCATATGATAAGGCAAATCAGGTAGCCGATCGGTTCAAGCTGGCTGACGAAAATCCCATCGGCTTTTCCCAACTGTGCGTAAGCAGTGAGTTCGATCACTCTCACTCCGACGTAAAGCGCATATCCGGCTATGATCCCGCGAAGATTTTTCCCAATCGCGATCCGATAGAAAATGAAGATGCCCAACAGGGCGCCCAGCAGGATCGCTTGCGCGGTCCGTAAGTCGCGCTCCAGAAGCGCTGCCGACGAGGCCCAGGGATTTGCGGCGCCACCAAATAACTCGACGAGCGCTTTCGCCGCAATCACAAAAAGCAGCCCACCCAATACAATGCGGATCCAACGCGATACGCCCGGGAACCCGGCCAAAGATCGGCCATAGATTTCCAGAATCACTCCATAACCCAAAGCTGCTGTCAGGAACGCGGTGGACCAGTAAAACAGTCCATAAAAGCCGGGAAGCATTCGATACGTAGGTATTGCGAGCAAGTCTACCAACAGAACGGAACCTACATAGCAGTAAAAGATGGGGAATCTCTTGAACATCGCCGGGATCGAACGAAGGACGAGGACCATCTCCAGTAAAATGCAGGCCCACCAAATGAGTTCGTGTGCGATGTGTGACACCTAGCGTGTAGTCGATAGTAGCACAAAAAGAAAAGAGGGGAAGTGATGGGAGTTTCACCCCTTTGCCGGCGGACGCCTTCTACTTGATCTTCGTGGTCCCTAGGAGGGCTTCCGGTCGAGTGCTGTCGGAAGCCCTCACTCTGCTAGGGTTCTCCTAAGAAACGAAAATTATCGACTCTAAATGAGCGCCAGTGAGGTTAGACGCCCGCTGGCCGTCAGGATCGGACTCTGCGAGAGAGCAGACGCTGGTCCTATCGGTGGCGGTGGCGGCATGGGATGTCCTCCATCGGCCG
>DASZCH010000244.1:0-6640 GCA_035943235.1 Candidatus Acidiferrales bacterium
CAATAGAATTGCTTGCAGGCGGTTTGTCACAAGAAAAGATAATAGAGTAGATTTCTGCGGAACCTTCGATTGGTCCTGCATGGTTTCATAATATGTGTCGAGCATATCGCGAATGATTTGGCGATCTCCCTGGTCCTCGACCACAAAATGCGCTCCTGCCGTGTCGCTAGTTTCTGCTCCGCTCCAGCCATGCTCTTGCGCCCACACCAGTCACTTCGGCACCCCCATCTGCTTCCCGGTCAACCGAGCGAGGCCAGCGATCGGGACGCCGATCCAAGTTGGCCGGTGGGCGGCTTCGTAGGCAATCTCGTAAGCGGCTTTTTCGATCAAAAAGAGATTGAGCAGATTGTGGGCGGCTGCACCGTTGTACGAGGCCGTCGCTTCCCAATAAGCCTGCAGGAATGCGGTCACAGCGCGCGTGCGAAATTGTGCGATGAGCTGGTCGCGCTGCGCCGCATCCACCGGAACGGCGCCGACGCGGCCGCGGTCGATGAACGTCGCGCCGACATAGTCGATGGACCGAAGAAGGCCGGCGACATCGCGCAGCGGACTTGATTTGGCACGGCGCTCCGCGATCGAGGCGCCTGGTTCGCCCTCGAAATCGATGATGTAGGCATCGCCGTCCGCGACCAGCACCTGACCGAGATGAAAATCTCCATGGATGCGGGTCATCATTGTGCCCGCGCCGGATTTGGCGAGATTGCGGACGGCCGCTACAATGCCTTCCCGTTGGCTCAGCAGTGTTTGCGCACAATCGTGGTCCTGGACGCGTTCCCAAGTCTGCAGCCGAGATATCGCTTCGAAGGCGGTTTCAATTCGCTCTTCGGTCTTCCGCGCCCAATTCGCGGCGTCGCTTGCGTCGGCGACTTTAGGCGCGAATGCTGGATCAGACGTCTCGCGCGACAATATCGCGTGCATCTCGCCGAGGCGCTTACCGATCGCTCCGACAATCGCCTCGCAATCGCTTAGCAAGTCGGCCTCCGGGGTGTCGGCGCCAGTTGCCGGGGCGAATGTATCGAGGGCGCGACCGAGGTGATCCAAGATCCACGACCAAGCATCACCTTCGTTTCGCACGAATCCCAGCGCAATCGCTAAAGTGAAAGGGGTGCCGTCAGAGGCAACACGAACTACGTCTCCCAGCAGAGCAGGCGCATGAGTGAACCCGTCCGCCGTAAGATAGCGCCCCATCTCTGCTTCCGGATGTTCGCCCGCGGAAATGCGACGGTAAATCTTCAACATCGCTATGTCGCCAACCGTCAGCAAGCTGTTGGATTGTTCGGCGGCCAGCAAATTGACCTCTGCTTTGAGACTTCCTTCGAGCGGACCGCGTCCGGTTACGGTCGGTTGGAAGCGCACCACGCCATCGTCGCTTACCAACTCTTTGCCCAAAGCTAGGCACGTAACGAATCGATGGGCGAAGGATGGCAGAGCAAAGGCGTCCGTGAGCAAACCCATGCGCCGTCCACGCCGCACGCGCGCTACCGCCAGCATATTGGGGAGCGCTGTAGATGGTTGGTCCTCCCAAAGAACCGCCAAGGGCAGAAGCCAACGCGTCGTCAGTTCAGGTGTCTCGACCTCGGCCACGGTGAGCAGAATTTCGTCGCCATCATCGCCGATATTGACAAGATGCTTGATTCGCGCGGCTTTGATCGGTTGATCTCTCAAGCCGAACCAACGGCGTTTCGCAATATATTGCGGTAGGGCCTCTTCTTCGACAAGCTTAGCCGCGGGCGAGACGAGTGCTTTCGCTAAACTATCGCGAACAATCATCGTCACAAACTCCGGCAACGGCTCCGGTGCCGGGGTATGCCAGGTGGGCTGGTCATCCGCGGTCGCCAGCGCGAACCAGTAGAAGCCGAAAGCCGGCACAGTGAGGAGGTAAGTCAATTCCCCGATCGGCGGGAACGATGATCCGGCACTGAGTTCGACGGGAACGCGACCAGCAAATTGCGACAGGTCGAGCTCGACGGCTTCCAAAGTGTGCGCGACATTAGCAACGCACAACAACGTCTCGCTTTCGTATTCGCGAACATATGCCAGAATTTTACGGTTCTTCGGAGAAAGCAATGTCAGCGTGCCGCGACCGAAAGCGGGATGACTGTTGCGGATGGCGAGCATGCGCCGTGTCCAGTTGAGAATCGAATGTGGATCGCGGCGTTGCGCCTCGACATTGACCGCCTCATATCCGTAGAGCGGGTCCATTGCGGACGGCAAGATCAACCGCGCAGGATCGACACGGGAGAAACCGCCGTTACGATCAGGCGACCATTGCATCGGAGTGCGCACGCCATCGCGATCGCCCAGATGGATGTTGTCTCCCATGCCAACCTCATCGCCGTAATAAATGACGGGGGTACCGGGCATCGAGAGCAACAGACTGTTCATCAGCTCGACGCGTCGTCGGTCACCTTCGACTAATGGCGCAAGCCGGCGACGGATACCGAGATTGATGCGCGCCCGCCGGTCGGCAGCGTACGTCTGCCACAGATAGTCACGCTCGCTGTCAGTCACCATTTCGAGCGACAGCTCGTCATGATTGCGTAGGAAAATCGCCCATTGGCACGTATCGGGAATTGGCGGCGTCTGCCGAATGATGTCGCTGATTGGAAAGCGGTCCTCGCGCGCAATCGCCATATACATGCGCGGCATCAACGGGAAGTGAAACGCCATGTGGCATTCGTCGCCATCGCCAAAGTACATCTTCACGTCTTCAGGCCACTGATTGACCTCCGCGAGCAGCATGCGGTCGGCAAAGTTGGCGTCGAGCTCGGCACGAATTCGCTTTAGAATCCGATGTGTCTCTGGCAGGTTTTCGTTGCTAGTGCCTTCGCGCTCAACAAGGTACGGCACGGAAGCCAGCCGAAGACCGTCGACGCCTAGCCGTAGCCAGAATCGGATCACGCCCAGCACCGCGTTTAGGACCTGGGGATTATCGAAATTCAAATCGGGTTGGTGCGAGGAGAAGCGATGCCAATAGTATGCGCCAGCCTCGGCATCCCACGTCCAATTGGAGCGTTCCGTGTCGACGAGGATAATGCGCGTGCCGGCGTATTTTTGATCGGTGTCGGACCAGACATAGAAGTTGCGCGCCGCCGATCCCGGTTTTGCCCGCCTGGCCCGCTGGAACCACGGGTGTTGGTCGGAGGTGTGGTTGACCTCAAGGTCGGTGATGACCCGAATATCGTGGGCATGCGCAGCGCGAACAAACTGACGGAAATCAGCGAGCGTTCCATAGTCGGGATGAACGTCACGATAACCGCTGATATCGTAACCGTCGTCAAATCGCGGCGAAGGATAGAACGGCAGGATCCATATAGCGTTCACGCCGAGATCGGCAATGTAGTCGAGTTTTGAAATCAATCCCGGGAAGTCGCCGATGCCATCATCATTGCCGTCGAAGAACGACTTGACGTGAAGCTGATAAATGATCGCATCCCTGTACCAAAGATCAACTACCCCCGCCGTCCTCGCTTTCTTGGTCCGCGCGTCCATCTTCACTCTCTAGCGACAATGCGCCAAATAGCGAGGGGGAGATCAATGCCAAAGTAGCAGTCAAATAACCCGAGCGTTAGTTGGCGGAAGAAGCACACGGCTCCGGGCGCTTTCTTCAGCTATCCACAAGAACGGGCACAGCGGTTGCGTCGTAAAACAGTGTCATGGCGTGCTCCCCGCCCAGAAGTTCACCGTAGCACGTCTGGCGTATGTAAGGGGAAAAGCGAACCGCAAAATCTCAATATCTAGTTCGAACAGCTTCGCAAGCTTGGTCCGTCAATCTGCTTCGTTGTACCCTTCGGGACCATCTGGCATAGCGTCGGTTTGAGGCATGGCCGGCTTTGCTGGGAGTCGCGTGATGAAATCAGGCCGACAGTAACTCGGGAAATTGCAGCAGCACTTGCTCGGCGGTGACCACGAGACGACACGGCCTACACTCGAATGTTTGCATTTCGCGGCAATTGCCGTTCGACGGCAGTGTTCGCAAGAAGCGCATCCGCGCGCCACAACTTGGACACGCTATAAAGCGGTCAATCTCTTCGTGATCCATCTCAGTCCCGTCTCACCCAACATACCAACCTGATTCTAGACGATTCGTTAAGGCGGTGGATTGTCGAACCCCGTGATCATTGACACGGAAACTGGCAAGTAAGGGATTAGCGCGATAAATTGGTGGTGTCGTGCAGAAGCTCGTGCCCGATTGTGTGGCGTTCTGTATTTGGAATCGTTGCAGCGGCGGACGGCAATTTGAGTTCCCCTCTTTTATTTTGCTCGGCCTAATTCCAGCAAAGATCTGTGCAATATCCAGATCGTCCTCGCCGCCAATTCGCTCAGCAAAATTTATCGCCAGTTCCTCCAAACGGTGCCTGACATTCGCATCAGCCGTCAGTCGC
This sequence comes from Candidatus Acidiferrales bacterium, assembly GCA_035943235.1. GTDB lineage: Bacteria > Acidobacteriota > Terriglobia > Acidiferrales > UBA7541 > DAHUXN01. The sequence continues at coordinate 4,386 of DASZCH010000244.1, forward strand.
GCAAGCGACAGGCATACTCGTGCCTGATGCAGGCAACAGGAACGCGAAAGCATACCCACTCAACCCTTTGAATGAGGGACTCGATTTCCAAAACACGGCGGTTGTTCGCCCGTTCCGTGGCAATTGTCTTAAATGTTAAATTTTTAGCTAAGTAGATGGAACTTATCACCCAAACGGCGGGAACCGGCGGCGCGGCGGTTCTTCTTTCGTGGCCGCGATATTCTTCCTATGATCGGGGGCCGAGTCGGGTTGGGAGCCATGCAAACAATCTTGGAATACGAGAAGAATGCCGCCGAGTGTCGTCACACAGCTGCTCAAATGAAAGATTCCCAGCTGAAAAAGCAATTGGAAGACATGGCGGAGCTTTGGGAGCGGCTCGCGAGTGAGCGCCGGCAGAGCATTGTCGAAAATGGGCCCGATAAAGCGCAGCATCAGACCGACAAATAGTATTTGGCCGAAACTCGAAGTGGTTCAAAACATACGAGCTTGTTTCCGTCTAAACGCGAATCAGATACAGAGCCGCCGCTTCGAATCGCAACTGTTAACTACGAGGTTCTTCTGATGGATCAGGCTCTGATGCTTCGCATTCGGGAGCGCGCTTATCACATTTGGGCTGCAAACGGTGGGGATGCCGACCAGAATTGGTTTCGCGCTGAGGCAGAACTCAACCCTTCAGCGGCTCAACTTTCAGAGGCGCAGCCGCAGAAAATGCAGCTTGGCACTGTCAGGCGAAAGGCGAAGAAAACAACTTCGCTTGGCTGACCGCATAATGGCTGGGACGTGACCGGGCGAGACGGTCACGCCTCTGAGCAGGCCAGCGGACTTCTGCGAATGCGCGCGCGCCATCGCTTTTGTAAGTCGTGTTGTGAACGGGCGTTAGCGTTCTGGTCGAAATATAAGTTGCGCTCTGCATATTTATTTCAATCTGCTCCCATGAACTCGATTCCGGCGCGAGTAGCTCGGGTGGGAAGCTGCGGTCGCGCTTGATTGCCGCACCAACTTCTCCGACCTGGATGCTTTCTCATCTTCAAAGCTGGCCAGTCGGCTACCTTGCTGGCAACAGGTAGCTGGCCGCGCTAGGTCCCGGTCGATCCTCCCAGCCCTCCAGCCTCAGACGGCCGGGACCACTCCGGAACGGATACAAAGGCCGCCGCGTTTCCAAAATATGGCCGGCCGGTGACGAGGCCCACCGCGTCGAACAACCAGATTGACTACTTCCACGAGGTCGAAGTTTGCTTTTTATACGTCGACTAGAGACATCGGGTAACGGCGATGCTCAAGAGTGCCAGCAAGGAAATACGCAATTGTTACAAGCATGCGGAGACCTGCGCTCGACAGGCTGCCGAGGAGACCGATCCCAAATTGCGAGAGGACTTCCTCAGGTTGAAGGCGGCTTGGCTGAAATTAGCCCAGCTCCGCGAAACGGACTTATCAGATCGAATCCGCGAGCGTGCTTACGAAAAATGGATCGCAAGTGGCTATCGTAATGACGAGGCAGAGCAACATTGGCTGGCCGCTGAGCGGGAAATCTTATCGGCTCTTGAGCGGGAAATCTTATCGCCTCTACAGTCCACCAAAAGCTCGGTCGACTTCCGACCGGCAGCGAAGCGCGAAGCCAAAGAGGATTGGGGTCGCAAAGGAACTTAGCGTCTCTCGGAGCAGAGTTAGGAGGGTGGCGCGAGCGCGGCAATCCAAGCAGCCCTCTCGGCTCGGAATGCCGCCCTGCCAAAAGCTCTCGCGTGAGGCCGCGGAGCTTTTCTCTTCGTCAGAGGTCGCGCTTGAGCTCCTTGGCGCCACGGAAAAGGGGCGATCACGATATCAGACCCTCTAACTCGCGAGAGAGTGGATCGGACAGCTAGTGAGGGAAAACCATCGTGTGAATCAAGAGACGTCCCCACGATTGGCCGCGTTCGTCCTACCTTGTACCGACGCGCAGGCGCGTTCATCGACACGATCCTCAAAGGGCAATTCGCCTGCAAGCACACGGGGCGGACCCTCCATCCGCTTATCGCCCGTGCAAACTTCCATCCCGCGAATGTCCTGCCGGGTAACGGGCGAGAGCGATATCACGAGCAGCACACCCGAATGGAGCTTTGCAAAAGTCGCTGAACACCGAGCGCTTATTTTTTCGACTGAAACCTAAACAAGCGAGAACTGCAAATAAAGGCGACTCAAGACCGATTACCGAAGTCACTGGTGAGTTCAGCGCCAGATCATGTGACCCCTCACATCCTTACATGAAAAACGCGCCTATG
>DASZCH010000245.1:0-2080 GCA_035943235.1 Candidatus Acidiferrales bacterium
GTACCCAAGCATCGGAGAAAGCGATGGGCTTACTCGTCAATGGCGCATGGCGAGAGGACATTTCCCGCACAAAGGAAGGTCGTTTTATCAGACCGGCGCCGGCGTTTCGCAATTTCGTGACACGCGACGGCGGCGCCGGTCCCTCCGGCGAAGGCGGATTTCCGGCGGAAGCCGGGCGCTATCACCTCTACGTTTCGCTTGCCTGTCCTTGGGCGCATCGCACCTTGATTTTTCTGACGCTGAAGAAGCTCGAGTCGATTATTTCCGTGTCAATCACCGAGCCGCTTTACGGCAAGACCGGCTGGGAATTCGGCACAGCGCTAGGCGGTACGCTGGATGCGGTGAATGGCAAAGCGACGCTCGCCGAAATCTATCTGCTCGCCGATCCGCATTATACCGGACGAGTCTCGGTCCCGGTGCTGTGGGATAAGAAGCGGCGGACGATCGTCAATAATGAATCGTCCGAAATTATCCGCATGCTCAACTCGGCCTTCGACGCGCTCACCGACGTTCACACCGATTATTATCCAGCCGAACTCCGCGGCGAAATCGACGCCGTCAACGAGCTTGTTTATCCCAACATCAATAATGGCGTTTATCGCGCCGGTTTTGCGACCAGCCAGCAGGCCTACGAAGAAGCCGCCTACGGCATTTTCGAGGCTTTCGACAAAATCGAGGAACGCCTGGCGCGCCAACGCTATTTGGTCGGGCGTCAACTTACCGAAGCGGATTGGCGCCTATTCACGACGCTGGTGCGGTTCGACACGGTCTATTACAGCCATTTCAAATGCAATTTGCGGCGTGTCGCCGACTATCCGAATCTGTGGAACTACACACGTGACCTCTATCAGACACCGGGAATAGCCGAGACCGTGAGCATCGATCACATCAAACGGCATTACTACGGCAGCCAACGGCAGGTGAACCCGACTGGCATCGTTCCGATCGGGCCCACGATCGATTTTGCGGCCCCACACGACCGTAATCGGTTGGGCTAAATCAATTCGCTCCGATGTGCTGCGCTCGCTTCCGCGTGAAGCGGTCACCAGATCTCGGAAACAGCGCGGCCGGTCAGCACTTCGGCAATACGGTCGCGGGTTGCGCGGGAGGTTTCCGCGGGCAAATCCTGCATCGCAAAAAAGCCGTGCGCCACAATTTCGCTGTTCGGCTGCGGCGGCGCCGCCTGCCGGAACGAACGCACCACATAAAGGGCAACATGGTCGCGCCGCGACATCCGTTGATTAAAATAAATGGCATGAAGGAGGGGCGGCTCGCTCAAGTCGATATTTCCCTCCTCCCGTAGCTCCCGCGCCAGCGCCGCCACGAGTGTTTCCCCCTCCTCGACGCCGCCACCCGGCAGATGCCATCCGGCAACGTAAGAGTGCCTGACCAGAAACACGCGACCTTCGCCGTCCAAAACCAGAGCGCGGACGCCAACGGTGAGCCCGCGGGAAAAACGCCAATAAACATGTAAAAGGCGGCGCATGACTGGTTCGAGTGCGCGGCGGACGATGTTCAGCGTCATTCCGTGAAATCCGGGGTGCCTAAGGTTGCGATCCGGGCTGGCTTGAACAATTAGAATAGCTCTAAAATAGGTGTGTTGGCCCGCCCCAACACGCATCGTCCAGGGGACAGCAGTTTTGAAACGATTCGCCGACCTCAATGAGCAGGAAATTCTTGCCCTCGCGATATCCAACGAGGACGAGGATAACCGGATTTACCGCTCGTTTGCCGACAGGCTTCGCAGCGCCTATCCCGAAACCGCGGCAATGTACGACAAGATGGCGCACGAGGAGATCGGCCATCGCGACATGCTGCTTGAGCTACACCGCAGAAAATTCGGCGACTTCCTGCCGCTGATCCGCCGGCAGGACGTCAAAGGATTTGTGGCGCGGCGGCCGATTTGGCTCAATCGGACGTTGAGCATCGAGGCGACGCGCAAATTCGCCGAGGAAATGGAATACGAAACCGCGCGGTTTTATCGCCGGGCAGCGGACACTGCGCGCGACGATTCCGTCCGCCATTTGCTGCGGCAGCTCGCTGCCGCGGAGGACAAACACGAATCCCTTGCGCACGAGCT